>SYGQ01000214.1 GCA_005799475.1 Planctomycetia bacterium | reverse complement strand
GCGGCGGCCACGACCTTCGCCGCGCGTTCGTACCCGTAGACATCTCGGATGATGCTCGGGCTCGGCTCGCCAACTCGAAGTTTGTAGGTCGAGAAGTAGTGCTGGAGTCGCTCGACGATGACCGTGGGGATGTCCGCGAGGTCTCGCGCGGCATCCCACACCGGGTCGCCCACGAGCACCGCAATGATCTTGTCGTCAGCCTCGCCCCGGTCGAGCATCTGGAGACCGCCCACGACGCGCACATCAATCGCGATGTCCGATCGGTTGATCGGCCGCTCCGAGATGACGCAGATGTCCAATGGGTCACCGTCGGCGGCGGCCGCGTGTGAACTGAGTTCGGCCACGCGCGCCGCGCACAGCGTGCGAGGGATGAAACCGTACAAGGTGGGCGGCGTCGCGCTCGTTCGCTGCGGGCGGTCCACCCGCAGGTATCCCGACTCTTTGTCGACTTCGTACTTCACAAGGTCGAACGGCGTGATCTCGATGAACGCCTGCACGAGTCGGGGTGGTTCATCGCCGACGCGCAGGCCGTGCCAGGGATGCGGCCGATTGAGGTGGTACCGGATCGGGTCCATGCGAGTGAGGCTAGGGCGCGGTGACCGTTTTCCGCGGTGGGAGCCGTGCCACGAGATTGTCGACGGCAGCGCGCAACTGACGATCGTCGTTGGCGCATTCGTCTTGCGGCGTCTGTTCGACCACAATGTCGGGGACCGCACCGTGGAGTTCCATATCCGTGCCGTCGGGGAGCGCCCAACCGCGGGTGGGCATACGGACGGTCGTGCCGTCGAGCAGCGATACCGATCCAGTCGAGATGACGCCGCCATAGGTGGGCATCCCGACGAGCGTGCCGCGATGCAGCGTCTTGAACGCATGTGCCGTGATTTCGGCGTTGGAGAATGACTTCTCATTGCAGAGCATGTTGGCCGGGCCCGTGAAGCGCTGAATAAACAGACGATCTTGCGGGTAACCGTCTGTGTGCGATGGATCCGCGCCGCGCGGCAGCGTGTAAGCGTGGATGGGCGAACAGATGGACGCGAGAAGGCGATCAGCCGTCCACCCCCCGCCGTTGTTTCGCACATCAATGATGAGCCCGTCGCGACCGTCACACGCAGCGAAGAGGTCGCGCTCGAACTCGTCGAGTGACTCCTGTCCCATCCCTTCGATGTGCGCGTAACCGAGCCGACCGCCGGACCACTCATCGACAAGGCATGCGTTTCGTTCCTGCGTGGCGCGGTACCCAAGGCGCGAGATCGCGCCATCACTGACGGGAACGATGGCGGTCTGAAACGAGACCGGCGTCGCATCGGTTCCGACGCGATCAATCGAGAACACGACCTCGCGACCGAGCGTTCCCGCCATTCGCGACGGGAGCGTGTCCGATGCATGGACGGGCTCAAAGTCGATGGCGGTGATGAGATCGCCGACCTTCATCGGCGGCTTCGCGGAGGTCGCCGGAGACTCGGGCATGATCTCGTCCACCCGGAATCCAGTCGGGGTCGACGAGACCTTCACGCCGATGCGCCCTTGCGGGAGCACGGTTCGTCCGCCGCTCGATGGACTGCGGATGCCGAGATGGCTCGCATTCAATTCGCCGAGGAGCCGATTCGCAACATGATCGAACTCCGCGCCCGTGCGCGCGTGCGTGGCCAGTTCGGCGTATCGCGCGCCGACGGCATCCCAGTCGAGACCCTTCATGGTCGGGTGATAAAAGTTCTCCCCCATCAGGCGCACAGCCTCGTCGAACTTCTGCCTTACGAGCGCGGCGCGGTCGACCACGATCGACGAGTCGACTTCGAGGGCGCCCTCGCTCTTGCCTGCATCGGAGGCGCCGCCACCCGAGGGCGACACGAGTTGCCCCTTGCCGCCCGAGAGGGTCACGAGCTTGTCGCCAGTGAGCGAGATGCCCTGCACGCTCGCACGGGCGCCGATCTTCTTCTGACCGGTGCCGTCGTGGCCGATCGAGAAGAGTCCGCCGTCGGCCGAGTCCCCGCCGGTGAAGAAGATCTTCTCGCCCGATGGGGTGAGCTCGAGGTTGCCCTCGTTGCCCGGGAGCGAGGTGACCCTGCGCACGCGTCGGTAGGCATCACCGAGCGAGAGCGCAACCGGTGTTGGCTTGGGAGCCGCCTTGTCGGGAGTGTCCGAGGGCTTCGCCGGGGTGGTCGCCAGCGGCTTACGCTTTTTTGCGGCCTCTCCAGCCTCCTTGAAGTACTTTTCGAGCTCAAACTTCGACATTGAGTCGAGGCCCTTGTCGAGATTGACGACCCAGACATCGACCTCCTCGTTGGTTCGCTCGGAGAGGAACGCGAGGATGCGTCCGTCGGCGGACCATCTCGGGGTGGAATCGTTGTCGGGATGCCGAGTCACATTGATCGCCGGCGCAGAACCGTCGGCTGGCACGATTGAAATGTCGGCGTTGAAGTCTCGGTCCGTGTGCGTGTAGGCGAGCCACGCCCCATCGGGACTGAAGCGAAGTTCCACTTCGGGGTCCCATCCATTCGCGACGACGCGCACTTCCTTCGTGGCAAGGTCGAGCATCATGATGTCGCCTCGTCCGCGGCGGAAGGCGAGGCGCTTGCCGTCGGGCGACGGCGTCGGTTGCCGATCATGTGCGGCATCAACGACGAGCGGCGTGACCTCGAACCGGAGGGCCTGCGCCCAACGCTCGCTCTTGGGTGTCTCCTTGGGCTTGTCCTTGTCCTTGTCCTTCTCCTTGTCACTCGCCTTGTCGGAGTCCTTCGGTTCTTCTTTCGCTGGAGCAGGCGCGTCGGGAAGGGTTGCGGCCGGCATCGGTGCAGCTGGCGCGGGTTCCACCACTGGCGCGATCGCTGGTGCGGCCGGGGGCTCAGTCGGCGCGGGCGCTGGCACCGGAGCGGGATCAAGAACTTTCGCCGTGGCGACCACATCGTCGCGCGTCGTCATCACGCGGGCGACCATGATCGACTCAGTGCCATCGGCATCGCTTGTGAAGTAGAGCGACTCGCCATCGGGACTCCATGCGACCTCTCCTTCACGCGCGATGGCGTTCGTCACTCGCCTTGCGGGCAACTTGCCCTCGACTGCCTTGACCCACACATCGCCAAACGCAACGAGCGCCGCACTCTTGCCGTCGGGGTTGAGCGCCACCTCCGTGGCAGCGCTCGCGAGCGACCTCACCTCCTCCGCGTCAAGGGTGTCGTCGGGTGCAGTGAGTTCGAGCGCCACAGGCTGCGCGCCGGCACGATCGAGATCGAGGCGATAGAGCTGATCCCAGACCGTGAAGAAGGCTCTCCGTCCGTCGGCGCTGACCGTGAGGTCCTTGACATCTTGCCCCTCGAATCCCGTGAGTCGACGCGCAGGAGAGAATGCCTTCGCATCCTGCACAAACACATTGACGGTGGCGAGATCTCTGTCCGACAGAAACAGGAACGACTGCGGACCGCGCCACTTCGCCCACCCGTCGTTGCCCTGGTGATCCGTGAGCCGCGCGAATTGCTCCGCCACCGGCAACGACGGGTCGTAGAGCCACACATCGCAGTTGTCGCTGCCGCGGTAGCCGCGACGCGACCACTCGGATCCGCCGCGCTGGAAGAGGTACCGAGATCCGTCAGGCGAGGGCACGGCATCGGTGCCGAACGCGCCGTGGCGCCGCGACGGCTCGCCGCCCGAGAGCGCCACGAAGTACGGACGCGCGCTGCGGAAGAGGTCGTACTCGGGTGAACCCGAAAACTCGAGCGCGGGCTCCCCCGATGGCGTGCGCCCGAATGCGCTGAGTGCGAGTGTCTCGTCTGTGTTGGTCACTCGGCGGAGCGATCCTCCTGATGGATCCATCACGAAGAGGTTGCGGCCGCCGTCACGCGAACTCTCGAAAGCGATGAGCGTGCCGTCAGCATTCCACACGCTGCGCGACTCGTCGGCTGGATGACTCGTCAGGCGAGTGGCCATACCCCCTTCGGCCGGTGCCTTCCAGATGTCGCCTCGCCAGGTAAATGTCACCCATGCGCCGTCGGGACTCGCGCTAGGAAGCCGAGGCAGGTCGATCTCGGCGGCGAAGACCAGGGATGCCGAGGCACACGCGGCAGGAAACATCGCGGCGCACCGCCACGACGAGGAATGACTGTGTCGCATCCCTCCAATCTAGTCGCGCGAGCGCATAAACACGGCTCACTCGTTCGCGGAGCTGGCTGAGACGATTGGCTGCGCGCCGCGCTCGCTGCAGAGCACCACCAGCAGATTCGCCACCATTCCGGCCTTCTGCGCATTCGTGAGTTCAACGGTGCGCCGCTCCTCAAGCCGTGTGAGCGCCATCTCGACCATGCCGACTGCGCCATCGACGAGACGCTGGCGCGCGGCCACAACCGCACCCGCCTGTTGCCGCTGCAGCATCGCCGCGGCAATCTCGGGCGCATACGCGAGACTGGAAATGCGCGACTCGATGATCTCCACGCCCGCCTTCGCCATGCGCGCCGCAAGTTCGATCTGAAGCTGTTCGCCGACGGCGTCGGTGTTGCCCCGCAAACTCATCGAGCCATCGTCGACGCTGTCGTAGTGGTACTGACTCGCGAGGTTCCGGAGCGCCGCCTCCGATTGGATGGCCACGAACTGTTCGTACGCGTCCACATTGAAGAGCGCCTCGGCGGTGTCGGTGACTCGCCACACCACAACGGCGGTGATCTCGATGGGATTGCCATCGCGGTCATTCACCTTGATGGGATGGCCGCGGCCGCGTCGCGCGGCCACCACCACCCTGCCAGTCGCCGGGTCCTTCACTTCGCCGGCCTCCTGTGATCCCGTCTCGAAGGTGCGCACTTTGAGCGAGACGCTCCGCTTCCTGCTGAAAGGGTTCACATAGTGGAAGCCGATCTTGCGCACGGTCCCCACATAGCGCCCGAAGAAAAGGATGACGCGACTCTCGTTTGGGCCGACCACGAAGAACCCGATCCAGTTGACTGCCCACGCCACGAGCGCCAGTGCGCTGACGATGACGGCCACGATCGCGACCGGGAGTCTCGCTGGATTCGACACGGCGTGCTGTGCGAGCGCGATCACGGACCCGACGACGACGAGGACCACAACCGGCAACAACACGAGCTGGAGCGGCAATGCGATCCAACCGGACCAAGGGGACTTCTCTTTCTCACGCATCATGTGGGACGCTCCTCGGCCAACAGTATCGCACATCCGCGGTGGCGCGATCCGCGGACTATCCTGCGCCCCCCATGCGCACCGAATCGCTCTCGTTCCTCCGCTCGCTCCTTGACACGCCGAGCCCTTCGGGGTTCGAGGGGGCCGGGCAGCGCCTCTGGACGCGCTACGCAGCGCAGTTCGCCGCGCGGTCGTGGCGTGACTCGTACGGCAACGCCTTCGCTGAGATCGTGCCCGCGGGCGCGACGAGGACGGTAGCGGTTTGCGGGCACGCGGATGAGATCGGCCTGATGGTCAACCATGTCGATGCGCAAGGGTTTGTGTACTGCAAATCCATCGGCGGCATCGATGCAGGCGCCATCGTCGGCAAGCGCATCCAGTTTCAGTCGAGCGCACCAGGTGTTGCGAGTCCCGTGATCGGTCTCGTGGGCGCCACGGCGATCCATCTCCAGGACAAGGATGCCGCGGGAAAGGTGCGAAAGCTGCACGAACTGTTCATCGACATCGGTGCCAAGGACGCGGCGAGCGCGCTCGCACGGGTCCGGATCGGTGACCCTGGGGTCTTTCTCGATGCGAGCCTGATGATGAGCGACGACATCATCGTGGCGCGCGCCCTCGACAATCGCATTGGGACCTTTGTCGCGGCGGAGACGCTGCGCCTCCTCGCGCCCGCCGCGGCCACACTGAAGGTCCGGGTCGTTGCCGTGAGCACTGTGCAAGAAGAAGTCGGACTCCACGGTGCCTCGATGATTGCCGAGAGCCTGCGCCCGGACATGGCACTTGTCACCGATGTCGGGCATGCCACGGACTCGCCGGGAATCTCCCACGCGCAGCATGGGCACTTCAAGGTGGGCGACGGACCCAAGGTCGGCGTCGGCGGCGCGATGCACCCCAAGGTCGTCGCACTCCTCGAAGCGTCGGCGCGCGAACGGAGCATCCCGCTCCAACGCGCCGCACTGCCTGGTCGCAGTGGCACCGACACCGACGCGATTTTCCTCCGAGGCGGGGGCATACCGAGCGGTCTCTTGAGCCTTCCCATTCGCTACATGCACACGACTGTCGAGATGGCATCACTCAAGGACCTGGAGCAGATTCCGGAGGTCTTTGCGGGCGCGATCCTCGCGCTTGGCACGGGCGATTCGATCGGCGCGCCCGCGTGACGCGCTCAGGGGCCTAGGATCCATCCTCCGATGCTCAAATTTGTCCACCATGCGATTCGCGACATTCGTACGGTCGGATCGATCGCGCCCAGTTCGCCCGCGTTGGCGCGCGCGATGACGAGGAGCCTGCGTGCGCACGGGGGCACGCGACGCGTGCTCGAGGTGGGCGCGGGAACTGGGCCATTCACCAAGGCAATCCTCGGCGCGTTGCGAACGGGTGACCACTTCGACATCGTCGAGATCAACCCGAGTTTCGCCACCATCATCTCGACGAGACTCGTCGAACCGTTCCGCGCCGCGAACCCCCACTGTGCCGTGATGGTGCACGCAGCGGCCATCGAGTCGGCGACGCTCGGCGGCGACTACGACTTCGTGATTTGCGGATTGCCCTTCAACAACTTTCCTGTCGAACTCACGCGAGCGATCTTCGCGCGCATGCTCGGTCTTATGCGTGAGGGGGCGGAGCTTTCGTACTTCGAGTACGCCGCGATGCGCGCCATCCGAAAGCCTTTCGTTGGGTCCCGCGCGCGCTCGAGCATCCGCTCGCACGAGGCGTTCGATCAGGCGAACACACGAACGCACACGGTCACGCGCGAGCTGGTGCTGGCCAACATTCCCCCTGCCCACGCGGTCCGCCTCGTCAAGCGAAAGGATGCCCTCACACCGTGTTCCGCGTGAACGACAACTTCTTGAAACTCTCGGCGGGCTACCTGTTCCCAGAGATTGCTCGGCGCGTGCAGGCCTACGCGGGGGCGCATCCAAATCTCGCGCCGAGGATCGTGCGGTGCGGCATCGGCGATGTCACCGAGCCGCTCCCCAAGGTGGCCATCGACGCGATGCACCGCGCGACCGACGACCTCGCTTCGCGCGATCGGTTCCACGGCTACCCACCCCCAACGGGTTACGACTTTGTACGAACGGCGATCGCCGACGGCGACTTCCGCTCGCGCGGATGCTCGATCGACGATGACGAAATCTTCCTGAGCGACGGCTCCAAGCCCGACGCCAGCGCGATCCTAGAGATCTTGGGTAACGGGAACACCGTCGCGATCACTGATCCGGTCTACCCCGTGTACGCGGACACCAATGTGATGGCCGGCAACACCGGGGCCGCGAAGGCTGGTGGCGGTTATGAGGGCCTCGTCTACCTCCCCTGCACCGTCGCCAATGATTTCTCGCCAGCGCTCCCCGCAACGCACGCTGACATCATCTATCTCTGCTCGCCCAACAATCCGACCGGCGCCGTGCTCGACCGCGCCGCGCTCACACGATGGGTGGACTGGGCGATGGCACGAGGCTCGCTCATCGCGTTCGATGCCGCGTACGAGGCATTCGTGCGCGACGAGTCCATTCCACACTCCATCTACGAGATCGACGGTGCTCGCGAATGCGCGATCGAATTCCGATCTTTCTCGAAGATCGGCGGATTCACTGGAGTCCGAGCGGGGTACACCGTCGTCCCAAAGTCGCTTTCGGGGAGCGCTTCGGACGGCGCGCGTGTTGCACTCCACCCGCTATGGCACCGGAGGTGGGCCACCTGCTCCAACGGGGTCTCCTGGCCAGTCCAGTGCGCGGTCGCCGCGCTCTACAGTGCCGAGGGCCGCGCACAGACGCGTGCGCTCACCGACTTCTACCTCGAGAATGCAGCGATCCTCGCTCGCGCATGCAGCGCGCTCGGGCTCCATGTGCATGGCGCGACAAACTCTCCCTATGTGTGGACGAGTTGCCCACAAGGACTTGGTTCGTGGGAGACCTTCGACCTTCTCCTCACCGAGGCGCAGGTTGTGATCACCCCGGGGGCTGGTTTCGGCCGCTGCGGCGAAGGGTTCATCAGGATCAGCGCCTTCAACTCGCGCGCCAATGTCGAGGAAGTTGCGAAGCGCCTAAGTGTGCTCGGCGCTGCGCGCGTGGTGTCTCGCTAACTCGGTGAGCGCGTGGACCAACCACGCTGCGGAGTGGAGGCAGTGCGTGGCGCCTCGGTGACCGCAAGCGCACCCTGGTACCCCTTGCCCACCACAAAGATCTCGACGCTCTCGGCGCGCGATGACTCGGGCTTCACGCCCTTCACCTCGTCGAAGAGCGCGTCAGCGCGCTTGAGCAACGCGGGATATCCGCCGCCCTCGTACACCTTCATCACGAAGTGCCCACCGCGGCGCAGCCAGTGAGGGATCCGATCGAGCAGCGCATTGCAAAGAGCGATCGAACGAATGCTGTCGCCCGACGCATCGCCGCTCGTGTCTGGACCCATGTCGCTGATGACGGCGTCAAAGGGAATGCCGTCGAAGGAGTCGACGCCGAGCGTGTTCAAGTCCGCCTGCATGACGCGGACATTCGCCGCGAGACCCGCGGGGTCAATCGCCTTGAGATCAAAGGCGCACACCATGCCGGTTGGTCCAACACGCTGCGCGGCGACCTGTGTCCATGAGCCGGGCGCGGCCCCGACATCAAGGACGCGGGCGCCGCGCTTGAGAACGCGCCGTCGATCGTCGATCTCAATGAGCTTGAAGGCGCTGCGCGCCCGGTACCCCTGCTCCTTTGCCATGCGGAACCATCGGTCCTGGATTTCCTTCATTGCAGTGCCACGCTACTCGTGAAGTCCACACCGCCGGAAGTGCTGCTGCATCTCCCGTCCGAACCGAACTTGCGCCAAGGGCATCACGGCATCGTGCGAGGCGCCCTCGATGACTTCGATGTACCCGGGCCCATCGGGAAGGGGCTCGCCCTGTGCCGCGCACGCACGCGCAAGCGCATTGAGTCGATCGCGCAACGCCATCGTGGGACGGTCGAAGTAGAACGAGTCCCGCGCGCCCACGAGGATTCGCACGCGCGCCGACAGAAGCGTGCCGATGCTCGACGGCGCGGACGCGAGCCGCTTGGCGACATCGAAGCGGCTCCAGGATTCGACAGCAACCGGATCGATCTCCCCTGTCGAGGCGTCGGCAATTCGCCGCGGGCGACCGGTCCGCGTGTCTCGATCGCTGCATCGCGACTCCCACAGGTCCCACGCCTGTCCGCTGTGGCCATTGGGAGAGAGAGCACGCGACCAACCCACTTCGTCCTCGACCGACAGTGTCACCAGATCGTGCGCCGGGCCGATCGCCTCGCGAAATGCTGCGTGCGAGACGCCGTCGGCATCGACGAAGAGGTTTCTGTCGCTGTAGATGTTGACCGTGCCGAACGCCGAGAAGTCCAACGGCGCCGGTGCGCTCGAGAACGCGGCGCCGAAAACTTCGGGGTGCTCGAGCAGCAACCACACCGCGCTCCATCCCGCGTTGCCGTGTCCCGTCACGATCCGGGCCCTCGCGTCGGACACCAGCCGGTACTCCTTCTCTAGGCAGGGAATGAACTCTGTGACCAGTGCAGTCGCGCGTGGCCCACCCACGAGCCCGTCGACGATGACTCCGTCCTCTTCGATCACCACATGCACGGCTTGCGGCACGAGATCCTTGAGCGCGCTGCCGCCGAGCCCGAGCGCGATGCGCTCCGCAATCCGCGGCCCCATGCCCGTGGACACCAGCGTGTAGACCGTCGGCCAGACGCGACGCCGCGCGTTGAGGTCGCCGTACTCGCGCGGGAAAGCGAGCCATGCACGGTGCGAGACTCGTCGACCCTTGTCCGCGCTCAACACTGAACTCTCACACTCGAATGCGGTGACGCGCCGCGCGTCCGGTGGTGCAGGGTCCTCGATGCGCGCCGAGAGCGTGCACTCGATCTCGTCTGTGTCGTGCCGATGAAACTCGACGAGCACGGGTACCGAGAAGAGATTCCCCGGCGAAAGATGCCCATCCTGCGACGCATCGGAGTCGAAGATGGCCTGCACCTCGTAGGTCCCCTCGAGCAAGCGACCCGCCTCTTCCGGCCACCACCGCGCCGATTCGCCAAGCTCCACGACGCTCCCGGGCACGAGTGACTTCACCTCGATGGATCCGACCGGCTGCGGATCCGATAGAAACGGTGCCGCAGAGGGCGCAAGTGAGGAGGCGACATCGACCGCTTTCAGAAAGACGGCGACCCGCCCAGCCCGCGCTGAGGGGGCGAGCAGGGATGCCGACTCGACCGGATACACGACGCGGAAGCGGTCCCACGGCGTGGTCTCGTCGGCCAACGGTGGCGAGAAGCGACGCCTCTTGTCGACGCGCTGATTCGATGCCGCCGCGGAGTCAACCGGCGTGGCCGATGCCTCTTCGACCGATGGCACGCTCGGCTGTGGCGCGGGGTTCGCGCGCTGATTCGCGCCGTCGACAGGCGCACACAGGAGCAGGACGAGCAGCTGGAGCACCGTCGCATCGTAGGGCCCACTGATGGGCGCTAGACTTCGAGCGTGTTGCCACGCGGTCGATGTTTGTGCGCGCTCGTCGTCGCGTGGGCCGTGCCGATGGCCGCATGCACAGCTCATCCGCGTCCCGGGCTCGCCCATGGAGTGTTGCATGGCTGGAATGAGGTCGTTGGTGGTCATGTGAAAGCTGCCGAGACGACGCTGGTGCCGTCCGATGGCCTGATGGGTGTTGAGGTCGACTCCTTCGCCGGCGATGTCGTCATCCTCGCCGACCGCGATGCCACGACGGCCACAATCGATGCCGTGAAGCGCGGCACCCACGGCTACAGCCGCCGTGCCGAGTCCGAGGATTCACTCGAGCAGATCTCGGTCGAGTACGGAGTCGAGGAGCGCGGCCCTTCGAAGTTCATCGTCGTCCGTGCCTCCACAAGCGCCCCCGAACCTTGGCACCAACGCGTCGACCTCACCGTCACCGTGCCCCGACTCGGAACCGCCGTCGTTCGGACCGCGCGCGGACATGTCTATGTGACGGACTTCGCCGAGGGTGTGGACATCGAGACCAATGAGGGCGATGTCCGCGCTGTCTCGAACCATGTCCTCACGCAACCATCCACGATCCTCGACGCCGAGGGTTCGATCGACTGGCGGGCGCCTCCGGGCTCGACCGCCAAGGTCGAGGCCGAGGCCGTCAACGGCGTCGTGCGCGTGAAGGCCCGCGAGGGGAAGTGGCTCGGGCTCGACGCGCGCAACGACCACGATTCGATGTACGGGTCGATCAACGGTGGCGCCAACTTGCTCGTCCTGCGCACGGTCGGTGGCAACATCCGAGTGTTTGTGGGACCGAATCCGTCCCACACCGGATCATTCCTCGATTAGCGCGCCGCGCCGCGAGCCGCTACCCGCGAAGCCACGCTTCCGGCACGGGCCCGTGAGCGGCGATGACCCGCGAGCGGATTCCCCCGCGACCTCGCCATGTGGAGACCACCTGAATCCATTCGGGCTTCATGACCTCGCGGAGGTCGTCACAGATCCGATTGGTGACCGCCTCGTAAAAGATGCCCTCGTTGCGAAATGACTGGTAGTAGAGCTTGAGCGACTTCAATTCGACACAGTGCCCTGCCGGTTCGTAGCGAAGCGTGATCTGCCCGAAGTCTGGGTGGCCAGTCTTCGGGCAGACCGAAGTGAACTCTTCGTTCTCATGCTCGATGACGAACGGTCGCGCCGACGGCGAGGCGAAACACTCAAGAAGTTCAACCTTGGGCATGGGTCTCAGATCCCGTAGGTGGTGCAGAGTTTGAGCACCTTCGGTTGGTCAGGATTCGCACGCATCGATGCGCGGAACGCCGAACGGGCTTCCGACGCCGCGCCGCTGTCGCGCTTCTCTGAGGCGAGCCACTTGTTGAGCGCGTTCACCCCGACGCCATTCCACGCGGGCCAGTAGGCGGGATCGAGTGCCACCGCTTGACGGTATGCGGCGCTCGAGGAGTCGTACTGTCCGGCGCGGAACTGCGCCCATCCGAGGCGTTCGAACGCCTCCGGCGCTGCGACCATCCGGGTGAGTGCAATGGCCGTATTGACCGCCTCGGTGCAGCGGTGATCCGAGACGAAGGCGTTGACGAGATTGGTCAGCAACTGCGGCGATGCTGGCATCAGTTCGAGCGCCGCCTGATACTGGGCGATCGCGTCCTTGGGACGGCCGAGTCGTTCGTACGCAACGCCGAGATTGACTCGCGCGGGTCCGTTCCTCGGATCGATCTCCACGCTGCGCTCAGCGAAGATGGCCGCCGCGCGCGCATCGCCGAGCGACAGGTAGGCCGTCGCCATGTTGAGGTTCAACGCCGCGTTTCGCGGCTGCGCGGCGAGGGCGCGCTGATACGCACCGATGGCCTCGGCGCTGCGCCCGAGGACTTGGAGAGTTCGACCGTGGCCATACTGCGCACCGAAGTCCGAAGGATCCAACCGCGCTGCGGTGCGGTAACTCGGTTCTGCCTCGGCGAAACGGCGCTGGGCGAATCGGACATCGCCGAGGCCGATGTACGCCTCGGGCAAGCGCGGGTTGGACGCGAGAATCTCATGGAAGAGCGCGAGGGCGCCCTCAAGGTCTCCCTTGGATTCGAGCGCGGCAGCGCGCAAGAGCGTGGCCTCCTCCGTGGGTGTGGGCGAAGACGGGCCCTTTGCCGTTGCGCTTTCTGCTGCGGAGGACTCTCGCGCCTTCGATGCGAACAGTGCGCACCCGGACGCAAGAAGCGGTACGGACGCAAGCGCCGTGAGCACGGCTCGACCCAAGAGTCCACGCCGCGCGAATGCCACGCGCGGCGCTCGTGCGCGTCGAATCGCCTCCAGGCGGCGCACATTGACCACATCCCACGACTCTCCCTGGCAGAGCCCATCCTTCGGGGTCTCGAGGATCATTGGGATCGCCTGCAATTCACGGCGTGTAAGGATAGCCGCGAAGCACGCGTTCCCACAGAGGCCCGCACCGATGTGGGCGTGGCGATCCTTGCGCGAACCCATGGCGTAGATCGAGTCATTGAGATGAACGACGCGCACTCGGCCCAGACCAATCCTCGCATCGAGTTCATCGAGTGTGGCGCGTGCCCTCGACGGCGTCGAGAGGTCGTACCCCGCGGCGACAATGTGACACGAGTCCACGCAGACTCCCACTCGCTCAGGTTCGGCGACCATCGACGCGATGAGTTCGAGGTGGTGGAAGTCGTACCCGAGATTGGTGCCGCTGCCGGTTGTTGTCTCGAGGCATGACACGACGCGGTACCCGCGCAGGCTCCGGTGCAACTCATCGAGCGCCTTCGCGATGCGGCGCAATCCCGCCATCTCGTCGGCGGAGGGTTTCTCGCGAAGCCGGTTCGGGTCGCTTGGTTTTCTCGCCGTCCCAAGGTGCGCGCCCGGATGCAGCACACAGCGGCCGATTCCGAGCGCCTCGCATCGCTCGAGTTCGCCGCGCTGCGATGCGATCGACTTCCTTCGCGCCGCGTGGTCCGGGGAAGCGAGATTGACGAGGTACGAATTATGGCTGACCACGCGGTGCGCGGCACTCTCCCACCCGACACGCGCGAGCGCCCCGCGCCACGAGCCAATCGCGTCCTTGCTCAGGGGCCGTGCCGTCCACTGCCGCTGATTGCTGGTGAACACCTGCAGCGACGCGAGCCCAAGCCTCGACGCTTCCTCCACGGCGTGGTGCATTCCCCCAGCTACCGACAGATGGCTCCCGTACAGAGGGGGAGAGGTCATCTCAGACCATCCGCGCGCCGGCCTTGCGTGCGGCGTCGACGATCCGCTGTGCTGTGCGCACGGCCGCGAAGCCGGCCTCCGCATCGACGAACGGATGCCCACCACGCCGGATCGCCGCCACAAAGCTCTCCAACTGAAGTCGCAGTGGTTCCCCCGCTTCCACCGCAAGCGGCTCGACCTTCACCAGTTCGAGATAGTTCAGAGTCGAGAGGTCCTCGCCCGCGCGGAATCGCTCGCGAATCTGCCCGAGCTGCTGCTCATTGACCGCCTTGCGCACCACCGTGCCCGACCGCAGCGCAAAGTCAGCGGACACATAAGTGTCTTCGCTGATGATGCGGATCTTCCTCTCGGTCTTCAGGGCAAGACGGCTCGCCGTCACATTTGCGGTGCAAGCGATTCCATCGGGGCCTGGTGGGAAGACGAGCCGCGCATTGCAGACATCTTCGGCCTCTCCGAGCACGCTCACGGCGTTCGCGTAAATCTCTGCCGGCTCCGCGCCGATCAGCATGATGAGTACATCGAGGTCATGGATCATCATGTCAAGCACGACGCCGACATCGACGGACCGGAAGGTCATCGGCGACACGCGATCGATCTCGATGAAGCGCGGGCGCAGCCCTTGAATCTGTCGGATGGCCACCATCACGGGATCGAAGCGCACGACATGGCCGACTTGCAGGATGGCCGAGCCGCGCTGCGAGGCTTCGGCGATGCACCGAGCTTCCTCGGGATCCGGCGCAAGCGGTTTCTCGACCAGGCAGTGGACCCCGGCCGCCAGCAATGTTTCGACAATCGCTCGGTGCGTGATGGTGGGCGTCGCCACCACGCACGCATCCACTCCCGAGGCGATGAGGTCATCGAGGTTCGCGAAGCCGTCGCACCCATACTGCTCGACCATCTCGGCGCGACGCGACTCGCTCGCGTCCACCACGCCGACGAGGTCCGCGCCCTCGACCTGCGTGCAGAGTCGCGCATGGTGTCGGCCCATGCGGCCCACCCCGACCACGCCGAAGCGCAGCGTCGCCGTCTGATTTGCGGGAGGCGTGGCGCTCACTTCGTCACGGGCTTTCGGTAATGCATCTCAAGGTGATTGCCGGGCGTGTGATAGAAGGCTTGCGACATGTAGGTCCGGATCAACATGATGCCGCGACCCGAAGGGATCTCGAGATTCTCGTCGAGCGTCGGATCAGGGACAGCATCTGGATCGAATCCCTCACCCTGATCGATCACATGGAAGGTCGCGACATCGCTCGAGATCTGCCAGCGCACCTCGACACGCTTGCCCGGGTCCTTCTGATTGCCGTGATGAAAGCCGTTCATGATCGCCTCTTCAAGGGCGAGCCGGATGCCGAACCGTGCCGTCTCCGTGTAGTTCCGCGCCGTGAGCCTCTCATCGATCCGGCGCTGAAACCCCTCGATCGCGTTGTTCTCTTCCGCGATCGTCGCGGATCCCTCGTCACACTGGCCCGGTGTGGAATCCGTCACCGCCACGAACTCGTCATGAGGATGCGAATCCCTGAAGCGCCTGCTCAGCGGTGTCGAACACCTGAAACAACTTGTGCAGCTTGGTGATCACGAAGACCTCGTAGATGGACTTCTTGATGTTGGAAAGGCGCAGTTGCCCGCCCCGCTTCTTGATCAGGCTGTTCACGGTGATGAGCGATCCGAGCGCAGCCGACGAGAGGTGCTCGACCCCTTGGAAGCAGATGAGCACACGCGGAGCGTTGGCCGCCTCGATGGCACGCGCGAGTTCCGCCCCGATCTGGCGAATGCTCGCCTCGTCGAGGATGTCCCGGTCCACGAATTCGACGCGCATGACGCCGTTCACATCGACAACACGGATTCGGGAGGGGGCCGTAGACATAGGTTCGCGACGAGGATACCGACTCTCGGGCGTTGCCGACCGCGGGCCGTCAGTTCCGCGACGATCCAGCCGAACCGAGTCGATCCTGCAGACCTGGGAAGAGCAGATCCTCCGCTTCCTGCTGGATAATGACCTCGGGTCGAATGAGCAGCAGCGTGGTCGTCTCGGTCTTGCTCGTCACGGAGTTCGTGAAGAACCGATTCACGAACGGGATCTTTGAGAGCACAGGAACGCCGACCTCGATCTCGGTCTCGTTCACCTCGCGGCGACCACCCAAGAGGATCGTGCCCTTGTCCGGCACGGAGACCGCCGTGTTGATCTGTGTCACGGCGATCGTCGGCAGCTGGATCGTCGCCTGGAACGAGCCCGCTCGACCGAAGGCGTCGCCACCACCGGCGGCTCCACTGACGGTCTGCGAATCAAACTTGATGAGAATGTTCTGTGCGAACTGGACTGTCATGGAGACATACCGACGATCCGCGCTCGTCACTGCCTCGATGTCGAGGACGAAACCCGTGCGAAGGTTCTGGATGATCGGCTGGAACGCACCCGCTGCGTCGCCGGTCACCGCCTGCACATTCGCCACATAGGACTGCGACTGTCCGAAGGAGATCCACGATCGGGACCCATTGAAGAGCGTCAGCCGCGGCGCCGTGAGCGTCATGGAGCGCTGATCGGCCTGCGTGGCCTGGACGAGGAGATCAACCTGGATGTCGTCGAGATAGGTGAAACCAACGCTCAACGCTGGGTTCGCCAGCGCGGCCGCACCCACGGTGCCCTTGATCGATGCGCCGAGCAACTGAATGAGCGGCAGACCCTCCTGCTGCACATTGACCGGCGACATACCGTTGGAGTCATAGAGCCCGCCGTAGCTCTCGCCGTTCCGTCGCACGCCGACGGGGTTGTAGAAGCCACCGTTGGTTGGTCCGGACTGCGAGTAGGTGAGGTTTCCTGTACCAGCTGTCGGTGGCGCAATCGCGGTACCGGTGGCAGTCTGGTTCCCTGGCGGGAACGCGGCCGCGGTCTGACCGAGGCCGTTGAAGACGACGGGACTCTTCAGCTGACCGACGCGCGGATCCGAGGTCACCGAGGCCGGTCCCGGGGGGTTCTGGAAGAAGAAGTCCCGCAGCTGGAAGTTTGGATCCTGATCAACCGCGTAGTCGAACATGCCCGGATTCGTGTTGAAGTAGAGATCGAAGTCGATGCCGATCTGCTCGAACCACTCGACATCGACGCCGATGAGGCGAGACTCGATGTTGATCTGAATGGCGCGCACCGCGCGCAGTTGGGTGAGCAGGTTCATGATGTCGCGGTGAGTCCGCGGCGTTGCCGTCACGATCAGATTGCCGTTGAAGTCGTCGAGGCGGCTCTCGGTGAGATCCCCCTTGTCCCAGAACGCTTCAGGGACGAGGTACTTGATGAGTTCCTTGAGTGACTCAAGGATCTGCTCGCGTTGGTCTTCGATGCCGGCATCGCCGCCCGAACCGAAGAGGCTTCCGCCGCCGCCACCGCCACCACTGCCGCCACCCCCGCCGCCGAAGCCACCACCGCCGCCTCCGCCGAAGCCGCCGCCGCCTCCACCACCGCCGCCTCCACCACCGCCGCCGCCCTGGCCGCCCTGATTCAGTGCGGCATCGATGTTGAAGTTCGGCGCATTGTCGAAGTAGGGGACGATGTAGAGGAGGTCGCGCACGTCGTAGACGATCGTGACCCGGCGCAGCGCCAGTGCCTCGGTCGATGCGACAACGATGATCCCGTCTTCGATTGTCCAGTCACCGTGATTGGCTTGGGCATCGGTCGGGTTCGAACTGTCGCCCCCTGCGGCCTCGAGCGTGAGGTCGAGTGCCTTATCGCCGCGGATCTGCGGAAATGCGAGCGACACCGGGGAGGACTTGGTGATGCCAACCGTATCAAGGGACTTCCAGTCCACATAGAAGTCGAGCCCAGTCACTTCCTTTAGGTAGTTGAAGGCCTGTTCGGCCTCCGTCTCGGCAAAGTCGACGGCGACCCTCTCGCGCAACTTCGCCATAACGGCCTGATCCGCCTCGGTGTCGCGGAAGCCGGCCGCGGACTCGCGACGCGACGAAATCTGTGGCCAGTCTTCGGGGTACGCGACGATCGCGTCAAGGCTTCGCGGGCCGGGGCCGCTGAGGTTGACCTTGGGCGGCACGAAGGACGCCTGCGAATCAACAGACATCTCGGAGAACGCGAAAGCTCGCCGCCGCTGGAGTTCCGTGTACCTCCGGTAGAGGATCCCCGACTCAATCACATCGCGCAGCGCGAGCGCCGCGGCGTTGTTTGGATCGATGAAGAGAATCTCCTGGACAACTTCAAGGGCCTCTTGGTACTTGAGTTCCGACTGAAGTTGGCGGACGCGCGCCATGTTGTCGTTGATGGTTCGCTGACGCTGTTCGAGTTGCTGTCGGTTGAGCGCCATCGCGTCAGCCCGCTGCGTGTCTGCGGCGTTGGCCTTTTCTGTGTCGGCTTCGTCAGTCTGCGCCGCCTTGATCTTGACGAGGTCAGCATCGGCGCGAGCCATGCGCTCCTCATAGTCGGCCGCAGCGAGGAGCCCGCGGCTGCGTGCGAGGCCGGCCTTCGCCTGGACAACGACCCGCTCAGCCCCGGCGTAGTCGCCTCGATCGTACAACTCATCCGCACGAACCAACGCATTGTTGAACTCGACCTGGGCGCCCTCTCGGTGCACCGCCGCCTCGCCCGCGACCGAGTCGATGGCTGTCCCCTGATTCATCGCTGCCTGCACATCCGCGAGGGCCTTTGTCGCTTCGTCATCGCCGGGTTCCTGCGCGAGAATCGCTGCCCAGAGGTCGGCCGCGGCGGCCCACTGGCTCCGTGTCATCGCCTGTCGGGCCTGCGTGCGGAGCATCTGGACGGTGGAGCTCGATTGGGACCCGGACGATGCGGGGTCGTTCGACGCCGGAGCATCCTGAAGCCCGAGCGCCGTCGCGTTGACGAGTCCAGAGGCCACGATGACGAGCACGCTCGTCACGCCGAGTGAAGTCTTGGAGATCATGGGGTCTGCTTTGGGGTGAACTGTGGCGCGGCGACCTTGCCGATACGGGTCGATCCCGTCCGCCTACCTGGCGAGACGGGAAGACTAAGCGGCATTCCGAATGGCCGCAAGCGACCGTGGACTATGATGACCCACCATGCCCAATTCCCGCGGTGCTTCTGCGCCCGTGCAACGCCCGTGCCGCTTGGCGCTGGCCGATGGCGCGGTCTTTCATGGGCTCGGATTCGGAGCGACGACCGATGGAAAGACCGGCATCGGCGAGGTCGTGTTCAACACGGCGATGACCGGGTATCAGGAGGCTCTCACCGATCCCTCCTACACCGGCCAGGTTCTCACGATCACTGCCACACAAGTGGGCAACTATGGGATCGCGCGCGAGGATGTCGAGAGTGCACGACCAACGGTCGCCGGCTTCGTGATCCGCGAGTTGAGCCGCATCCACTCGAACCAACGAGCGGTCGAGAGCCTGTCGGACTGGCTTCAACGGCATGGGATCCCGGGAATCCACCACATCGATACGAGGGCGCTCGTGCGAAGGTTGCGCACGGCAGGTTCGATGAATGGCGTGATCTCCGACGATGTATCTTCCACGGACGACGCGCTCGTAGCCCGCGCGCGCAATGCCGCATCGATGACAGGCCTCGACTTGGCGAGCGGGGTGAGTCCGCGTTGCGCCACGCGATGGGAGGAGCCGCTGGGAGAGTGGGCGCCGCGCACCGAGGCCGGAATGCGAGTGGCCACGCGCACGCTCACGGTCGTCGCCCTTGACTGCGGCGCGAAGCGGAACATCTACAGAAACCTGCGCCAGCGCAACTGCATCGTGCATGCGCTGCCTCACGATGCTTCCGCGCAGACCATCCGCGCGCTCAAGCCCGATGGCCTCTTCGTCTCCAACGGACCCGGCGACCCGGCAGCGGTCGAAGCGACGGTCCGCACGCTCCGCGCGCTCGCGGGTGAGATTCCGACCTTCGGGATCTGCCTCGGGCACCAGCTTCTTGCGCTCGCCCTTGGGGCGAAGACATACAAGTTGAAGTTTGGCCATCGAGGCTCCAACCAGCCCGTTCGCAACCTCCTCTCGGGTCGCATTGAAATCACCAGCCAGAACCACGGGTTCTGTGTGGACGAGGCGACCCTCGTCGCCGCCGGCGGGGAGCCCACGCACATCCACCTCAATGATGCGACGATCGCCGGGTTCCGCCACACGACGAAACCGATCTTCAGCGTCCAGTACCACCCCGAAGCGTCGCCTGGACCGCACGACTCGGATTACCTCTTCGACTGCTTCATCGAAATGATGGAGACTCGCCATCCGGTCTCGACCGATGGGATGGGGCGCGCCCAAGGCCTCGCCGCGAGCATCGCCAAGGGCGAACTCGTGGCGCGATGAGCGCACCCGCGACTTCGTCGGTGGCGTACATCCGCGTCGCAGTCGAACGCGGAATGGATCGATATCCCGACGGCCTCACCTATCGCGCGGATGACGCGCTCGGGGAGGTCGGCCCCGGTGCACGCGTTGAAGTGCCGCTGGGGCGTGGCGACCGACCCGTCGCAGGAGTGGTCGTGGCTCACGGCGGGAAGGAACTCCTCGACCGCGGACTCGACGCGCGGCGTGTGAAAGCGGCGTTGCGCGTCGATCGCTCGCAGCCACCACTTCCGCTCGGACTCGTGCAACTGGCGCAGTGGATCTCGTCCTATTACTGCGCGCCCATCGGCGTGACGCTCGCGAGCATCACGCCAGCGGCTGTCAGGAAGGGGGTGGGATCCGTGACGCGTCTCCTCGTGTCGCTCGTGCCGTCGCCGCCGGGTGGAAAACTCCACCCGAAGCGCCGCGCGATCCTCGATGCACTCGTGAGCGCATCGCCCGATGGGTCTCCCATCGATATCGACTCCCTCCGCGAGGCGAGCGGGCTCGCCACGCGCGCGCCCATCCTGGCGCTTCTGCGCAGCGGACATCTCGAGGGGAGCCATCGCAGCGAAGTTCACGCGCGCTGGACTCGGACGCAGCTCGACGACGCACCGCCGCCAACGCTGACCGCAGAGCAATCGGAGGCCGTTGAGTCCATCGGCGCCACGATTGGCGCGGGCTTCTCCCAACATCTTCTGTTCGGCGTCACCGGATCGGGCAAGACCGAGGTCTACCTCAGGCTCGCCGAGCGCGTTCTGGCGCGGGGAAAGAGTGTGCTGGTCCTGGTCCCCGAGATTGCGCTTACCCCACAGACATGGGGACGGATTGCCTCGCGGCTGCGCAGTCACCCCATCGCGGTCTTGCACTCGGGGCTCACACAGGCGCAGCGCCACGAGCAGTGGATCGCCGCAGGCCAGATGCGTGCAGGCGTCGTTCTCGGCGCGCGCAGTGCGATCTTCGCGCCCGTTCCGGATGGCCAACTCGGGCTCGTCGTCGTCGACGAAGAGCACGATCACTCGTACAAGCAGGATCAGGCTCCTCGCTACCACGGACGCGATGTGGCGATCCGGCGCGCGCAGATGAGCGGCTGCCCGATCGTCCTCGGGAGCGCCACGCCGAGCCTCGAGAGTTGGTGGAACGCAACATCGCGTGGGGTGTCGAGGTTGCACCGTCTCACGCACCGACCGCCGGGCATGCGGACACCACGCGTCGAGGTTGTGGACTTCCGCGTCGAGTCGCGCCTTCGGCGAGATCGCCGCGTGCACCTCATCGGGCCCACGCTCGAACATGCGCTCCGCGGGGCGCTCGACGGTGGCGGCCAGGCGATCGTGCTCCTGAATCGGCGTGGGTACGCCAACTGGATCGCGTGCGCGGACTCCTCCTGCGGATGGATGATGCGGTGCGACCACTGTGAAGCGGGGATGGTGGTTCACGAGGGCACGCCGCTGACACAGATGATGCGTACGACCCGCTGCCACCACTGCCAGGCCATGCAGGTCGTCCCGAGGAAGTGCCCACGATGCTCGAAGGGGATCGCCATCTTCGGGCTCGGGACACAGCGCGTCGAAGAGGAACTTGGGAGGCTGTTCCCGGAACTCGTCCGCGAGGGTGCGATGGCACGCGTCGACAGCGACACGATGGGAACTGGCGCAGACTTCCACAGAACTCTGGGGGCGTTCGGCCGCGGCGAGATCCGACTTCTCCTTGGCACGCAGATGCTCGCCAAGGGGCTCGACTTCCCGAATGTTCGCGTCGTCGGCGTCATCAGCGCGGACACCGCGCTCAATCTTCCCGACTTCCGCGCGAGCGAACGGACATTCCAACTCGTGTCGCAGGTCAGCGGCCGATGCGGTCGAGGCGAGAGTCCTGGGCGTGCCATCGTGCAGACCTTTCAACCCGACGCCGCGCCGATCCTCGCTGCAGCGGCTCAGGACTACGAGGGATTCGCGACCCAAGAGATGACCGTGCGCCTCCGACACGGGCTGCCCCCGGCGACGCGACTCGCCCGCGTGGTCTTCCGCGACGAACGCCGAGACATCGCCGAGGCGCTCGCGACGAAGGCGGCCGTTGCACTGCGCTTGCTCCCTGGGCACGCCGAGTCTGCAGTCCACGATCCCGCGCCGTGCCCGATCGCTCGCATCGCGGATCGTTCTCGGATCCAAGTCGAGATCCACTCGCCAACGGCCGCTGATCTTCAGCGCCTGATCACGGCTGCTCGCAACGCCGGAATCCTCGTCCCGGGCGAGTCGGTCGCGGTCGATGTCGATCCCGTTGCGCTCCTCTGACGGGGGAACGCGCTCAGAATCAGCCGATTTTCCCGCTGGTCGCTACACTTGCATTTCGAGCAGGGCAGCGGCCCTGTGACGCCCAGCGCCCCCCCTGACGGAGCCCATTCGTGACCAGCGAAGGCCACGCACAACCAGGTCCGACGCCACCCGCGCAGCAGTCGGTGAACAGTTGGGACGCGGCGTTCATCGACTCGCTGTACGCGAGTTGGCAGAAAGACCCGAGTTCTGTCGAGGCGCAGTGGCGGCAGTTCTTTGCGGGATTCGACCTCGGGCTCTCGCGCCCGGGAGTTCCTGCACCACCAGAGGGATCGACCCTCGGGGGCACTCTTCATGCCGCGCAGCGACAGGTCGACCTCCTCGTCCAGCGATACCGCGAATTCGGCCATCTCGCGGCACAGTTGGACCCACTGGGAACCACACGACCCTTCCCCGAGATGCTCACGCTGGAGAGCGTCGGACTCACCGACGAGCACTTGGCCCAGTCTTTTGATGCCCTTTCCCTGCCCATCGCCTCGCCCGCACCGCTCGGCGACATCATTGCCCTGCTCGAGCGGATCTACTGCGGAGGCATCGGGGCGGAGTTCGCACACATCACCGATCTGGGCGCGCGCCAGTGGCTCGAACGCCGGATCGAACAAGAGCGCGGCCGAGCCACGGTGGGTGTGGACCTCCAGCGGCGGATTCTCGGGAAGCTGATCGACTCCGACGCGTTCGAGTCGTTCCTCGCGATGCGGTATGTCGGCAAGAAGCGCTTCGGCCTTGAAGGCGCCGACACGATCATCCCCATGCTCGACCAATGCATCGAGAGCGGCGCCGCGCTCGGCGCGCGCGAGTTTTGCTGCGGTTTCGCGCACCGTGGACGCGTCAACCTTCTCGTCAATGTCGTCGGCAAGCGCTACGACCAGGCGCTCACAGAGTTCGAGGAGTCGTGGACACAGGCTTTCGCTCAAGGTGGCGGCGATGTGAAGTACCACCAAGGCCACAGCGCGACGGTGACGACGGCCGCCGGCCCGGTGCGAGTGACCGCGTCCGCGAACGCGTCCCACCTTGAGTATGTGAACGCCGTCGTACTCGGTCGTGCGCGCGCGAAACAGGACCTCCGCGGCGATACCGATCGCACTGAGGTTGTGCCAATCCTCGTCCATGGCGATTCGTCATTCCCCGGACAGGGTTCCGTCGCCGAGTGTTTCAATTTCATGAAGCTTCCTGGCTACGACATTGGTGGTGCGCTGCATGTGATCATCAACAACCAGGTCGGGTTCACGACCAACCCAGAGGATGTCTTCGGGGGCTCGTATTGCTCCGACATGGCCAAGGGCTTCGATGTCCCTGTGTTTCATGTCAACGGCGACGATCCCGAGGCGTGCGTGTGGGCGATGCGGACGGCGACGGAGTTCCGGCAGGCATTCCGTCGCGACGCGCTCGTTGAACTCTGGTGCTTCCGCAAGAACGGCCACAACGAGACCGACGAACCATCGTTCACGCAACCGCTGCTGTATCGGCGCGTGAAGGCACACGCGGGCGTCGCCGCGAACTACGCCGATCGCTTGGTTGCGTCCGGTGCGGCGACGCGCGACGAGGTCGACGCCATGGTGAAGGCGGTCCATGACCGCATGGACGCCGCGCAGACGGCGGTCAAGGCGAAGCCTGTCTTCCCCGGCGTCGCCGCCTTCGAGGGACGCTGGAAGGGGCTCTCGAACGCTTACACCGCGACAGCGATCGAAACAGGCGTCTCGCTCGCCACGCTGACGAAGATCGCTTCCGCGCTCTCCGACATCCCCGACCACATCACGCCGCACAAGACGATTGCGCGGGTCACTGGCGCGCGCGGACAGTTCGATCCCGATGCGCCCGTGGACTGGGCGCAAGCCGAACTCCTCGCGTACGGATCGCTGCTGACCGAGGGGCACGCCGTGCGCCTCTCTGGACAAGATGCTGAGCGCGGCACCTTCAGCCACCGGCATGCTGTCGTGACCTGCCAAGACACAGGTGCAAAGCACACGCCGCTGGCCGCGCTCGGGAACTTCCGCGTGTGGAATAGCCCGCTCACCGAGAACACGATCGTTGGGTTCGAGCTCGGGTATGCCATCACCGATCCATCGGCGCTGGTGATTTGGGAGGCGCAGTTCG
>SYGQ01000040.1 GCA_005799475.1 Planctomycetia bacterium | reverse complement strand
TTACGGGCAGATTGTGTGCCCTAGGGCACACAATCTGCCCGTAACCGGGGGGGGCGCGGCGTCTACGCGTGCGGCGGGATCGGCGGCACTTCGCCGTTCACTAGGCGCGACTGGTACTGCTCCCAACTCATCGGTGGCGAGCCCGTGGCGACTTCGTGCATCTCGATGCAACCATCAACGGGGCACACGCACGCGCAGAGATTGCAGCCGACGCAGTCGTGTTCGCGCACCTTGGGGATCGCCTTGAACGGGACTCTCCCAGGACCCAGTCCCGCGCCAATCGAGTCAGGGTCCACAAGGTCGATGCACTGGTGCGCGCCATCCTCGCACGCGGCGTAGCACAGGTTGCAGCCGATACAGGTCGCGTGGTCGATCCGAGCCACGCGCTTGAACGAGAGGTCGAGCGTCTCCCAGGGCACCACGCGAGCCACGGCCCGGCCACGCAGATCATCGAGGCCCGTCATCCCCTTTGAATCGAGGTACTCGTTGAGCCCTTCTTTCATGGCATGAACGATGCGGAAACCGTAGTGCATCACCGCCGTGCACACCTGCACACTTCCGGCACCAAGCGCGATGAACTCCGCTGCGTCGCGCCACGACGAGATCCCGCCGATCCCCGAGATCGGAAGACCAACTTCGGGATCTCCGGCGCAGCACTGGACCATATTGAGGGCGATGGGCTTGACCGCGGGCCCGCAGTAACCGCCGTGCGCGCTCAGGCTCCCCACGCGTGGCTCAGGGACGAACGAATCAAGGTCGACATTCGTGATCGAGTTGATCGTGTTGATGAGCGAGATCGCGTTGGCTCCCGCGCGGCGCGCCGCGCGCGCGCTCATCGTGATGTCAGTGATGTTCGGGGTGAGCTTCACGATCACGGGGATTCGCGCGAACTCCATCGCCCAACCTGTGATGCGTTCAAGGACGGCGGGCTGCTGACCCACCGCCGAACCCATGCCGCGCTCACACATGCCGTGCGGGCAGCCGTAGTTGAGTTCGAGGCCGTCGGCTCCAGCGTCGGTTGCGCGTGCGATGAACTCGCGCCACTCTTCGCGCGACTCAAGCATCAGCGACGCGATGACAGCGTGTTCGGGCCACCGGCGCTTGACTTCAGCGATCTCTCGGAAGTTCGCCTCGGCGCTTCGGTCCGTGATGAGCTCGATGTTGTTGAAGCCGACCATGCGCTGCGAGCCCAAGTCCATCGCCGAGTAGCGCGAAGAGACATTCACGATGGGTTGGCCGATCGTCTTCCAAACGACCCCGCCCCAGCCGGCCTCGAACGCTCGGTGCGCTTGGTGCGCCGTGTTGCTCGGCGGTCCCGAAGCGATCCAGAATGGATTGGGCGAGCGGATCCCAGCGAAGTCGCACGAGAGGTCAGCCACGGGGCGCACTCCTCCACACTCGTTCGGCCTCGTGCGAGCGAACGGGCTTCACGAGCCCGGCGCCACGCGGTTCGGGCATGCCCAGTCGCGACGGCTGCAACGGCGGCAACGCGCCGGATCCGCCGAGGGCGGCGTGAATCGCGAACGCCGCATTTCGACCCTCGCCGATCGCGTTGACCACTTCCCGACCTCCGTTGGCAAAGTCGCCGCCGACGAACACCCTGTCGCGCACAGGAAACACGCGAGCGAGCCAGTCGGCTCGCTTGGACTGTCCGATGGCCTTGAGCACCATGTCACATGGGATGTCGGTGGCCAAGCCAGCGATTCGAACCGCGCAAAGGCGACCCTCGCGCGCGACAAACGCGACGGGAACAGCGTCGAACATGAAGCGCACGCCATCTTGTCGGGCGATCGCGCGCTCGAAGTCATAGGCGCTCATGTCTCCTTCGGTTCGTCGGTACACGATGGTCACCTGCGCGCCGAGCCTCGCCGACTGCGTCGCCGCGTCGATGGCGGTATTGCCGCCGCCGATGACGACCACGCGCTCGCCCACGCTGATCTCGTGAAGTGGCCGTTCGTGCACTTCCCGAATGAACGAGAGCGCATCCATGACTCCTGGAAGTGATTCACCTTCGATGCCGAGCGCATTGCCCGTGCCGAGACCGATGGCCACGAAGACCGCGTCGAACTCCTTGAGTAGCGCCTGGCCCTCGGCGGCCGAGCCGATCTCGACCCCCATGCGAAACGCGATGCCGAGTTCCTTGATGTGTCGGATCTCTTCGAGACTGTCTTCCATCGTCAGCTTGTATCGAGCGATGCCGTAGGTGTTCAGTCCGCCAAGTTGCGCGTGGCGTTCCACGATGGTGACCGCGTGGCCCAAACGCGCAAGATCCGCCGCGCACGAAAGCCCAGCAGGACCACCGCCAATGACCGCAACTCTTTTCCCCGTTGCAGGCGCCGCGCGACCAAGCACGCGCAGTCCTGCGGCCGATGCCGCATCGGTCGCATGTCGTTGCAGCCGGCCGATCTCAATGGGCTTCTCGTCACGGTCTTTGAGAACGCACGCCCCTTCGCAGAGCACCTGCGTCGGACACACACGGGCGCACGACGCGCCCAGCAGATTCGCCTCGCCGATGAGCTTCGCGGCGGCAAGCTCCCGCCCCTCGGCAATGCGGCCGATGAACGATGGCACATCGATCCCGGTCGGACACGCGTGAATACATGGCGCATCGAAGCAGTTGAGGCACCGCGACGCCTCGATACGGGCCTGCGACGCAGTCAGCGGCTGCTGAAGCTCCGCAAAGTTCGCTTGGGCTTCGCTCGCGCAGAGGATCGGCTTCAGGGTCATGGAGTTCTCGAAGCGCGCTGCGAAAATGGTATCGGTATGATCGCCCGCAGAACTTCGCTCCGACGCGAAGTGGGGCACCCGACGCATGGCCACGCCAACGCTCGAACCACGCCGAGTCATCACGCACCTGAGGGAACTGCAGGCTCTGACGGGTGACCGTTTCGGCGCACAGCGCGTGGCGTTCACGCCGACATGGACCAAGGCCCGCGAGTGGCTCGAAGCCAAGTGCCGCGAGGCCGGGCTCGAGTGCCACCGAGACGAAGCCGGGAACTTCTGGGCGACTTGTGCGGGCGCGTCGAAGCAGTCACTCCTCATCGGCGGCCACATCGACAGCGTCCCCAATGGCGGATGGCTCGACGGAAGCCTCAATCTCGTGGCCGGGCTCGAAGTCATCCGCCACCTCTCGTCGCACTTCAACGGCAAACCTCCGATCACGCTTCGCCTTGTTGACTGGGCCGACGAAGAGGGGGCTCGCTTCGGGCGCAGCCTCTTCGGCTCCGCGGCGTGCTGCGGCGGTCTCGAACTTGAGAGCGTCCGTCTTCTCAAGGACCGCGACGGGGTTGAACTCCCTGACGCCCTCGCGACCGTGGGCATCGACTTCGAACAGGTTCTCGCGAGGTCGCGCGAACTCGAACACGCCGCGTCGTATCTCGAACGGCACAGCGAGCAGGGGCCGGTGCTGCTTGAACGGGGTCTCTCGCTCGGCGCGGTCGTTGGCACGGTTGGCGTCGAGCGCCATGCCATCACCTTCAAGGGACAGGCCGCGCACTCGGGCTCGACGCCAATGCACTCGCGACGCGATGCGTTCCTTGCCGCCGGACGGCTGGCCCAAGAGATCTACACCATCGCGCAGCGGTACGGCGGCGTGTGCACGATCGGTTCGTGCACCACGAAGCCCGGCATCGTCACGAGCGTCGTCGAGGAGTGTCGGATCACGCTCGACCAGCGGCATCTTGAAGCGCCCACCCTCGCCGCGATGCTCGCCGCCGCGCACGACGCCGCCGAGCGATTCGCACGCGAGGGTCATGTCAGCGTCACTTGGGATCGTCTCTGGCAGATCGAGCCCATCCACTTCGACTCGGATCTCATCCACCTCGCCGAAGAGGCGGTGGAGGACGCGACGGGCGTGCCATTCCGCATGCCATCGGGCCCGCTGCACGACGCCGCGAGCGTGGCGCGGCGGGGGATCCCAACCGTGATGCTCTTCGTGCAGAGTCTCAACGGCACCAGCCACAATCCCCTTGAAGACACCCGCGAAGAAGACCTCGAACTCTCCGTGAAGGCGCTCCACGCACTCGCGCTCAGGACGATCGCGAAGTTGACGGTTCGCGCCTGAACTCCGACCCCGGCCTGAGAACAAGAAAGGGGATAGTTCGTCGAGCTGCGTGGCCTGATCCGGCCTCGACCGCGGGCATCCTTCAATCGTCTCCGGGTGGTTCGATTGTTCATCGACTCTCACTCGCGAGCGCTGCCCGGCGATGGCGATGGTCCAATGCTCAAGACGCCGATTCGTCAGGCGCGTATCGCGCGTGCTCTCGCGACCCCAGCGATCGTGTGGCTCATGGTCTTTACACGACGGTGCGCGAGGTGTCTTCCACATCGTCGTGTGCCGCGCCGGGTGGATCGGGACCATCGAAAGTTCGGCGCTGCCCGTTGACCGATCGGGCGTCCATTCCTTATGCTCTGCCATGAGGTACACAATGCGAAAGAGTGATGCGCTAGGTATGGTGACACTTGTCGCGCTTCTTGGAGCGGGACTCTTCGGCTGCCACTCAATGAAGCGCAGTCAGACATTCACGGGGTATCCAGCCGGGTCGCTTCCTGGCCTCCCACTCACCCAGAACCCGGTGCCCGTGGAGCCATCGTTCCACCTTCACGGACCGACGAACACCATCGCGTTTGGCCAGCAGTACAGGCCAACGCTGGTCTTGGATCCGCGTTCGCGCACCGATCAGCGAGTCCTTCAAACGACCGTGACCACGACCGACACGAAGTACCCGCAGTTGAACCCCTGATGAAAGGCGACCCCATGATGATGACTTCCTCAGCTCTTCTGCGCAGTATCGGGATCGCCGTCTTGCTCGGAACGGCGGCATGTGTCCCGACGCGCAACTCACTCGTGACGGACGTCGGTTGCACTTCCCTGACGTGCTACGACGCTAACTACACCGAAACGGCGTACCGCGCGGTTGACTACATGCTGGCCAACGCCCGGGATCCGATCATCGGTGATGACGCGTTTGACTCGACACGCCCAGTCATCTGCGCCGTCTGCGTCAACCTGAACGACCTTCACGAGACCTCGAATTTCGGTCGGCTCATGGGGCAGTCGCTCAAGACCGCACTCCATGCGCACCGCGTCAACAAGGTGATTGAGGTCGACATGCGGCAGGCGTATGTGCCAATCATCCAGGGACCCAACGCAGGAGAGTTCCTCCTGTCGCGCAACATTCTCACGCTGGCATCGCAGTACAACGCTGGAGCCGCTCTCGTGAGCACCTACTCGGTGGCGCTGAACAAGGTCTATGTCATGGCTGAGCTCATCAATGTCGACCAGAACGCCGTTGTGGCGGCGCACCAGTTTGAGGTGCCGATCGGTCCGCGGACATGGGCGCTGCTTGAGAACAAGGAACTTCCGCCTGAGGCATCGCAGATTCTGGGCTATGTGCGCCCGAAGTCGAATTGCGCCCCCTGCGAGAAGCCGTGGCCATTCAGCGCTGGGTACTGATCGAGTCGGGGCGGTCACTCCGGTATAGTGGTGAGCCTATGAATTCGCCCGCCATCGTCGTGTCAGTTCTGCTCGCCGCCCTTGCGGTGGGTTGCCAAACTCCGAATCAACCCAATTCGGTTCCGCTTGAGAAGGTGCGGGCGTCGCTTCCACCTGACTGGGTGACGCTCAACAGCGAGGACGCGCGCGTCGCGTATCTCGACCAGGCGACGCGGCGCTCGCTCTTGGACTTCAGAAAGGCGTTGGCGGATGAGCGAGCGACCGTCGCGTACTCATTCAACAACGGCTACTCCAACGCCACCTACGCCAAGATGAAGGCGATCAACGACGCGTGCAACAAGAGCTACTGCGCCAACGCCGTCGTCATTGGCCGCGACCTCTCGCCGGAACTTGCCGGCGAGGGCCTCTCTGTGAACGAGGCGTACATGAACTCGACCGTTGTGGGCGATGTCAACCTGCGCGAAGCACAGGACGACTGGGCGCGCTTCTGGCTGATGAACAAGCCATCGTCGCTCTCGCCGTACCCGATTGTGAACACGGGCGGACGGCCCTGAGATTCGGCTCGACCGCACACAGCGTGCGCTAGCGTGACGCTTCGATCTTTTCGACACCGCCTAGGTGCGTACGAAGCGGCTCGGGCACGCTGACGCTGCCGTCTTCGTTCTGGTGAATCTCGAGCAAGGGAATCAGAATCCGCGGGCTTGCGATCACCGTGTTGTTGAGCGCGTACGCAAACTGCATCTTGCCGTGCTCGTCCTTGTAGCGGAGATTGAGCCGTCGGCACTGAAAATCCCCGAGTCGGCTGGCAGAGTGGGTCTCGCCGTACTCGCCGTTTTCCCCGCGCCCGGGCATCCAGCACTCCACATCGATCATGTCCTCGTTCTTCACGCCAAGATCACCAGTGCAGCACTGCAGCAGTCGATAGGGCAGTTCCAGCGACTGGAGCACCATCTCGACCGACTCGAGCATCGTGGCGTGCCAGCGGCGGCTCTCCGCATCGTCGGCTCGGCAGACGACGACCTGCTCGACCTTGTCGAACTGATGGATGCGATAAAGCCCTGCGGTGTCTTTGCCCGCGGCGCCTGCCTCTCGCCGGAAGCATGTCGAACTCGTCACATACTTCAGCGGGAGCGATTCGTGGGGGATGACTTCGTTGGCGTGGATTCCCATCAGTCCGACCTCGCCCGTGCCGGTAAGAAAGATGTCGTGACCGCCGCCGCGGCGCAACTCTTCGATGTGGTAGGCCTGCTCGCGCCCGGCAGGGAAGAACCCAGTGCCCACCATGCACTCCTCGCGCACGATGACGGGGACGCCCATCGGACGGAACCCGCGCCGGTCGGCCATGAAGTCGAGCGCGTAGCGGAGCACCGCCTGATGAAGCCGCATCCCCATGCCGCTGAGCACATAGTGGCGCGTCCCTGACATCTTGACGCCGCGCTCAAAGTCGACAAGGCCGAGCGCCTTCACGAGTTCCTGATGTGACTTGGGCGCGAATCCACGGTTGGTCTTGAAGGGTCTTGACGGATCGAATCCCGCTGGATTCCAGCGGCGAATCTCCACATTCTGCTCGGAGCCCGCGCCCTTAGGGACATCGTGAGCAGGAGGCTGCGGCACCGTCATCAGGAGCGCGTGCCACGCCGGCTCGACATTGGCCAACTCGGCTTCGAGCACGGTCACTTCCGCCTTGAGCTTCAGCGGCGCCGCCTCCAGTGCGGCAAGTTCAACCTCGATCGCGCCGCGCGCTTCAGCAGCCGCTGCCTTGAGTTGCCCCTTCAGTTTTCCGATCCGAAGCCCCGTCTCCTTGCCCAACTGATTCTGCGACGCGCGACGAGCCTCGAGTGCCGTGAGGATCGAGCGCCGCTCGTCGTCGAGGGCGCGAAGGCGCGCAAAGTCGATCGTTATGCCCTTGTCCGAGGCGCCACGGATGAACCGCTCCGGATTCTCGCGGAAGGCCTTGATATCTATCATCCGAGAAATGTACTTCGGTTTGGAGAGGACGCGGCGGCGGCACTTCATGGGATGGCTGCTCGTCGCGATCCTCGCCCTCACGCTCATCTGGTCGCGCCTCAACGCCGTGGATCGTTTGACCTGGTGGCTCGAGTCGATGTGGGTCATCGCGGGGCTTCCGCTCGGCGTCGCTGTCGCGCGCACGCGCGGGGTCACCACTCTGCTTCTCGTCCTCCTTTCGGTGCACGCGATCGTGCTGCTCGTCGGCGCGCGGTACACCTACGAGTTTGTGCCGCTGGGCGAGTGGGTGCAAGCGTGGAGCGGATCCTCGCGCAACGACTTCGACCGCTTCGGCCACTTCCTTCAGGGATTCGTCCCCTCGCTGATCGCGCGAGAACTCCTCCGTCGCACGAGCGCTCTCGCGGATGGGCGTTGGCTTGCCGGACTCTGCGTGGCCTGCGCCCTCGCATTCAGCGCGATCTTCGAGATGATCGAGTGGGGGGCCTCCGTCGCGCTGGGAGCCTCGGCTGATGCGTACCTCGGATCGCAAGGCGATCCATGGGATGCCCAGTGGGACATGCTCTGCGCGCTCGCGGGAGCGCTCCTCTCGATCACGCTGCTCTCGCGATGGCATGAGTCGCAGGTGCGCGCACTGATGGCGAGACGGTGCTAGGTCCCGCGGTCGCGGTAGGTCGGCGCCGCAGCCCAGCGCATCTTTGACAGGAGTTGCTGCCAGTAGGTGATCTGGGGATTCCCCACAAGTCGCGCGACCGCCGGGTGCCGCCCAATGATCACGATGTCACCCACGGCCAGCCGAACATTCGTTTGACCATCGAGAACGAGCGAACTCCCAGGGTTCGCCCGCTCGACGCTGATGGTGACATCGGTGTGGCTTGGAATCACGATCGGCCGAAACGCCAAGCTGTGCGGACACACTGGCGTCACGATGAGCGCTTCGACATCCGGATGCACGATCGGGCCGCCCGCAGACACGCTGTACGCGGTCGAGCCAAGCGGGCTCGCGACAATGACGCCGTCGCCGGTGATATCAGGACCGGGCTGACCCGAGAACCCAAGTTGCAGTTCGATCATTCGGAACGGCATCCCGGCGGTCACCACCGCGTCATTGACGGCCACGCCTCGAAAGACCATTTCGCCATCACGGCGCCTCACTGTCGCTTCGATCACCATCCGCTGTCGAATCAGCGGCGAGGGTCCGAAGATTGACCGCGCCTCGCGCGCCAAGCTCTCTACATCAAACTCGGCGAGGAATCCCAGCCGTCCCGAATTGACACCGACCAAGGGAACGCCGCGTTCCAACACGCGGCGCACCTGCGCGATCAGCGTGCCGTCACCACCGACGGCGACAAGTCGGTCGAACTGCAGGTTGGACGAGAGCTCCGTCGCGTCGACATCGACCTCGGCCACGATCTCCGCGTGCGCACTCACGATGTCGCGCACTCGCGCCAGAATGCTCGCGGTCGATGGTCGGTCGGGACTTGCCGCCAGCAGGGCCTTCATGGGTGCCTACGAGACGAGGCCCTTCGTGAGGCGCATGAACGCCGTCTCAAGCGAGACCGGCTCCTGCGTGAATCGAGTGACGCGGAATCCCTGTGCGATCAAGCGACTGGGAATGTCACTCACCGGTAGCCCGCCCTTGGGGTCAATCGTGACTTCGATACGGATGATCTGGTCTTCTCGTTCCAATGCGACCTTGAGGATACCCCTCACCTGTTTGAGAAGCAGCGCGGCTTCCTTGGGGCGTTCTTCGACGACGATATGCACGACACCGCCGCCACCGGCGCGGGCGATCATTTCGTGCACGGATCCGGAGTAGACCAACTTGCCCTGCTCGATGACCCCGACAGCGGTGCACAACTCCGCCAACTCGAAAAGAATGTGCGAACTGATGAGGATGGTCTTGCCCATCCTCCTGAGTTCCTTCAAAAGTTCGCGCATTTCGATGCGCGCTCGCGGGTCAAGCCCGCTCGATGGTTCATCCATCAGCAGCACTTTGGGATCGTGCAGGAGCACCCGCGCCACCGAGAGCCGTTGCTGCATGCCGCGCGAGAGTCCATTCACATCGGCCGTGCGTTTGCCGCCGAGGTCGGTGAGGTCCAACACTTCCGCCACCACCTTTGCTCGCGCCGCCCCGTGGATGCCGTAGCACGCGGCGAAGAACTCGAGGTACTCGCTGACGAGCATGTCCTCGTAGGCGCCGAGAAAGTCCGGCACATAGCCAATGATCGGTCGAATGAGATGGTTCTGGTAGCCGACCACATGGCCGTCGACACGGGCCTCTCCCCAAGTGGGCTTCAAGAGCGTGGCGAGGATCTTGATCGTCGTCGTCTTGCCGGCACCGTTTGGACCGATGAATCCGTAGCAGGTGCCCTCGTCGATCGTGAGGTTCAGGTTGTCGAGCGCGACGAGGTCCGCGTACTTCCGAGTCAGGTTGACCGTCTCGATCATCGGCATGGCGTGACTCTATCGGGCGGTCGGCGCCGCGAACTCGGGCTCCGTGGGAAGAGGGAACACCGTGCGCACGACCACCATGCCCTGGCTAGGAACCTGTTCGCCGTTCACGCGGACATCGACCGGGCATTCGGCAGCGTCGAGAATCCCGCTGATGATGAGGCACGGTCGCGTGAACCACAGCGAGAGGTCGATCGAGCGCCCGAGCATGCGCACATGCCGAACCGCACCCGGACGGTTGATGTCCGGGACGACATAGAGCGGCGGATCGAGCATCCCGTAGAGCCCGAGCATCTCGAGCGCGCGATCCCGTTCCGCGGCCGTCACGAGCGTCGTCGCCAGCGTCGAGAGAACGCCGTGAAATGGATCGTTGAACCGTGCCGTGATCCCCGCCGCGAGGCTGCCGATGACCTCATCGCTCCCCATCGCGCCGGCGGGATTGAGAATGGTGGCCACCTCGATGGGCACACCGGGTGCCCACTCAGCCATCGTGAAGTATCGGCCGTGATTGGGCAGCTGTGCCGACGGGTCATGGAGTGAGAACGGGCCCTTCCGTACTGGCGGTTCACTCCGGAGCGGCCACACATGCACGATCGAGACATTGCGAAGCGTGCTAGGAAGTTGGTGCTCAATCACACCAGAAATCTGGACTCGCGGCGGGTCGCCCGAGACCACGCGCTGCACGAGCGGCCGTGCGCTGTCGCTGGCATAGGGAAGGCGCCCCCATGCACGCGGCACGGATCCCACCCACGCACTCTCGAAGCTCGCGCTTGTCGCGCGCGACGCCACCGTGAGTTCCCACGGCGTCGCGACGGGGACTCGCGCGATGGCTGGGTTGGGAAACTGCGCATCACTGCCCGCCGGGGGCTGCGACCAACTCACGACGGTGTTTCGGTCTGCGTCTCCCGACCCGACGGCCACGGTCGCCGTGCCGTACCCGGGCAGGAACGCGCTGAACCAACATGTGGCCCGCTGCAGGATGCGCTCGCCCGGGCGTTCTTGATCGGCGCTGCGCCAGATCGAATCCAGAACCGTCAGGTGCTGCACCCTGACGGCGCTGGTGGAGATGGCGCCGCCAATGGCCCAGATCCCCGTGGCGAACACCAACGCGACAAGCGAGAACGAGAGCCAGGCGTGGTGCTGCATTCGTCGCCAGGCCAGGATTGCGTAGCCACCGGGTCCCGCGAGCGCCCAGTAGAGAAGAAACAGCACGAACGCACCGAGTATCCCGAGTGCCGCCTGCCCTCGCATGCCGATCAACTGCGCGACAAGTTCGCCGCGGCCCATGTCGTCAAGGTGGACCGAACGCGTGACCAGTTGCGGCGGGCTCGCATCGTTCATCGCTCGATACTGCGACATCGAGGGGGTGTCCGCCCGCCGGCCAAGCAGACGATTCCAGAAGATGTCGGCCTCGGGAAGTCCTTCCACGGTGAGGCTGCGCTTGGTGAGCCCGTCGATGTCGAGGCCCAAGAATGTGACATGGCCGTGGCCGTAGTCGCGACGGACGGCGACGATGGACCCCTCGAGCGAGTCCGCGCGAGGCGCAGGGAGTCCAGTTCGTGGGTCGCGTTTGGTCGGGAGCATGAGGAGACCGTCGAAGGGATCGTTCGTGGCAGGTTCGGTGAAGACCGTGAGTGGCACGGTCGCGCGACGATTGCGCAGCGCAGTGTCGATGGTCACCAGCGGCAGGACCTCGGCCACCGGCACCGCGTCATGGCGCTGCGTCCTCCACCGAGGGACGAGGTCACTGAGCGGGTGTTGGGCCGGCGTGATGACTCCCCATGGCTCCGCCGCATCAGGGAGGACGACGATGAAATTGCCTCCCCGAAAAATCCAATCGCGAAGCGCTTTCGCTGCGTCGCCGGAGAGGGACTGCGGAGTCTCCTGCGTCCAGATGATGGCCGAGAAGGACGAGAGTCCTTGCCACGAGTCGGGCAGGTCGACGCAGCGGATGCCGCGGGCGATCTTCGTGAGTGAGTTCATCGACGGAATCGTCGATGTCCCGGGCCAAGGTGTCGCGAAGACATCGAGCCCCATCCGGCCATTCCCGACGACGCCGATGAGATCCTCCTCGCACTCCACCGCAACGGATGGCGACGCGCTCGTCGTGCCCGAGATGCGCGCCGATGTCAGAAGCCGGAGCCGCGCGCCATTTCGCTCTTCGAAGACGCGGATCACCGTGATGTCATCCAGAGTGGCGCTCGCGGGGGTGCGCGCCGGAAGTCGTGCGTAGAGCCAGATCGGCGCGAGCTCTCCCGGAGAGAGCACAATCCGCCGCGAGACCTGTGCGATGTCGCCGTTACCGTCGGGCAGTTCCCACACGACTTCCACAGGCGTGGGACGGTCCAGATTCGCCGCGACGGAGAGTTTGATGCCGATGGTGTCCCCGGGCCGCGCATGGTCGCCGACACCGAAGTGCTCGAGCGTGATTCCTGAGGACTGGCTGAACGCGGTGCTCGTCAGCACAAGCAGGAGGAGTGCCCCCGCGAACCTCACACGCGCATCCTGCCAAACTCGGCGAGCATCGCCGCGTGACTCCGCTGCGCGCCGAGGAAGCACGCCAGTTCGAACTTCTCGTTCGGCGAGTGCACGCAGTCGTCGTCAAGACCGAAACCGACAAGCAAGGCAGGGGCACCCAGGATGCGTGCGATCGCGCCGACGGCAGGAATGCTGCCACCAGATCCGATGAGCATCGGCTTGCGCCCGTAGACCCGTTCGAGCGCGCGCTCGGCGGCCGCGAGATACGGCGAATCGGAGCCGACCTGAAACGCAGGGTTGGCGCCGAAGGACTGGAATTCCGCGCGGCAGCCGGCAGGGAGTCGGTCCTTCACGAATGTCTGGAAGGCCGCAACGACTTTCGTCGGATCCTGCTTCGCGACGAGTCGAAACGACACTTTGGCCGTTGCGTGCGAGCCAATGACTGTCTTGGCGCCTTTGCCCGTGTAGCCGCCGAAGATGCCATTGGCATCGCATGTCGGTCGGCTCCATGTCCGTTCGAGGGACGACTGTCCCTTCTCGCCGAGTCCCGTCGTCATCCCGGCACCAGCGAGGAACTCCGCCTCGTCGAATCCCATCGTGCGCCATTGTTCGCGCACGCGAGGGGCCACCTCGACAACATCGTCATAGAAACCCGGGAGTGTCACACGGCGGTCCGCGTCGTGCAATTGCGCGATGATCGACGCGAGGACATTGACTGGGTTGGGGACGGCACCGCCATAGAGCCCAGAGTGCAGGTCCTTGTCGGGGCCGTGCACCGTGACCTCCTGATACACAAGGCCTCGCAGACTCGTTGTGATCGCTGGGGTCTCGACATCCCACATGCCCGTGTCGGACACCACACAGGCGTCGGCCTTCAAGAGGTCGGCGTGCTCGCGCAAGAAAGGTTCGAGGCTTTCGCTCCCGCACTCTTCCTCGCCTTCAAGGATGATGGTGACGGCGACTGGAAGGGTGCCGTGCACCCTGATCCACGCGCGCATCGCTTCGATGATTGCGATCACCTGGCCCTTGTCGTCGACGGCACCACGCCCGACGATCCGCTTGCCTCGCGGGCCATCCACGACAACGGGGTCGAACGGTCCACTCTTCCAGAGTTCGAGCGGGTCCGCGGGCTGCACATCGTAGTGGCCGTAGTAGAGGAATCGTGCCCCGTTGTCGCCGGGCGGTCCGTCATGCCGCGCCACAACCATGGGATGCCCATTCGTCGCCATCACGCTCGCGTTGAATCCGGCCTGTCGCAGTTGGTCGCAGACCCAGTTGGCCGCCCGGGCGACTTCACCCTTGTACGCGGGGTCAGCGCTGATACTGGGGATCCGCAAGAACTCGAAAAGGCGTGAGAGCGACTCACTCTCCTGCTCGTGCAGCCGCGCCAAGACGCCGTCGAGGTCACTCGTCATGCGCAGCAGAGCATACAAGTGGCTCGAGACTTCCTTTGCCTGCGACCGCACACGGTGGCGGCGAATATGGCATGATGCGCGCGTGACCGGCGAGCCATCTTCCTACGAACACGCCGCAAGCGATGCCGAGATGCCGCGTCGCACTGTGCGCGTTGATCGTGTTGACGCCAACGCAGTCTTCCCGTGGCTGGAACTCTTCCGCGCGATCCATCCGGCGCTTCGGCCAAGCCGACTCGCGGTCGCGTTCGGCACGCTGCTCCTGATTGCGGGTGTTGGGCGCGTATGGGACCTCTTCGCGTCGCCGCCGTCTTACGAACCGCTCTCGGTGGCCGTTCGCGCGGGGATCTACGCGTGCGCCAGAGGTGCCGCGATGGGCGACCCCGCGGCCGCGCTGCAGGGACTCCACGCCGCGTTCTGGGAAGCGCCAATCTCGTCGTGGAGGGCTGTTCCGTGGTTCACCGCGTGCTTCGTCATCGCGGCTTTGGCGATCTACGGTCTTGGCGCCGGGCTGCTCGCACGGCTCTTTGCTGGAGACATCGCCCATCGGGCGTGGCGGATCAAGGAGGCCCGCGAGTTCCTGCGACCACGGCGCCTCGCGCTCGCGTTGGCGCCGCTCACCGGCCTGCTCATCGGCGCCGCACTCTGGGGCATCCTCGCGGTCGCCGGCGTTCTCTTCCACATCCCGGTGTTCAATGTGATCGCTGGTGCCCTCGGGTTCCTTTGGCTGGCCTTGGCTGGAGTGGGGCTCGTGGCATGGGTCGCGGTCATGGTCGGGTTGCCGCTTCTCGCGCCCGCCACTGCGTGCGACGGATGCGATGCGATCGAGAGCGCACAGCGCGCGGGCGCGTACATCCTTGCACGACCGCTGTACGGACTCTGGCTCGCAGTGCTCAGCCTCGTCATCGTGGTGCTCAGTGCAATCGCGTTCGATGCCGTCGGCGCGGCGGTCTGGCACTTCGCGCTTTCGTCGCTCTCGGCCACCGGTGGACTCTCAGATGCGTCACGCGAGGCGTGCGGAAGTTTCGAGTTTCTCGTGCCCGCGACGCCCGCCTCGGCGCAATCGCTGGGGATGACAGACTGGGTTGCGGCTTCTTTGATGGATTTCTGGCGCACGGTGCTTCGACTCCTCGTCGGCGGCGCGATCCTCTCCACCGGCGTCTCCCTTGCCACGCGCAGCTACTTGCTCCTGCGTCGTCAGTGCGACGGGCAAGACCTCTCCGACATCTGGGAAGATGCGAGTCCCGCGCGCGCGAGGGCGTGACTCGCGGATCGGGTCAGCTCAGTCCGCCCTTGAGTCCGGGTCCGCCGCCAAATCGCGCGAGCAGTTTCCGCATGTCGGGGTCGGCTTCGCGCGCCTGGATCGGTTCGTCACGGTCGCCCCGACCTCGACCGCCGCGGCCACCGCGCTCGCCGCGCCCAGGTGCCGCTGGCCGAGGGGGCGCATCTTTCAACGCCTTGATCGAGAGGCTGATTTTTCGTCGGTCTGGATCCACGGCGAGGACTTTGACCTGCACCGCTTCGCCAATGCGCAGGGCCATCGACGGGCTCTGGACGCGGTCGTGCGAGATCTCGGAGACATGCACGAGTCCCTCAACGCCCGGCGCGATTTCGACGAACGCCCCGAACTCCGCGAGTCGGCGCACGACGCCCTGAATCTCCTTGCCCGGCTCGATTTCCTTGATGGCGGTCGTCACCGGATCGGCCATGATGCGTTTGCGGCTCAGCGTGATGCGGGGGGGCATTGCCTCTCGATCGACGCGGATGATCTTGACCTCGACCGTATCGCCAACCGCGATCACCTCTGAGGGGTGTTTGATCATCTGGTGGGCAAGTTCACTGATCGGGATGAGGCCATCGACTCCGCCGAGGTCAGCGAACGCCCCGAAAGTCTGCAGGCTCACGATGGTGACACTCTTCTGTTGTCCGAGTTCGAGTTCCTTCAGAATCGCGTCGCGCTTCTCGACACGCTCGCGCTCAAGGACCCGGCGGCGGCTCAAGAGCATCCGCTCGCGGTTGCGCCGGAGCTCGACGATCTCACAAGTCAGCTTTTGGCCGAGAAATTGAGAGATATCTTCGACATGGCGGATATCAACCTGCGCCGCGGGCATGAACGCATGGTGATGCGCGACCTCCATGTCGAGGCCGCCCGCATTCATGCCGACGCAGCGAGCCTCGACAATCTGTCCCACCTTGAGATCGCCCCACTGTGCCTTCGTCACCATCCCATCACGGGCGAGGATCAGCATGCTCTCAAAGGGGTCGAATCGCTCGACGACAAACTCGAGGTCGGTGCCCACTTCGGGTGCTGTTTCAAAGTGCGAGGTAGGGCAAAGCCCTTGGCTCTTGGGTCCCATCTCCACGAGGACATCCTTGCCTCGCACTTCCATGATTCGTCCCGTGCGAAGTTGGCGACCGCTCGCGGTTCGTTTGATCGAGTTTCCGAGGGGTGCGCGTTCGGAGGGGCGCGGCGTTCCTGTTGCGCCAAGGATGTCCTCCACCGAGAGCCCGCCGAGGGCAGACTCAATCTCGGCATTGAGCGCATCGCTGATCCCCATCCCCTTGCTCAGGGGTGGGCTTGGGGCGCCCTCGTGACGCATGTGTGACGGATCTTCAGACATCGCCGGGTAGGGTAACGCATCTGACAGCCCGTGACGGCGTATATTCACGGGCTCGCGCCAACGGGCGACCACCGCAACGACCACGCCGACCACCACCCGAGGAGCGCAGAGAACACCATGGCATCAACGAAAGCCGCGTGGGGAATCGAGGTGGGGCAATTCGCTGTGAAGGCGATGCGCGTCGTGAGCGACGGCGTCACGCTCACCGTCACCGACTTCGCAGTGGTTCCGCACCAACGCGTCCTCACCGACCCTGCGGTCGAGGATCAGGCCGGCATGGTGCGGGTCTCCTTGGCGACCTTCGTCCAGCAGCACGCTGAGCGACTCAACAGCGCTCCCATCGTGATGAGTCTTCCCGGAAGCGCCGGCTTCGCGCGCTTCACAACCCTCCCCGGCGTCGACCCGAAGTCCATCAAGAGCATGGTGGAATACGAGGCAAAGCAGCAGATTCCATTTCCCATGGAAGATGTTGAGTGGGACAGCCATGTGTTGCCGCCCGACGAAACGGGGCAGTGTGGGATCGGCATCTTCGCCGTGACGAAAGACCGACTTCGCGAACTGCTCGCGCTCTACTCCGAGTGTGGCATCGAGCCCGATGTCCTCACCCTGAGTCCGATCGCGGTCTACAACGCGCTTTTTCACGAACTCTCGCTCACGGCAGAATCTGAGGCCGTGACATGCATCGACATCGGGGCCGCGTCGTCGGACTTCATCGTGCTCGACCGCGGACGGTGTTGGATCCGGACATTCCCTGTCGGCGGCACACACTTCACGCAGTCGATTGCCGACGCGTTCGAGAAGCAGGGCGTGAACTACGGGAAAGCCGAGCGCATCAAGTTGGACCGGGCGCCGCGCGAGGAAGTCCTGCGTGCTCGCACGACGGCGATGCGCGGCGTCACCGCACAGTTGGTCGACGAGATCGGCCGATCACGCGACTTTTATCAGGAGGGCACCGAGGGGGTCGCGATCAAGTCGGCTGTCGGCATCGGTTCCACCCTCAAGATTTCCGGCCTGCGCACGAAGATCGCTGGCGACCTCAAGCTCGAGGTCAAGCGAATGGAAGAGTTCAAGCGGATTGAGCTCGCTGGGCCAGACCCAGCCGCCTTTGCCGCGCACTCAATCAACCTCCTGAGCGCCTATGGGCTTGCCCTGCAAGGCCTTGGGATCGCAAGGGTGCAGGTCAATCTCGCGCCGATTTCCCGCATGCGCGAGAAGCTCTGGAAGTCGAAGACGCCATGGTTCGCGGCGACGGCGGCGCTCCTGTGCCTGTGCTCGGCGATGATGTTCCTCCGGTGGGGGCTTGATCGTGGCGCGCTCAGGGATCTCGAGGCGAATGCGGCTGAGGCGGATGATGTCATCGCTCAGGGGCGTGGCCTTGTGAAACAACTTTCGGAGGCGCAGCGCGTCGC
>SYGQ01000213.1 GCA_005799475.1 Planctomycetia bacterium | reverse complement strand
TCCTGGAAGATGTCATCGACCGCCGAGCGGTCGAAGGCATAGGCGTGGATGAATGCGCTGAGCATCTCGGCGTGCTGCCGGATGAGGATGTCGAAAATGTCCTCGGCGCGGGTCATTGACGCGGGGGAGTGCGGTGCCTCCCTGACGCAACGGTAGTTCGCCGCCCGATGTGGCGTCGGGACCAGTTCCTACCATCGGGTCCTCAGCGCCATGCCCATCTTTGCGCTCAAAATGCTCTTCGGCGACTCGGCGCGCTTCTACGGCATGCTGCTTGGGCTCGCGTTTTCTACGCTGCTCATCTCGCAGCAGGCCTCGATCTTCGTCGGGCTGATGACGAGGACCTTCGGTTTCGTTACCGACACGCCTCAGCCGGACCTCTGGATCGCCGACCCGCTGCAGCGGTTTCTTGACGACAACAAGCCTCTCCGTTCGACCGCGGTTCAGCGCGTGCGATCGAGCCCGGGGGTCGACTGGGCGGTGCCGCTGTACAAGGGGCTCCTCACGGTGGCTCTTGCCGATGGGAAGCGCCAGATGGCGCAGGTCATCGGAGTCGACGATGCGACGCTCATTGGCGGTCCCGGCGTGATGCTCGAAGGAAGCCTGAGCGACCTCCGAAAGCCCGACGCGATCATCGTGGATGTTCGCGCCACCGAGCGTGAATTCCGAATGCAGAACCCACCCGATGGCGGTCCGCCGCGCGGCCTGCGCGTGGGTGACACGCTGGAGATGAACGATCGCCGTGCCGAAGTCGTCGGCATCTGCAAGGCCACACAAACCTTTCAGAGTCAGCCGGTCATCTACACCACCTACAACCGAGCCGTCGAATTCGCCCCGCGCGAGCGACGAATGGTCACGATGGTGCTCGTCGGCGTAGGAGATTCGGCCGATCGAGCCGAGATCGCTGCGGGCATCACAGAGCGCACGGGGCTGGCGGCGTACACGGGACCTGAGTTCGCTGCGAAGACCGTCGGGTATTGGATGGCGGAGACCGGGATCCCCATCAACTTTGGCACCGCGATCGTGCTCGGATTCTTCGTGGGGGTCGCCGTCGCGGGCCAAATGTTCTACAACTTTGTACTCGACAACCTCAAGAGCTTCGGCGCGATGAAGGCGATGGGGGCCTCGCGGCGGACGCTGTTCGGGATGGTGGTTCTGCAAGCGGCGACTGTGGCGGTTCTTGGATTTGGCATTGGGATCGGTGCGACGAGTGCGTTTGGCATATCGCTTCCGGAGGGGCGGCTCGCCTTCCGGATGATCTGGCAGATTCCGGTGGGCGCGGCGATTTCGGTCATCGTGATCTGTTCGGCGAGCGCAGCGCTTGGACTCTGGCGGGTGATGCGCCTTGATCCGGCCGATGTGTTCAAAGGCGAGTGATGATGACGACCGCCCCGCCAACATCGATGGCCATCTCCGCGCGCGGCGTGGAGAAGGCCTATGTCACAGGTGACACGAAGGTAACGGCGCTGCGCGGCGCGAACCTTGAAGTGAAGCCAGGCGAAATCGTGATGCTTGTGGGTCCGTCGGGGTGCGGGAAGACATCGCTTATCTCGATCCTTGCAGGGCTTCTCGCGCGAGACGGCGGCGATCTCGAAGTGTTCGGTCAAGATCCGCAAGCCCTGTCGAACGAAGCGCGAACCACTTGGCGTCGCGAGCACATCGGATTTGTGTTCCAACAGTTCAACCTCATCCCGACACTGACGATTGCGGAGAATGTCGCGATCCCGCTCGTCCTGCATGGAGTGAGTCGGCGTGACGCGTGCGAGCGCGCGGTCTTGGCGCTCGCCGAGGTCGGGCTCGAAGGACGGCAAGCGAGCCGGCCGAACCTGCTTTCGGGAGGGCAGCAGCAGCGCGTCGCCATCGCGCGCGCACTCGTGAACGAGCCGAAGTTGCTCGTGTGCGATGAGCCCACGAGCGCGCTCGACGGGCAAACCGGTCAGCGCATCATGGAGATCGTGGCGCGCGTCGGGCGCTACGGCGACCGCGCCGGTGTCGTCGTGACGCACGACGAACGGATCTTTCACCTTGCCGATCGGATCGTCCACATGGATGATGGTCGCATCGATCGGATCGGGCCGCCTCCTCGAAGGAACCATCATGACTGAGAGAACCCGCCGTCGATTCCCGCCCTTTCGATATCTCGTGGTGCCGGTCCTCGCCGTCGCGGGGGTGGTGACGGCGATCTATACGGTTTGGGCACAAGTCCCCACGAACATCGCGCAGCAGCCGCTCGCCGAGCCGCCGCGCAGCCCATTCGCCAAGCGCATCGCGGGGCTCGGCACAGTGCTTCCTGCGTCCCATGTGGTTAGCGTGGGCACCGTGTTGCCAGGCATCGTCGAGGAGGTCGCGGTCATTGATGGGCAGCTGGTGAAGAAGGGCGACGAGCTCTTCCGAATCGACGGTCGACAGACAAGAGCCGACCTCTTGGTGGCACGAGCCAAGCTTGAGGTCGCCAAGGGCACGCTCGCGGGCGTGAAGGCGCTCCCACGCGAACCCGATCGGCGCGACGCCAGCGCGCGTGTCGCGGAGGCGACGGCGAGGCTTGCGGACGCGCGCGGGCGACTCGCGCGGCTTGTGGAACTTGGCCCCGATGCCGCGACGAGTCGGAACGAGCGACCGCGACTCGAGTACGAAGTGGCTGCGGCCGATGCGGCGATGCAGCAGGCGCTCGCGCACAACGACCTCGTGTTCGCGGGCGCGTGGCCGGAAGATCTCGCTGTGGCCCAGGCCCAGGTCGAGGTCGCCGCTGCGGAGGTCGGTCGCCTGGGGGTGCAGCTTGAGCGTGAGACAGTGCGCGCGCCATTCGACGGGTCGGTGCTCTATGTCGACATCGATCAAGGAGAGCATGTCGTGCCCGGATCCGTGCAGCAGATGATCGCGGTGGGAGTGCTCGACCCGCTCCATGTCCGCGTGCAGATCGACGAGATCGACGCGTGGCGGTTCACGGCCGAGTCGAAGGCGGTGGCGTTGCCGCGCGGCGGCGCACCGGGCGAGTTCCCGCTCACCTTCATTCGGGTGATCCCGCTCGTGATTCCCAAGCGACAGCTGAGCGGCGATTCGCAGGAGCGCGTCGATGTGAGGATCATGGAGATCGAGTACGAGGTCGCGAACCCCCATTCGATGGCGCTCTTACCCGGTCAGGTCGTCGATGTCTTTATTGAGGCGCCGTAGCGGCGCGAGAGGCGCGCGATGAAAAAGCCCTCCAGCGGGGGGACAAGTCGGCGCGCGTGCTGGATTGAGGCCGGGAGTTCGCGGCCCATCCACGACGCGAGTGCCCTAACGCCGAGGGAGCTCGCGAGGTGCGTGTCGACGATGTCGATCGCGTCGCCGTACCTTTCGAGGGCTCGCTCAAGGACGAGTTCGTTCTCTTCCGGTGCAAGCGTGCAGGTTGAGTAGACGAGTGTGCCGCCTTCCCGAAGTGCTTCAATCCCCGCGTGCAGGAGCGATTTCTGAGAACTTGCGAGTCGCCGGATCTTGGCGATGGACCAGTCGGCTGCGGCCGCTTTGTCTCCGGCGAGGATCCTCCCCTCGGCCGAGCAGGGCGCGTCGAGGAGGACGCGGTCGAAGCCCCCGCGATTGGCGCGCGCCCACCGCTCGCCGCGAGCGACATGGATCTCCGCGTGGGCGCCGAGGGTTCGCAAGACTTCCTTCAGCCGGAAGGCGCGCGGACGGCTCGCTTCGACGGCGACGAGGCGCCCGCGATTGCTCATCATCGCCGCGATGTGCGAGGTCTTGCTCCCAGGAGCGGCACAGAGGTCGAGCACGGACTCACCAGGCTTTGGATCGAGCGCAAGCGTGACAGCCATGCTCGAGAGCGATTGGATGTGAAAGTCGCCGTCGGACGAACTCGGAAGCCGCTGGAGTTCGCGGACGCTGGTGTGGGCAAGCACGGCCTCCGGGCACCATGGCACGCGCGTGAATGCGATGCCGCGAGCCGAGAGATGCGCGAGCGTGGCTTCCGGATCGCCACGCAGTGGGTTGAGGCGGATCGCCGTCACCGCAGGTTCCGCGCGTGGCATGATCGCCGCGTCGAGGGCATCGCCGCTGAGGATCAGTCGCATGCGGTCAAGAAACTCGCGCGGGATGGGCTCGGTCACGGCGTCGAAGGACCCAGGAGCGCAAGTCGGAGTGTGGTGTCTGACGCAGACATGAAGTGGCGAGGCCAGCCGAGCTCCTGTTCGATCTCGCCAGCGTGAAGGAGCCGTTCGACGCGAGTGCCGGTGTCGCTCGCGAGCGCCCGAATGTCCACATCACGCAGGTGCGTGCCACCGAGCATGGCCGCCAGCGCATCGAGGTAGGCAACTGTCACCTCACGGGCGCGTTCGCTGAGTTCACGGCGCGGGCAGGCGAATTCCAGGATGAAGCGCGATGCGCCGTTGCCGCCGAGCGCTGTGCGTACAAGCGTGCACAGCGCGTCGTGCGAGATGTAGTAGGCGAGTCCCTCGGCGACCCAGAGCGAGGGTGTGGTGGCGGTCCACCCCGAGGTCTCGAGAGATGCGCTGAGCGCGTGATCGTCGCTCACATCACACTGAACGAACGCCATGCGGGAGGTGACCGACTCATCGGCGCAACGGCGAACCAGCGCGCGCTTCTCATCGACGGACGAGTAGTCGATCTCAATGGCCCGCGCGGCTGGGTGCATCACGCACCAGTCAAGGGCGAGCGGGCTCAGCCCGGCACCTGGAACGATGAGGAGATTCGCGGCAGGATCCTGTGACTGTGCGAACCCCTCCAGCCACGCGCGAATGCCGGCCTTGCGCAGGCGGACGCGGCGTTGGGCGTTGCCGAGGTCACGGCGGGCCAACGCCGCCAAGGGCTCGCCGTCATGGAGGTCGAGCGCAGAAACCAGGCGCTTCGCCTCGGGAGTGACCGCCATGTCGTCGCCACCGAGCAGCATGACCATGGCGCTCGTCGCGCCCGCGCGCACGGTGATCGGGGTGCTCACCATCGCAGCGTATGCCTGCGGAGAGTCATTGGTGGAGTTGGCACGGTGGGCGATAGACTTCGCGTACCGCGGTGAAGGAGTAACTCAACATGGAAGACACGATGAGTTTCATGCTGGCGGGTCTGGTTGGATTTGCGCTCGCCGCCGCGTGCGGCATGCGGGTCTTCGCACCGCTGGCGATCCTTTCGATCGCGTCGCACTTCGGTTGGATCGCCCTCGGTGGTGGCTTCTCGTGGTTGGGATCGACGCCCGCCATGGTGTGCTTCGTGGCGGCGTGCGTGATCGAGGCCGTCGGCATGCTGGTGCCGGTCATCGACCACGCGCTCGATGTCGCGGCAGCACCCGTGGCCGCCGTTGCCGGGACGCTGGTGATGGCGACACAACTGGCGACCTCCTCGGGGGTCGACACGAGCATCGTGCCGCCGTGGGCAACCTGGGCGCTCGCGGCCGTCGTCGGCGGCGGTGTGGCGACGGGCGTGCACTTTGCGAGCGCGGCCGTGCGTGCTGGGTCGACGGCCTCGACGGGGGGCATTCTCAATCCGATCTACTCACTCCTCGAGACGGCGGCGAGCATGGTGGTTGCCGTTCTCGCGGTGGTGGTTCCCATCCTCGCCGTCATTCTGGCGTTCGTCGTTGTCGCGGGCATCGTTGTGGCAGCGTGGGTCTTCTACCGAGTTCTGAAGAACGCGAAGGCGAAGGTGATGGGCGGTTCGATTCAGGGAACGCCCGCGCGCGCGTGACCTGAAAAAGCGGCGCACTTTCGCGAACTCATGTGTGCGGTGCGTACCGTTCCGCCCGCAGCGCCCTGCGTGTGGCCGGGTGTGCGCGCGATGGGAGCCGCGCGCGCTGCATTCATTGTTCCCGGGAGAGAACGGATGAGACGAAGCATGTTGTGGTCGGTCGTTGTCATCGGCGCGCTGTCGGCGGTAGAGGCGGCGCCGGGCGGGGTCGTCGTCACAGCCTGGAACTTCAATGGACCTGCGGGCACCAGCGAGCCGTCGGAGGGGAGAGGGACTGCGAGCGTCATTGGTGGCGCGACCGCAAACTTTGCGGCCGGGTCGCCCGTCGACACGAGTGCACCGAGTCCGGCGGAAAACAAGGGGTGGAATGTCACGGGCTTTGCTTCGCAGGGCACGGGTTCCGGGGAGCGGGGGGTCCAGTTCGCGTGTTCGACTTCGGGATTTGAATCGATCGCCGTTGTCTGGCAGGAGCGGCACTCCAATTCCGCGAGCCGATTCGTGCAGTTTCAGTACTCGCTCGATGGCAAAGCCTTCACCAGCAGCGGACTCGCCAACGATGGCGTCTTTGAGGCCTCGTTGGGTGGCGATGCTTGGCAAACCGAGCGTCGCGTGGATCTCAAGCACATCGGCGGCGTGGACGGGAACGCCAACTTCGCATTTCGCGTCGTGAGTGTGACGGATCCCGCGACAGGCCAGTATCTGCCAACGAGTCCATCAGCGAACTACTCGCCAACCGGAACGGTCCGCTTCGATCTCGTCCACGTCGAAGGGGCCGCGATTCCAGCCCCGGCAGCGCTCGCCCTCGGAGCCAGCGGCGCACTGCTCGCTGCCGTATCTCGACGAAGGAAGTAGGAGGCAACCGTCCGTGGGGCATGGTGGCGACGGCATCGTGGCCGTGCCCCGCGGCTCACGGCGAGGTGGAAGGGTTCGGTGGCGGGGGAACCTGCTGCTGACCCTTCTGCTTCTCCAACTGCGCGTTCTTGAGTTGCTCCTGCCGGAGCTGCTCCTTCAGCGTGTCGTTTTCCGACTGCGTGGTCGCGTTGGCGTTGGTCTTGCCGGCTTCGCGCTGCTTCGCGTCGGCATCGTCCATCAGATTGCCGACAACCGCGCCGCCGAGCGCACCGACACCGGCGCCGATCGCCGCGCCCTGCCATCCACCGATGAGGCCCCCGGCGAGTCCGCCGGCGCCCGCGCCGACAAGCGCTCCCGACTCGGTCTTGTTCTGGCATCCGCCGAGGGCGAGGGAAGAGGCTGCGGTCAGGCAGAAAATCACTTTCATTCCTTGCATCGAGAACTCCGTTGGGGTGACTTGAGTTGCGCGAGCGCCTGTTCGATTGTTGGGGTGATGGTGATGACCTTGTCAATCGCCGCCACCTGCACAGTCTCCATCACGGCCGGCGTGGGAATGCATACCGCGAACTTCCCCCCGGCGTCCCTAGCAGCCCGGTGACCGAGGATGATGGCGCGCAATCCAGCGCTGCTCATGAAGGTCGTGCGTGAGCAGTCGATCAGCACTCGCGGATGACGATGCGTGGCGTCGATGAACGCATCCTGCGCTTGGCCCGAGGTATGGCTGTCAAGCCGACCAACAACTTCGATCACGCAGATGCCATCTCTGAGCACCTCCGCGGTCGTCAGCAAGGGCTTGGAGGGGTCCATTCCCGCTCACGCTACTTCTCGCGAAGGCACGAGGCAAGCCTCGGTCATCAGTTGGTCCAGTGACTGAACAGCGCGGTCATGTCGAACCCATCGACAGTCCCGTCGCCGTTGAGGTCGGCAGGGCCGCCGGCGGTTCCCCACGCTGAGATGAGCGCCGTGAGGTCGAAGCCGTTGACCACGCCGTCGCCGTTGATGTCGCCGACAATCGGTGTCGGCACCCCAAGCGCGCTCAGATTGAGCGTGATCGTCGACGAACCGCTTCCCTCGCCAAAAGTGCCGGAAAAGAGAAGGTTGGCCGTTGAGGCGCCCGGTGGAATCGTGGGGAGGCTCACCGCCATGTTGACGAGCGGCGGCGGTGGCGGCAGCGGTCCAATCGGATCCGTCGACTGCGCCGTCGAAGCGAGCGTCGCGTTACCTCCTGTGACCGTCATGGTGCCGGTGAGTGCAAGGACGCCCGGTGTCGGACCTGAAGGGAAGGGCTGTCCGGACACGCTGCCCGCGATCGTGACGAGGACCGGGATCGTCGCCGTGATGCCGACGGTGCCATCGGTGTTGGTGACGGCGGTGCCCAGTGCCGGGCCTGACTGGACAGCGTTCGCTGAGGTGACAGTCCCGGCTGCCAGGGGGATCGTCACCGCGCCGAGGGACGGGTAGATCGAATTCGGGGCCACCGTGTGGAAGGTCGAGTAGGTCAGGATGAGGTCCACATTCACCGTGCCCGGCGAGCCGTTGAGGAGGTCACTGGTGAATCCGGTGACGACACACACGCCCGGAGTCGGGAGGGCGATCGTGAACGCTCCCGCTGGATGCGAATTGATCGCGTCCGTGACTCGCGTTGTCGCCGTGTAGGGGATCGCGTTGTTGCCCGAGCCGCCGAACAGCCCGGGAATCGTCCGAGTCCCAGTCGGATTCGTCGTCGCGTCGTAGTCGCCGATGAAGGTGCCCGCGAGCGGGTAACTCACGATCATCGACTGCGTTGCGGTGCTCGAGGGCGCAAGCGTGAAGTTCCATGATGCAGCCGCCGTCGCACTTGCGGCAAGGATGACCGGAAGGGTCGTGGCGATGATTCGCATCCCAACACCATACCCGCGAGTCGTCCGGTGTCCAACGATTATTGAGGATCGCGCGGGTCGGAGCGAGGCGAAACGCCGCGGAAGGTGACCCAAAGCGCGCGAATCCCGTCGAGTGGTCCGATTTTCTTGCCTTCGGCTCGGGTGCGGGGCGAGTACGACACCGGGACCTCGCGGAAGGGGACGCGGAGCCTCGCGAGGGCCGCGACGAGTTCGGGCTCGATGCCGAATCCGCGTTCTGACAGAAGCGGGAGCACCTCGCGCATCACGCCCACGCGCATCGCCTTATAGCAGCACTCCATGTCACTGAGTCGAATGCCGCATCGTGCATTACTCCACTTTGTGAGCAAGCGATTGATGCCCATGTGCAGTCGTCCCTTGAGACCCGCCCTGACCGCGCCACGGTGCCATCGGTTGCCGAACGCGGCGCCGCGCGGGCCGATGGCCTCGAGCGCGTGGATGAGTCCCAGGAAGTCGGCGGGGTCGTACTCGAGATCGGCGTCCTGAATGATGACCGCGTCTTCGGTGTCGGTAGACACCCCGGCGACATGCCCGAACCCCGTGGCGACCGCGGCTCCCTTGCCTCGATTGCGTTCGTGGCGCATGGTCGTGACGGCATTGTGGAGCCGTGCCTTCGCGTTCATGAGCGCGGCACGCGTGGCCTCGTCGGATCCATCGTCGACAACGACGATGCGGAGAGTCCAGCGTGAGGGCAAGGCAACGGCGACGACGCGCGCGAGGCACTCGTGCAGCGTGGCAGACTCGTTGTAGAGCGGGACAACCGCGTAGAGCGTCGGCACGCCGAGAATGTGTACACGACCTAGTCGCGGGGCGGGGCGACCTGTCGAGCGTCTGCGGGAGGGTCGAACCACCCCGCGGGGAAGCCATCGCAGTCAATCTTCGTGAACACGATGGAGAGCGGCGGGCGTTCATCGGGGCCACGATGATCCGATGGTCGGCGCGGCGGCGGACCGATCTCTTCGCCGGGATCCCGCAACTTCGCGAACTGCATCTCCAATCGCGTCACTTCGCCGCTCGTGCCATCGAGGCACAGGTCGATGACCGACGGATCCCCGCGGCGCCCGGGGACCGTCCGGGTCGCACGCACGGCCTTGCCGTCGACTGTTGTGAGGACATACCCATCGCGAAGGCCCTCAAGGACCCCCGCCATCGAATCCACCAGCAGGGATCCGTCGGGGGTCTCGATCCACCGAGGCCAGTGAGGCTCACGGTCGAGGATCACCGCGTCGCCGTTGGGATGCACCTCCCACGAGACATCGCCGGCGCGCCCTCTCACGCTGAGGTCGCCATTGGGCCGACGGACCTCGCAGCGCACATGCGACGCGTCGCGGACATCAAGGGTCGCCTCGCTACCTGGAGCGGCGTCGTGGCCGGCGAGGGGCACTGGCGTGAACACGACGCGATACCGGCGATCTCCCGGTTTGGCCGCCGCCCGCATCGCCGTCTTGACGAGGGCATCGGCCGAACTCTCCTGCGGAACCACAAGCAGCGAGATCGTCACGAGCGCCGCCAGCGGAAGCGCCCACCACCCCCAGTGTGACCCGGTGCGCGTCGAGACCGCTCGGATCACGCGGGTGACACGCCGCTCCATCTCAAGCGGCGTGTCGCGGAACCGTTGCTCAAGGAGCGCATCGACGAATCGGTCGCGAGTTTCGTCTGGGCTTCTCATGCCAAGGCTCCCTTTCGCTGCAAGCAATCGCCAAGCAAGGCGCGCGCCCGCTGCACTCGTTTCTTCACGGCTTCTTCGGTGATGGCCAAGTGGGTGGCGATCAATCGGAGCGACAACTCGCCGGCATAGGTGAGTCGGAGGACTTCCGCGTGATCGTGGGGCAGTTTGTCCATGCAGTCGTCGAGGGATCGCATCCGTGTTGGGAAGGCGACCGAGTGGTCGCCGTCGAAGGCCTTGCTGTGGCGCTCAAGTTCCTCGAGCACCGACGGGTCCGTGGCCGTCGCTCGCCTCTTGCGCGCCTGATCCATCGCCACTCGCGCGCCGATGCCGCGAACCCAGGCACCGAAGGATCGAGTGCGATCAAAGTCAGGGAGTCGCCGCCACGCCACCATCATGGTTTCCTGAAAAATGTCATCGATGGCGGCCTTGTCGTGAACGATGGCGCGCAGGAAAACCATGAGGTGGGCAGCATGATCGCGCACCAACACCTCGAACACTTCATGGGCGCCGGGTTCACGCGGGCTCGCGGTCATCGTGCACTATTGGCTGCTTGCGGTTCCGGGGGACTTCGGATCCCCAGCGGGCGTGCGCCAGACGGGTGTGAAGCGGAGGATCAGTGGGGTGCATGCGAGGGTGGCGGCAATGACGAGGATCACAGCTCCCATGCGGGCGTGAGACGCCCAGCCCAGCGCGAGCGTCACTGTCGCAACGGTGAAGCCGAATTCTCCACCTTGGGAAAGGAGGATCCCGAGGCGCGCGCTGAGTCCATGCGAGCCACCGAATGCGCGAGAGAGACCGTAGATGACGACGGTCTTGAGGATGAGCACAGCGGCGACGAGCACAAGCAGGAGAAGCCAGTAGGACTCCACTTCCCGCAGATTGATCGCAACGCCGATGGTGACAAAGAACAGTGAAAGCAGCAGCGTCCCGTGTGGGCGGACAATCGACTCGACCCGTTCATGGATGGGAGAAGAGGCAAGCGAGATCCCTGCGACGAATGCGCCCAGCGTTGGCGGAATGCCCGCGAAATCGGCGAGCGTCGCCGCCCCGAGCACGGTGAGAGCGATCGTCGACCCTTCCACGGCGGCCGATCCCTTCCCGATGACGGTGCGCAAGAGCGGCGCCGCGAGGAATCGGCTCGCGAGGGCGATGGCGGCAACGCTGACGATTGGCATGACGACCATTTCGACACCGAACGGCGGCAGTGCCGTGTCGGCGCGCTCGGGGTTCAGCACGGGAAGGAGCATCATCAGCGGAAAGACGGCGATGTCCTGGACCACGAGAATGGCGAGTGCCTTCTGTCCGAGTTCCGACCTCAACTCGCCGCGCTCGCGAAGCGTCTGGAGCCCGAGTGCCGTCGATGACATCGCCAGCGTCGCCCCAGTGACGACCGCGCCTTCCCAGTGGTGGACGACCGGAATGCAGACGATCGCGAGCACGGCGCCACAGGCGACGACTTGAGCGGCCCCGAGTGCGAGCAGGCGGCCCCACCGCGGTCCTAAGTCGCGTGGGTGGAGCCCCACTCCCACCGTGAACATCACGAGGACGAGTGCGAGGTCAGTGAGCGCGTGGAGCGAGCCTCCGGGCTTCACAAGGGCAAGGCCGGCAGGACCGATGAGGAGCCCTGCACCGATGAACGCGATCGTGCTGCTGAGCTTCAGCCGCTGCGAAAGGACGAGGCAGGGGACAGCCACGAGGAGCAAGAGACAACCTTCTCGGAGGACTTCGCTCAGCTCCACAGCCCGAATCTACCGGCATGGCATCGAGATCAGGTTTGGTAGGGTCGCGGGATGGCGATCGTGCTGCTGACCGGATTCGAGCCCTTTGGCGGGAGCCTCGTCAATCCGAGCGAGGAGGTTGCGCGCGCATTTGCTGCCGAAGGTGTGCCGGGAGCGACGCTTCATTCGCTCATCGTGCCGGTGGTCGGGGGGGATCAGTCCGGGAGTGCGTTCCACGCGGTAGCGGAATCCGTCATCCGGTGGGCTCCTGACACGATCGTTGCGTTTGGTGAGTCGCACAAGGCGACTCGAGTCGCCTTCGAGCGTGTCGCCATCAACTTGCGCGATGATCGCATCCCAGATCACGCGGGTGTCCAGTTGGTGGATCAGCCGATTGTGGCGCGAGGAGCCGCCGCGCACTTTTCGTCGGTGCCGCTGCGTGCGATGCGTGATGCGTGCGAGGGCGAGGGAGTTCCTGCGGAGCTCTCGAACTCGGCCGGCACATTCCTCTGCAATGAACTCATGTATCGCGTGCTTGGGGCCATCGCGCAGCGCAAGTGGCCGAGCGTTCGCCGCGCGGGATTTGTCCACCTCCCACAGTTGCCGGAACAGGCAGCGGTCCGAGGCGGTCCTTCGATGCGACTGGCGGACCTCATGGTCGGGTTGCGAGCGAGCCTTCGCGTCCTCACTGAGCCGCTGGGGTAGCGAGACCCTAGGATGGCCTCATGAAGTCCTGGAGCGGGATTCGTGCCATCGTCTGCGATGTCGATGGAACCCTCACGGACGGCAGCATCGCCATCGATGACACCGGGGCCGAGGAGAAGCGGTTCTGCGCGCGAGACGGACTCGGCATCGGGCTCTGGCGGCAGTCCGGAGGACTCGTGGGGGTGATCACGGGTCGTCGCGGGCTGGCGCTGCAGCATCGACTCCGCGAGTTGGGCATCGACGATGCGCTCCAAGGCGAGTCCGACAAGGCGAGAGCGCTCGTGGCCCTGTGTGCGCATTGGGGGATCGCGACGAGCGAGGTGATCTTTGTGGGCGACGATCTTCCTGACTTGGCGGCAATGGCGACCGCAGGCGTGGGCGTTGCTGTCGCTGGTGCAGCCCGCGAGGTGCGCGAGCGCGCGGACTATGTCACGACGGCGCTCCCTGGTCACGGCGCACTTCGCGAGGTGATTGAGTGTGCGCTTCGGTCGCAGGGACGGTGGGCGGATGTCGTGGCCAAGTTTGGCGCGGCTGCGGGGCAGAACTCGTGATGGGCGCGCTGGCACTCGCGGCGGTCCTCGCGAGCCAGTCGTCGCAGGAGCCGTTCGGTCCGACGCCAAGTCCGAGGCAGTTGCGATTCCAAGCGCTTGAACAGTGCATGTTCATCCACTTCGGGGTCAACACATTCACCGGCGAGGAGTGGGGACATGGCACCGAGGACCCGTCGAGTTTCGATCCGAAGGAACTCGATTGCAAGCAGTGGGTCGCCGTCGCCAAGGACGCGGGGCTGCGCGGCATCGTGGTGACCGCGAAGCACCACGATGGGTTCTGCCTCTGGCCGTCTTCGCTGACTGAACACAGTGTGAAGTACTCGCCGTGGCGCTCCGGCAAGGGCGATGTGCTCGCCGAGCTGTCGCACGCCTGCCGCGAGGGGGGGATTGGCTTCGGCGTGTATCTCTCGCCCTGGGATCGGAACAATCCGAAGTACGGGACGGGCGACGCGTACAACGAGTACTTCATGGCGCAGCTGCGCGATGTGCTCACCCACTACGGCCGCGTTTCGGAAGTCTGGTTCGACGGCGCGTGCGGAGAGGGTGCCAACGGAAAGCGGCAGGAGTACGACTGGCAGCGATTCGTTGCCGTCGTGCGGGAGTGCCAACCTGACGCCGTCATTTTTAGCGACGCGGGGCCGGACATTCGCTGGGTCGGCAATGAGCGCGGCGTGGGATGCGAGACGAACTGGTGCCGACTTTCCCTCGCTGAGTTTTTCCCCGGGATTCCCGGTCGAAACGATGTGCTCTGCACGGGCCAGCGCGACGGCGCCGACTGGATTCAGGCAGAGGTGGATGTCTCGATCCGCCCAGGATGGTTCTGGCGCGCGAGCGAAGACGACAAGGTGAAGACTCCGGAGGCCCTTGAGCGAATCTGGTTGGAGAGCGTTGGCCGCGGATGCAACCTCTTGCTCAATGTGCCGGTCGACCGACGGGGGCTGGTGGCGCCGCAGGACGCCAAGGCACTGCACGAGTGGGGCGAGCGTGTGCGCAACCGCACGGCGAAGGATGTCGCCGACCATGCGACGCCCGATTGGGATGCGGCGCACGCGACGCTCACGCTCTCGTGGTCCACGACGGTCATGCCCAGAACCATCCGCCTCGAGGAGCGGGTCGAACTCGGGCAGCGCGTCGAGTCCTTCAGAATTGACGCGCGATCATCGGATGGGCCGTGGCGTGAACTCGCTCGCGGAACGACCATTGGACCGCGGCGGATTTTCGCCGTCGCCACCGCGCCGGCCACGCAATTGCGGTTCGTCGTGGAGTCATCTCGCGCCACGCCGATGCTCGGCCGTGTGTCCGTCTACGAGTGAGCGGGTGGTTCCTTCGGCCGCCCGAGGCCGAACTTCGCCGCGGCGCCCATGAGCATGACGAAGAAGACGGGGACGACAAGCTGATCCATCGTCGCCGAACCGATCATCCCCCCGAGGACGGTTGTCCCGATCGACTGGTGGCTCGCGGCACCCGCGCCTGTGGCGATTGTCAGCGGCAGCACGCCGAGCATGAAGGCGATCGCGGTCATCATGATGGGTCGGAGCCGTTGGTGCGACGCGTTCACCGCGGCATCAAGGATGGGTTCACCCTTCTCGTAACGGAGTTTGGCGAACTCAACAATGAGGATCGCATTCTTGGCCGCGAGCCCGACGAGCATCACCATGCCGATCTGCGCATAGACATCGAGGACCTTGCCTCGGATGTGCATGAAGAGGAGCGCGCCCAGCGCGGCGAAGGTCACCGCGAGAAGCACATTGAATGGCAGCAGCCAACTCTCGTACAGCGCCGCGAGCAGCAGGTACACCGCGAGGAGGGCGAGCGCGAAGATGATGGGCGCGTACTGGCCGGACTCGATCTGCTGATAGGTCACGCCGGTCCACTCAAAGGTGAACCCGTCGGGGAGGGTCTGTTTCGCGACCTCTGCGATCGCCTGAATCGACTGGCCCGACGCGTGGCCGGGTCCCGTTGCCCCGTTGATCTGAACCGTGTTGTACATGTTGTATCGGGTCGCATTGTCGGTGCCGATGCCAATGGAGAAGGTGGCGAAGGCAGACAGCGGCACCATGCCGCCCTTCGTGTTCTGCACATAGGTCTTCAGGATGTCGGCGACCTGCATGCGAGAGCCCGCATCGGCCTGAATCATCACATTGTAGACCTGATTGAACTCATTGAAGTTGTTGATGAAGGACTGGCCGAGCGTCTGACCGAGCGTGGTGAAGACGGTCGACATGTCAAGGTGAAACGAAATGGCCTTCGTTCGGTCGATCGCGAGTTTCACGATCGGAACCTGCGCTTGGAAGGGAGAGGAGATGTTGGCGAGCTCGGGGCGCTTCTCGAGTTCCTCAATGAACTCGTTCGCGACAGTCGCGAGCGCCTCGTAGCCGGCGCCGTTGACATCTTCAACCTGCAGCTGCCAGCCGGCGACCTGGCCGAGTCCCGGGATCGGGGGCGGTGGGAAAGCGAGGACGGTCGCCTCCGGGATCGAGTAGAGCTTGGGAAACACACGGGTGATGATCGCGCGCAAGTTTTCTGTGCGGGGGTTGCGCTCGTCCCAAGGCTTCAATGTCACGATGTTGAACCCGGCGTTCGTCGTCGCAACCTGCGTGAGGAAGTTGAACCCGTTGATCTCGACCACATCAACGCACGCCGATTCCTCCTTCACGATCTTGAGAATCTGGTCGCTGACCGCCTGCGTGCGCTCGAGACTTGCGCCCGACGGCAGTGAGAAGCCGACGAAGAAGTACCCCTGATCTTCGTTGGGGATGAAGGCCGTCGGTGTGTGTGTGAGTTCGTACGCGAGGGCGGCAGCGCCCACCACGAACACGCCGACCATGATGAGCCAGCGCTCGCCGAGCCAGCGCACGAGGCGCGAGTAGCGGTGCGTGGCCCACTCGAACCCGTTGTTGAACAGGATGAAGGGACGGAACTTGACCGCGTGCGGCTTGCGAAGGAACACGGCGCACAACGCCGGTGACAGTGTGAGCGAGTTCACCATGCTCAACATCACGCTGAACGCAATGGTGAGCGCGAACTGGTTGTAGAGCTGTCCCGTGATGCCCGGCATCATGGCCGCCGGGACAAACACGGCGAGCAGCACCGAACTCGTCGCGACGATCGGTCCGGCGACCTCCTTCATCGCGCGCTCGGCGGCTTCGGTGCCGTCGCGGGCGCCAAGTTCCAACTGCCGATAGACATTTTCGACAACGATGATGGAGTCGTCGACGACGAGTCCGATGGCGAGCACCAGTCCAAGCAGCGTCAGTGTGTTGATCGAGAACCCAGCGGCCATCATGATGCCAAAGGTTCCGATGATCGAGACCGGGATGGCGATCATCGGAATGATCGTCGCTCGCCAACTCTGGAGGAAGAGGAAGATGACGCCAAGCACGAGCAGTGCTGCCTCGATGAGCGTCTTGTTGAGGTCCTTGATCGACGCCGAGACGAACGCGGTGCTGTCGTAGGTGACCTGCCATGTGACGCCGTCAGGGAACAGTGGCGCGAGTCGCTCCATCTGCGCCTTCACGGCCTCGACAACGGAGTAGGCGTTCGCCGAGGGCAGTTGGTAGATGCCGATCGTGCCAGTGCCTTGGCCGTTCAGGCTCGATGTCGAGGAGTACTGAAAGGCACCCAATTCGGCGCGCCCGATGTCGCGGACGCGAACGATCGCGCCGTCATTCCCAGCGCGGACGATGATGTCGCCGAACTCCTGTTCTGTGACGAGGCGACCTTCTGTGACGAGCGTGAGATTGAACCCTGGATGCCCTGCGGTCGGTGCGGCGCCGACGCTGCCGATGGCGGCCTGCTGGTTCTGATCCTTGACCGCTTGGACGACTTCGCCCGGCGAAAGGTTCATCGCCGTCATCTTGGCTGGGTCGAGCCAGACTCGCATCGAGTATTGGAGAAGCCCGAAGACGGTGATGTTGCCGACGCCATCGATGCGCGCGAGCACCGGCTCCACAAGGATGTTCGCGTAGTTGGACAGGAAGGTGCTGTCGTAGGTGCCATCGGGCGAGAGAAGTGAGACGACGAGCGTGAGGTTCGTCGACTGCTTCGTGATCGTCACCCCGAGTTGCTGCACCTGCTGGGGCAACTGCGGTTCGGCAGACTGCACCCGGTTGAGCACATCAACCGCCCCGATGTCGAGGTCGTACCCCACCTCGAAGGTCACGGTGATGACGCTTTGACCTGTGTTCGTACTGTTCGACGAGAGGTAGATCATTCCCTCGGCGCCGTTGATCTGCTGCTCAAGCGGCATCGTCACCGAGTTGGCGACGGTGACCGCGTCGGCGCCGGTGTAGGTCGAGCTCACCTGAACGGTCGGTGGCACGATGTTGGGGAATTGCGCGATGGGGAGTAGGACCATCGCGATCACGCCCACAGCCGCCATGATGATGGCGATGACGCTGGCGAAAATCGGGCGGTGGATGAAGAAGTTCACCATGGCGGCGAGAGTGGGGGACTATGGAGTCTTCGCTGGAGTCTTCGCTGGAGTCTTCGCTGGCGTGGGAGCGACCGGCGGCGCGACGGCGATCTTCGAACCCTGCTTGAGGCGCTGGATGCCCTCGACCACGATGGTGTCGCCGGGACTCGGACCGGAGGTAAGGGCCATGTACTCGCCGAACTTTCGGAGCACGGTGACCTTGACACATTCCACCGTGTCATCGGTCTTCACGCGCCAGACGAAGAGATCGGCATCGCGCGCGTACAGCGCTTCTTTCGGGACCACGATCGTGTTGGGGACCTCGCCGAGGGCGACCTCCACATCGCAGTAGGTTCCCGGTCGGAACAGGGTGGTGGGATTGGCGAACTCGACCCGCATCATGAGTGTCGCGGTGTTCGTCGATGCCGTGTTGTCGACGAAGACGATCTTCCCGCTCTCGGTCAGCGTTGGATTGCCGCCATAGGTGACGGTCGCCGTGAGCGGGCCAGCCGCCATGCGCGCGGCGAACTTGGGCCAGTCGCTTGCGGCGGGGCTGAACTGCGCCCACATGGGATCCAGTTGCACGAGCGAGTTGAGGTTTACTGTCGATGGAGTTCCGACCAGAGCCCCTTCGAAAAACTGGCTCGCCCCGAGGAGCCCGGGAAACGGTGCGGCCATCGTGCACCACGAGAGGTTCAGTTGTGCCGTGGTCAGGTTGGCTTGTGCGGTGAGGGTTCGGCCCTCGGCTTCCTGGTAGTTCGCGACGAGTTGGTCGAACGACTGTTGGCTGATGGCGTTGGCCTTGACCAGCGGTGCGTTTCGCTCCATCTCCTTCTTCGCGTAGTCGCGTTGCGCCATCGCCGTGGCGAGTTGTCCCTGCGTGGCGGCGACCTGGGCCTCGAATGGGCGCGCGTCGATCTTGTAGATGACTTGGTCCGCCTTCGTCACCGAGCCGTCGGGCACTTCCTGACGAAGCAAGAATCCTTCGACACGCGCATCGATCTCGACCGTCCGCGGCGAAACCGTGAACCCCGGATAGGCGACGGCGAGCGAGACGCTTTGGGTCGTGACCTTCGCCGTTCGAACGGGGACGGTCGTGGGCCGCGTGGGGAGTGCGGGCTGCTGTTCGCATCCTGCAAGCGCCAACAGGGCTGCCGTGAACGCGATGTGGAACGACTTCATGGGGTGACCTTTCCTCCGGCGTTCGCGGTGGCTTCCTGATTGACGGCCGTCTGTTCCCAACCGCCGCCGAGCGCGCGGTACAGGCTGACAAAGTCCGTGGCGAGGGCGCCTTGACTGGATGCCATGTCCTCCTGCACCTCGAGCAGGTTGTTCTGGATCGTGATCAACCGGTCGAGATCGACGGTGCCGGCCGCGTACTGTGCTTGAGCGAGTTCGAAGGTGCTTTGCGCGAGCATCGCGGCTTCGCCGTAACTCTCCACCTCGCGCTGAGCCTGCACCAGATTGCTGATCGATGTCTCGACATCGCGGACGGCTTCAAGGACTGTGTCGCGGTACGACGCGAGTGCGACCTGTGCCTGTCCCTTGCTCTGCGCGATCAGCGACTCCACATACCCCCCTTGAAAGACTAGCCACGAGACGCTGGGGCCGAATCCGTAGGTGGAACTGGGTGAGTTGAACATCGAGCCGAACTGGTTTGCCGCAAGATAGAAACTGCCATTGAGTGAGAAGACTGGGTAGTTGAGCGCCTCTGTGGCTCCAATGGTGGCCACCGCGGCAGCAGCGCGTCGCTCACTGCTTCGGACATCAGGCCGACGGCGAAGAAGTTCGGTCGGGATGCCGACACCGACCGATGCGGGACCCGTTGGGATGACTGACCGCGGGCCCAGCAGCTTCACCATCGGCTCGGGTGTCGTGCCGCAGAGTTGAGCCACGGAGAAGATGGACGCCGCCAGATCCGCCTCAATCTGTGGGAGTTGCGCCTCGAGTGTTTCGAGGTCTTGCCTCGCCTCGTTGAGGTCAAGCAGCGTGTTGGTCCCCGCTGTGAACTTCGCCAGCGCGAGTTCGCATGTCGTTCGCGCGTTGACGATCGCGGTCTCAAGAATGCCCAGTTGCACTTGCAGCGTTCGCACCTTCATGTAGGTCGCGCCCACTTGGCCGCGCACCGAGATCAGCGCATCGCGGACATCCTCGACATCGGCCGCGAGCGACGCCGTCGAGGACTCGACCAGGCGAGCCACGCGACCCCAGACATCGATCTCCCAGCCGGTCATGGCCACGCCGGCGGTCCACACGCTGAAGGGACTGGACTCGACGCCGGTTGACGGGATCAGATTGATGTTGGTCTGATTGCGCGAGTAGGCAATGCCGGTCTTGATCGATGGCCAGTACTCACTCTCCGAGACGCCGAGTGCGCCGAGCGCGACACGCACATTGGCCAGTGCCATTTCGAGTTTTGCGTTGGAGACTTCCGCCTGCGCGATGAGTTGATCGAGGATGGGGTCGTTGAATCGCTTCCACCATTCGTGCAGATCAGGTTGATCCGCCGTGACGGGGCCCTGCGCGTTCTGGCTCCACTCATGCGTGGGCAACTCCTGCGGCGTCGTGTAGTTCGGGCCGACCTTGCACGCGGTCGCAAGGCCAGCCATCACCGCCGCGATGGCGAGAGGTCGCGCGAGGGAAATCACTCGAGGACTCATGCGGGAGGGGAGTGTAGTTCGATGATCCGTGCGAGGCGCGCTGATTACTTCGCCTGACAGGAGTTCGCGATGCGATCAGCCCACTCGCCGATCGACTTCTCGAAGCTTCCCCACACTGTGAGCTTCTCGGTGGAGAATCGCGTTGTGGACTGGACATCGGCAAACTCCAGCAGCACTCGCCCATCGCCGCCGTCGACGACTTCGATCGCCACCTCACCGTAGCCGTAACCGGTCCCGCCGATCTGCGTCTGCGGCGCGAGGTTGCGCGCCGGAGCGTTGGGAACAGCCTTCACGATCTGCGCACGGACGACAAGCGTGCCCGCACCAGCGCCCGCCGCCGCCGCGTAACGCGAACCCATTGCCGCCTGAAGCGCACTCTGGAGCTTGCCCGAAAGCGTGGGGAGATCAGCGGCGCTCGCCCAGACATTGTCTTCGTAGGCACCGTCCGCGAATGTCACCACCGGCACGAAGACGCTCTTGTAGCTCGCCCAATCAACGGCCTTCGCCGAGTAGTTCCATGATCCATCGCTCGACTTCCTCATGAGCGCCGGTTGCGAGAGGAACCCCACCGGTGGCGCGTTCATCGTGTGGCCGCCGCATGCGGCGAGGAGCAGCGCGACAGCACCGACGAGGACGAAGGCGGTTCGTTGCATGGCGGGCATTGTCGCCGTCCATGCTGGTGCAGTCAACGAGAGCCGCCGTCGCCGACCTAGAATGCGAACCCCATGCCGCAGCACTCGGTGACCATCGGGCTTCTCCAGCACGCTTCCCCGGTCGCAGCGACACGGGCGGATGTGCTCGATCGCGTCGCCGGTCTCGCGCGCGAAGCCGCAAAGCAGGGGGCGCAGATCATCGCCACAGAGGAACTGTTCGCGTCGCACTATTTCTGTCAGTGCGAGGATCCCGCCCTCATGGATCTCGCGGAGGCGGTTCCGGGCGGCGCCACCTGCACATTCATGCAGGATCTGGCGCGCACCCTCAAGGTCGAGATCACCGCGAGCCTGTACGAGCGGCGTGCGGCCGGCGTGTACCACAATACGAGCGTCTACATCGACGCGACCGGCGCCGTCATCGGCCGCTACCGCAAGATGCACATCCCTGATGACCCGCGCTTTAGCGAGAAGTTTTACTTCACGCCGGGTGACCTCGGGTGGCAGGCGGTCGCGGGAGCTCACGCGAGGTGTGGCATGCTCGTGTGCTGGGACCAGTGGTATCCGGAGGCGGCGCGTTTGACGGCGCTCGCGGGAGCCGAGATCCTGTTCTATCCGACCGCCATCGGTTGGTGGCACGGCGAGACCGAGAAGGACAAGCAGCATCAGCGCGAGGCGTGGATCACGATGCACAAGGCGCACGCGATCGCGAATGGCGTCTTTGTGGCCGCCATCAACCGGATCGGGATCGAGTCGGAACTCAAGTTCTGGGGGACGAGTCTCGTGTGTGATCCATCGGGCCAGGTGATCGCCGAGGCCGCCGTTGATGAACCTGCGGTTCTCATGGCCGAGTGCAACCTGTCGATGATCGAAGAGCAGCGACGCGGATGGCCGTTCCTGCGCGACCGCCGGATCGATGCGTACGGCGGTCTCACCAAGCGAATCGTGGACACATGAGCGGGGCCTCGCCCATCACGCTGCGGCTCACCGGATCCGCCGCAGCGGCGGGATTTCGCATGCCCGCGGAGTGGGAGCGGCAGTCGGTCGTGTGGCTCGTCCGCCCGCACAACGAGGAGACCTGGCCCAAGTGCCTCGCGTCGGCACAGCGAGAGTGGGATGCGTGGCGCGCGGCACTCGCGCGTGTTGTCGAGGTTCGCGATCTGTGGGAAATCGGCGTTCCCACCAACGACAGCTGGATCCGCGACTTCGGGCCGATCTTCGTGCGGCACGCAACGAGGGGGGTCGCCGGCCATTCGTTTCGCTTCAATGGATGGGGTGACAAGTACGAGGCGCGCACGCTTGATGACGCAGTCCCCGATGCCATTGCCGCGCGTTGGGGACTGCCGCTGTGGCATCACGACTTTGTGCTCGAGGGTGGGTCGATCGAAGTGAACGGGTCGGGAACCGTGCTCACCACGAGTCAGTGTCTTGAGGGTGACAACCGAAATCCCGAGGCGGGCAAGGGCCGGATCGAGCAAGTGCTTCGTGATGCGCTCGGTGTGACGCATGTCGTCTGGCTGCCCGGCGGCATCAAGGGCGATGACACGGACGGACACATCGACGACCTCGCGCGGTTCGTGGCGCGCGACACGATCGTGTCGATTCGCGCACCCAAGGGGCATCCTGACCATGAAATCCTTGAGTGCAACTGGGCGGCGCTCAACGAGGCACGCGACGAGCGCGGCGATCCGTTCAAGGTCATCGCGCTGCCGGTCCCGGAGCCGATCTTCTACGACTACCCGGCGGATCGCTTCGGTCCCGGGGGCCGCAGCATGCTGCCGGCAAGCCATGCGAACTTCCTCTTGTCCAACGGTTGCGCCTTCGTGCCGGTGTTCGATTCCGGAAGCGACGAGAAGGCGATCGATGTCATGGCGCAGGCCCTTCCCGGGTGGAGAGTCGAGCCGGTGATGGCGAGACACCTTGTGGTGGGCTTGGGCAGCTTGCACTGCCTCAGTTGTCACCAACCCGCGCCGTGACTAGCGCGGCTTGAACATCCGGAAGAGCCGCGTCATGGGGTCGTAGAACTCGTCCACGACGCGCTCCTTCATCGGGATGATCGCGTTGTCAGTGATGCCGATGTGCTCGGGGCAGACTTTCGTGCAGCACTTGCCGATGTTGCAGTAACCGATGCCGTCGTGGTGCTTGAGGTCGGCGATTCGGTTCTCGGTGTCGAGCGGATTCATTTCGAGCATCGCGCTATACATCAGAAAGCGGGGGCCGATGAACTCGTCGTGCTTGTGGTGGTCCCTGAGCACATGGCAGACATCCTGGCAGAGGAAGCACTCGATGCACTTCCGGAACTCCTGCACGCGGTCGACATCGACTTGAAACATCGTCCACGAGCCGTCTGGATTGTCCGGCTTGCGCGGTTTGAAGGGCTTGATTCGCTTCTTGACGCGAAAGTTCCAACTGACATCGGTGACGAGGTCGCGGATCGACGGGAACGTGCGCATCGGCTCGACGGTCACCGGCTGTCCGTCAGGCAGTGTGTCCATCCTCGTCATGCACATCAGCCTCGGCTGGCCGTTGATTTCCGCAGAGCACGAGCCGCACTTGCCGGCCTTGCAGTTCCACCTGACGGCGAGGTCGCTCGCTTGAGACGCTTGGATCTGGTGGATGCAGTCGAGCACGACCATGCCCTCGGTCACCTCGACGGTGTAACTCTGGAACTGGCCGCCTGAGGAGTCCCCGCGCCACACGCGAAACTCGACGCGTCGGGTCGTTGTGGCGGTCGATAGAGGAGCGTGAATCGGTGGCATGATCGTGGAGTCCCTTCCTACTTCATCTTCTCGATGACCGCCGCGAGGTCGGGGCGAGTCGGGACGAGCGGTCTGCGATGGACCTCCATGGATCCGTCGGGGGCCTTCTTGGCGATCAGGTTGAAGGTCGCGCACTCGGCGCACTTTTGCGGGAAGTCTTCGCGAAACTGTGCGCCGCGGCTCTCCTTGCGTTCAATCGCGCAGCGAGTGATGGCCTCCGAAATCGTGAGCATGCACCCCACATCGAGCGCGGTGTGCCACCCTGGGTTGTACTCGCGGTGACCTGTCACCGAGGACTTCGCGTGACGGGCGTGGAGTGCGGCGATGGCTTCGAGAGCCCGCTCCATCTCGGACTGCGTTCGCACGATCCCCACGAGGTCCTGCATCGTGTCCTGGAGCGCGGCGTGGATCGCGTACGGGTTTTCGCCGCCGGACCGCGAGAATGGCGCCTCGATCGCCGCGACATGCGCTTCGACCTCTGCGGGATCGACTTCGACGGCCTTGTTGGCTTTCGCAAATCTCGCCGCGTGTTCGCCGGCGAGTTTGCCAAACACGACGAGGTCTGAGAGCGAGTTGCCGCCCAGGCGGTTCGCGCCGTGCAGCCCAGCCGCGCACTCACCGGAGGCGAAGAGCCCAGGGACGCACGAGGCTTGCGTCTGGCCGTCCACGGCGACGCCACCCATGGAATAGTGCGTGGTTGGACCCACTTCCATCGTTTCGGAAGTGATGTCCACCCCCGCGAGCTGCTTGAACTGGTGGTACATGCTGGGCAGCTTGCGTTTGATGTGGTCGGAGGCGTTGGGGAGCTTCTCGCGGATCCAGCCGATATCGAGGAACACGCCGCCGTGCGGGGATCCTCGGCCGGCCTTCACTTCGCGGTTGATGCACCGGGCGACATGGTCTCGCGTCAGGAGTTCGGGCGGTCGCAGGGCATTCTTGTCGCCGCACACATACCGCCAGCCTTCTTCTTCGTTCGTGGCGACCTGCGCCTTGTACGCGTCGGGAATGTCCTCAAACATGAAGCGCTTCCCCTCGCTATTGCGCAGTACGCCGCCTTCGCCGCGCACGCCCTCGGTCACGAGAATGCCACGGACGCTGGGCGGCCAGACCATTCCCGTCGGGTGGAACTGCACGAACTCCATGTCCAAGAGCTCGGCGCCCGCGTGGTACGCGAGTGCCTGCCCGTCGCCCGTGCCTTCCCAACTATTGCTCGTAATGCGGAACGCGCGACCCAGGCCGCCTGTTGCCAGGATGACGGCCTTCGCTTTCCACACGCGCAGGCGACCTCGCTCGCGGTCGTAACCGATGGCGCCGGCGATTCGCCCGCCAGATTTCAAGAGCGCCACAACCGTCATCTCCATGAACACTTCAATGCCCTGGTGGATGCCGTGGTCCTGGAGCGTGCGAATGAGTTCGAGGCCTGTGCGATCCCCCACATGCGCGAGCCGCGGGTAGCGGTGGCCACCGAAATTGCGCTGGAGGATCTTGCCTTCTTTGGTGCGGTCGAAGACGGCGCCCCACGCTTCGAGTTCGCGCACGCGCGCGGGGGCGTCTTTCGCGTGCCGCTCGGCCATGATCGAGTTGTTGAGGTACTGACCGCCTCGCATCGTGTCGGCGAAGTGCACCTCCCAATTGTCGCGGTCGTCGACATTGCCCATCGCGGCCGCCATGCCGCCTTCGGCCATCACTGTGTGAGCCTTCCCAAGGAGCGACTTGCAGATCACGCCGACCTTCACACCCGCCGCAGAGGCTTCGATGGCCGCGCGCAGCCCGGCACCCCCGGCGCCGATCACGATCACATCATGCTCATGGACCGTGCAGCGGTCGAGCGCGTTCACAGGATCCTCCAGTCAGTCCAAGTGCCGCTGGCGCAGAGTCGCACATAGATGTCGGTGAAGCCGACGAAGAACAAACTGATCCACGCGAAAAGCATGTGCCGCTGGTTGAGCCAAGTCACCACCTTGTAGCGGTGTTGCCGCGCACTGCTGCACGAGAGGCAATCGTGTTTCCCGCCCACCAAGTGGCGCCAGCAGTGGCATCCAAAGGTGTAGAGGCCGAGCAGGATCGGGTTGAGGACGAGCACGATCGTTCCCACACTCACGCCGAGGCTGCGCGAGCCGTCGGCGTTGAAGTGCCAGAGCGACTGGTAGCCGTCCCACGCGAGGAGTCCGATGAACGCGATCGCGACGTAGAGGAAGTACCGGTGCAGATTCTGGAAGATGAGAGGGAACTTCTGTTCGCCTCGATAACTCGTGCCGCGGAACTTCGGCTCACCGACGGCGCATCCGGCGGGGTCGCCCCAAAATGCCTTGTAGTAGGCGCCTCGGTAGTAGTAGCAAGTGAAGCGGAATCCCGCGGGAAACGGCAGAATCAGCAGCGCCGGGGAAAAGAGAAGCCACGCGGGCCACCACACCGGTGCATCGCCGAACCACGCGTGACCCGAGTGGATCCCCTTCGCGTCCCAAAGCACCGGCGAGTAGAACGGCGAGAGCAGCATCTGCACGCCGGGCTGCGAGGCGCCGCCGATGAAGTAGTTGTTCGCTTGGAACGCGGCCCAAGTTGAGTAGAGAATGAATGCGCCGAAGCCTGCGAGCACCAGCAATGGGACGATCCACCAGCGGTCGGTGCGACGAGTTTCAAGAAATGCTCGCGGCTGCGGGAGCGAATAGGGGGTCTGCGACATGAGCGGATCCCAACTATAGCGAAAGTGCAAGGACCCCCGGAGGAAGGGTGGTTTGCGCTCGCTTGGGAGCGCCATCTGCCCGCCACCACTGGGGGGTCAGGCGGTGGCGTGGGCGAAGAGTTCCTCGAAGTTTCGCGCCGAATCGAGCGACATGATGCATCTCTGGAGCGCACTGCACTTCTCGAGCCCGATCACGGCGCCGCCGAGCGCGTTGAACTTCACGGAGATTTCTTCTTCGGTCATCGGGTCACGCGGGTCGCCCTTTGGAACATCCACGCGCGTCGCGAAGGACTTCCCCGAGGCGGTCGTGATCGTGACCCGGCTGGGCTGGAACTTGGGGAACAGGGCCTCAAACTCCTCATTGGCGACCACCTTCACCATGTCCATGATCGGAAGGAGCGACTTGTCAAGGACGCGCTCTTCCTTGAACTGAAGTGGCGTCACCATGCCGTCGACGAGGCCGACCGCCATGCAGTAAGGGAGCGAGTGGTCGGCGGTCTCCTTCGAGTCGGGGCGGTACTTGTGCGGATCGCCGAGAATGTCCGCCGCACGGGCGATCACTTCGACCTTGATCTCTCGGACATCCCTCGCCGCGATACCGTTGTCCTTGACCGTCTTCATCATCGCGGTCAGCGGCGCGTGGCTGAGCGCTTCGATGGGGAAGCTCTTCATGCCGCAGTCATTGATGCGGTAGTGGCACTTCGGGCAGGTCGGAAGATCCTTGGTGAGCATCGCCGCGTCGAACGAGGCAGGCTTTCCCTTGTAGTGCACATGAGCGAACACCGCAAAGAGTCCTTCCTTCCCGTCAATGATGTGCTCGGGGCCCGAGTAGCCCTCGCGTGCCAGGAGCGCGCTCTCCGCGCCCATGCGGCCGGCCCACGGATCGACCGTGTTTTTCATGTTGGTCAACTTGCCTGCGGTGACCGCGCCGGGGCTGAACGAGCGCGACGCGCTGATGCCCATCGCGGCGACGATCTGCGCCGGCGTGAGTCCGAGCACGCGGCCGCACGCCACCGGTGCCGCGAACGCGCTCAGCGTGGCGTGGTGCCAGCCGTACTCGCGCACGCCGGGGAGGCCGAACTCGCACAGTCGCATCTCGATTTCGTAGGCGATGACAGTGCCGAGAATGAGTTCCTTCCCGGAGAGTCCGTACGCCTCGCAGAGCGCGAGCGGACCGCCGATCAGATCGCTCGGGTGGCAGGGATCGGACTTCCAGTAGATGTCGTTGTAGTCCATCGCCCGGATCATGTGGCCGTTGAGGAACGCCGCGTCGACGGGATTGGTCTTGAATCCGGAGACGAATGCCGTCGCACGACCTCCGCCTTGGCCGCCGCCCATCGCGCGATGATGCTTCAAGAGGATGCGTGCGTCCTCCTGCTGGCTCCCACCCAAGGCGCAGCCGATGGAGTCAAACCAGAAGAGTTTCGCCGCCTGGATCGCAGCCGGGGAGAGATCCTCGTAGCGGAGTTTCGCGGCCCACTCCGCGATGTCGTAGGAAATGAGGCGCTTGGTCAAGACGGGTGCGGCGTGTGCCATGGAGTGTCCCTCGGTGTGTTTGAGTTCAGCCGATCTTGCGCGCGATTTCCTTGGCGACATCGAGCGTCGTCGCCTTGCCGCCCAAATCGTAGGTGCGCACCTTGCCCTCCTTGATGACGGCGGCAATGGCAGACTCGAGACTCGCGGCCATCACGGGTTCCTTGAGCCAGTCGAGCATCATCTTCGCCGTGAGGAGCATGGCGATGGGATTCACCTTGTACTGACCCGCGTACTTGGGAGCGCTGCCGTGCGTTGGTTCGAACACCGCGTACGAGTTACCGAGGTTGGCGCTTGGCGCGAAGCCGAGCCCGCCGATGAGGCCAGCGCACAGGTCGCTCACGATGTCGCCGAACATGTTCTCCGCGACGAGGACCGAGTAGTCCTGCGGGTTCTTGAACATCCACATGCAGATCGCGTCGATGTTGGCTTCGTCGGCCCAGATCTCCGGGTAACTCTTCGCCACCTCGCGGAAGCAGCGAGTCATGAGGCCGCCGGTCTCGCGCAGCACATTGGGTTTCTCGATGAGGGTGACGCGCTTGCGGCCAGTCTTCTTGGCGAACTCGAAGGCCTGTGTGCAGATGCTCGTGCAGCCCTGGCGGCTCACGATGCGCGTCGAGAGCGCCACATTTTCGAGGCCCTTCGCCTTCCACGGCTTCATCTTCGGATTGGCGCACAGCGCCTCGTACACCGGCTCGGGAAGCGGGAAAAACTCAACGCCGCCGTACATCCCCTCGGTGTTCTCGCGAAACACGACTTGGTCAATCGCAATGTCCGAACCGTGTGGATTGGCGATCGCGGTACCGCGGTAGTTGAGGGGGTTCCCTGTGTAGCTCTTGCACGGACGCATGTTTGTGTGCAGGTTGAACATCTGCCGGAGCTTCACGATGGGCGAGAAGTAGACGAGTCCCTTCCCCTTGAGCTCAGGGACGAGCTCTTCCTTGGCTTCGTCTTGGGGTTTGCTGGTGATGGCGCCGAAGAGGCCGCAGGTCGTTCCCTCGAGCGCCTTCACGGTGCGATCGGGGAGCGCATTGCCCTCCTCACACCAGAACTTCCAGCCGATGTCGCAGGGGCGGTACTCCGCGTCGAGCTTCATGTGGTCAAGGACGATGCGGCACGCCTCCATGACATCGTTGCCGACTCCATCTCCGGGCATCCATGCGATCGTGTACTTAGCCATTTTGTTGCGCTCCTGAAGTGCGGGGAATCGAAGGGGGGGGGATGTTAGCGAAAGGCGCCGAGACCGTCAGGCCGGCTGCGGCTGCGTTCGCTTGAGTCGCGCCGCCACGAGGGCCTCGGCACCTCCTGCGACGACAAGTTCCTGCGCCGCCGGCGACAGTGGCGCGAATGAAAACACGGCTCCCGAGATCGAGAGCGTCGAGGACTGGTAGTCGATCGCCGCCTCGGGGCCGACTTGGGTCAGCGTTCCCCGCGCCTGCGACGCGCGAAGGTGGGCGACCAGTTCCGGGCACTCAAACACCGGGAATCCGTTGTTGAACGCATTCCGTTTGTAGGTCTCGGAGAAGCTCGCTGCGATCACGCAGGGCACTCCCTTGAACTTGAGCGCCGTCGCGGCCT
>SYGQ01000039.1 GCA_005799475.1 Planctomycetia bacterium | reverse complement strand
GACACAAGCGCACGACTTCGTGCAGGGCAGGCCATTGAAGTCGCCGATCTTTGGGCGGCCTTACCTCTTCAACTGCTTCAGCCACAACAGTGCCATCGGCGAGTCCGGTTACAACGAGGAGGAAGCGAAGCTTCTGCTTGAAACGCGCAAGATCTGGGGCGACCCCCAGGTGCGTGTGACGGCGACCTGCGTTCGCGTTCCCGTGCTGAGGGCCCATTGTGAGGCCATCGCGCTTGAGTTCGCGCGCCCTCTTGATCCGGCAAAGGCGCGGGAGATTCTCGCGGACACTCCTGGCATCGAGGTCGTCGATGATCCGGCGACGAACTCGTTCCCCGAGCCGATCGTCGCTGCGGGTCGGGATCCTGTGCTTGTGGGGCGAATCCGCGGCGACTGGAGCCTCGAACCGGGCATGGGACTGCAACTCTTCGTGGCGGGAGATCAACTCCGCATCGGCGCGGCATTGACCGGCCTCAACATCGCTCGCGAGATTCTCGCTCGCACGCGCGTGGCTCGCTAGCTGGAGTCGGAACGCCCCAAGTCGGTGCGCCACGCGACGCCGCGGGCAATGCCGAGGGCGATGGCGAATGGCCGCTAGGCCAGCAGGGCACGCAGTGCAAGGCCAGGATCGGCTTCGCGCAAGAGGTGCTCGCCGACGAGCGCGATGTGAATGCCGTGGTCGCGAAGGCGGGAGAGGTCCGTGGGTGTCGTGATGCCCGACTCGCTCACAAGGGTCGTGGGGTCGTCGACGAAGTCGGCCATGCGAAGCGAGTGCGTGATATCAGTCTTCATCGTGCGAAGATTGCGATTGTTGATCCCAAGGAGCGAGTAGCCCGGGTGCGGGAACCCAACATGATTGACCACGCGGTACAGGTTGGCGGCGTCGTGAACTTCGAGCAGCGTGGTCATCCCGAGTTCGACCGCAAGGATCTGGAAATCGATGATCTCGCGCTCCGTGAGGCACTCGGCGATGAGGAGGATCGCGTCGGCGCCGATGGCGCGTGATTCCCACACTTGGTACTCGTCGATGATGAAGTCCTTGCGCAGGACCGGGAGTCTCACGGCATCGCGGATGGCGTGGATGTGCTCGGGACGACCACCGAACGACGCTTCGTCGGTCAGGCACGAGATCGCGCTCGCCCCCGCCGCGTGATACTGTCGAGCGATGGCGACCGGATCGAAGTCGGGTCGGATCGTCCCTGCGGAGGGGCTCTTTGCCTTGACTTCCGCGATGATTCGGGTGTGGCCCTGGCGACCATGGTCCACGACGGCCTGGAAGAAGTTGCGCGTCCGACCGAGTTCGGAGATGCGCTCCTTGAGCGCGTCGAGCGGGACGGAAGCGCGCTGCGCGAGGACCTCGGCACGCTTCCGTTGGACGATGTTGGTGAGCGCATCCGCCATCTTCGTGTTTGCGTTGGCGGCACAGGGTAGTGGGGTCCACGCGGATGAAAGCGCAGCGCAGCCGGCGGAGTCGACGCCGATCTGGCCGTTCGTCTCGCTCGGGCTCGGAATCATCATCGCCGCAGTGATCGCAGCCAGCCGATGCGCACGGCTCACGGGCGTCCCCGCGAGTCGGTGGCCGCTTTCGCCAGCATGGTCGTTGGCACTCTTCGCGGGGATGCTCTCGAGCGCCTCGCTGGGGGCCGCGTGCGCGGCGGCGCTCTTCACCATCAGCGACGATGACCAATCGCTTCGGGCCGTCGTCGTGACGGGTGCCGGAGCGTGGGTGATGCAGATGGTCATCGCGGGAATCATCCTCGTGGCCCGAGGAGAGCGCTGCCATGGCGCGCCATCTTGGGGACTCCTTCGTGCCCTTGGATTCGGAGTTCTTGCCCTCGCGATCACCTGGTTCCCCTTGCAGTCCATCGGGTCGCTTGTCGCGTCGCTGCAGCTCTGGATGGGCGGCGCACAGCCACCGACGACAGGACACACGTCACTTGCGGCGCTTGCGGCATCGGGCGATCCGTGGTTGCGATGCGCGATGATCGTCAGCGCGGTCGTGATGGCGCCGATCGCAGAAGAGCTCCTCTTTCGTGGCGCGGCGCAGCAGGGGCTCCGCGGCGCGGGGTTTGGTCGATGGTGGGCCATTGCGACGACGAGCGCACTCTTTGCCATTCTGCACATCGGGGTCCTCGAAGAGGCGGCGCTTGCCAGCGGCCTCGCGATGCTCTTCGCGCTCGCCCTCGTGTTGGGCTGGCTGGCGGAGAGGACCGGTCGGCTCGCGGCGCCGATGGCGGCACACGCGGCATTCAATGTCGTCAACCTCGTGATCGGGCTCTCGGCGTGATCACGCCGTCGAGAAGCACGCCGTAGGATTGTCACTTCATGGCTGCCACCACACGCCCCCGAATCCTGACTGGCGACACTCCAACGGGCACGCTGCACCTTGGGCATTGGGTCGGCTCGGTCAAGCGACGCGTCGAGTTGCAGACGACTCACGAGTGCTACTTCCTCATTGCCAACATGCACGCCTACACAACGCGCACGCGCACGGCGCCGGATATCAGGCGCGATTCGCTCGAGATCGTGCGCGACTATCTCGCCATGGGCATCGACCCAGTGCAGGCGGCCATCGTGCTCCAAAGTGAGGTGCCGGCGATTGCCGAACTCACATTCCTCTTCGCCATGCTGCTGCCATTCAATCGCGTCATGCGCAATCCGACGCTCTCCGAAGAGATCAAGATCAAGGGTCTCGGCGACCAGTACTCGTTTGGCTTCCCGCTCTACGCTGTCGGGCAAACGGCGGACATTCTTGCGTTTCGCGCCGTGGGCGTTCCCGTGGGCGAAGATCAGGTGCCTCACCTGGAAATGACGCGCGAAGTGGCGCGGCGATTCAACCAAGTGTTCTGCGGAGTGTCCGAGCATGCTGAAGATGGGGATCACGAGAAACTCGGGGGCGTCTTCCCCGTGCCGCACGCCGATGTTGGCAAAGTGGGGCGGCTCGTGGGCATCGACGGCCTGAACAAGATGTCGAAGAGCCTCGGCAACGCGATCTTCATTGCCGATTCGCCGAAGGAAGTCCAGAAGAAGATCGGCAAGATCTTCACCGGGCGGCAGAGTCCGACGGAACCTGGCGACACGAACAACGCGCTCTTTCAGTATGTCGATGCGTTCATCCACGATGCCTCGCGTGTGGCGGAGTTGAAGGATCGGTACGCGCGCGGCGACAATATTGGCGACGGTCACATCAAGGTCGAGATCGCCGAGGCCGTCAACGCGCTGCTCGAGCCCATGCGCGAGCGGCGCAAGCAGTACGAGGGGAATGATGGAGCCATCGTGGCGATCATCAAGGAGGGGACCGCGCGGGCCAACACGCTCGCCGAGGAGACGCTCCGAATGGCCAAGGACGCCGCGAGCCTCGGCTACTTCACTCGCCGAATCGACTTCGTGTGACGCACGCCTCGCGCTTCGCGCGGGTGGCAAGTGAGCAGCACCTCGCGCAAGTGCGCCTTGGAAACATGGGTGTAGACCTGCGTCGTGAGAATGCTCGAGTGGCCGAGGAGTTCTTGCACCACGCGAAGATCGGCCCCGCCAACCACCATGTGCGTCGCAAACGAGTGCCGCAGCGTGTGCGGGTGGACCCCTTCAAGGCCGGCGGAAGCGGCCACTTTCTTCACGATCTGCCAGACCGCCACGCGTTCAAGTGGCCGTCCGCTGAATGACAGCAAGAGCCGGAACGCATCGCGCCCGCCACCGACGCGCGCGAGCGAGGGGCGGCACTCATCGATGTAGCGGCGGGTCCATGTGATGGCTGGGACGCCGATGGGCACGACGCGCTGCTTGCCACCCTTTCCTGTCACCGCGACGGCGCCGAGTGTCTCGTGAAAGTCATTCACCTTGAGGCCGCAAACCTCGCTCGCTCGCAGGCCGCCACCGTAGAGGAGTTCGAGCATCGCCCGATCCCGCAGCCAGAGCGCGCCGGACTCGATGGTGGGATGTTCGACGAGTGTGCGCATCTGCGCGGGCGTCATGGCCCCCGGCAGGCGCTTCCATGTGGTGGGTCGTTCGAGGAGTCGTGCGTTGTCACGGGCGATGGCGCCGGTTGAATGCATCCAGCGGAAGAACACCCGAATCGAGGCGAGATGCCGTGTCACCGTAGTGGGCTCAAACCCCTTCGAGCGCGAGAGCCACCGAAGGTGCTCAGCCAGGTCCTGCATGGATGCCTTCCCAACATCATGCACGCCGCGCGCTTCCAAGAACTCCTCGAGGAGCGCGAGGTCGCGACCGTACGCCTCGAGCGTGAGCGGAGCCAGTCCGCACTCGATGCGGCAGAACGCAAGGAAGTCAGGTCGTCGACGGTGAGCTGCGGTGGGGGCGCCCATGGATGGTGGCTTGCATCAACCCAGGAAGGCGGTTGGGTTGGAGGATGCCCCTCGCTGGATCGCCAACGAGCGCGCGGAAGCGCTGCTCCATGTTGATGCGGTGAAAGAGCGCGCAGGCGTGGTAGCCGCCGCAGCAGTACGCGAAGAGCTGCTCAATCTCTCCCATCGCAAAGCGCGAAGTACAGCGTGCGTCGTTGAACTCCATATGGGGACAGCAGCGAGGATCGGGTTCGTTCACGGACATCACCCTCTGGGCGGATCGGCCAACGCGGCGGCGATCCTGCAGAATTCAAGGCATAGTATTGGGTTGATGACCGCTCGCCTCCCGACAGTTGCCGTATCCCTCGGGGATCCCGCCGGGATTGGTGCCGAGGTGACCGTCAAGGCACTCGCTGAACCGTCAGTCCGCGCCGCCGCTCGGTGGGCAATCCACGGCTCGAATCACGCGATGCACGAGGCCGCCGAACGGGCAGGCGTCAGGCTGGACTGGTTCCGCGTGGCGGCCGAGAGCGAGCGGGCCCACCAGGAGATCGATGCCGACTGCTTTGTCCTCGACCATGGCCAGGTCCTCGGACTCTTCGACCGTCACGAGCCGTCGAAGGTCGGGGGAGCGGCCAGCAAGGCCTATGTCGAATCCGCGATCGTTGATGCCATGCGACCCGAGGGTGACCCGCGACGCGTCGATGCCGTCGTGACCGCCCCTATCAGCAAGGAGAGCTGGGCGATGGCGGGCTTCCGCTGGCCCGGCCACACGGAACTCTTTGCATTTCGCACCAGAGCGCGTCGCCACTGCATGGCCTTCGCTGCCGCGAAGCTCCGAGTCTCGCTCGCCACGGCTCATGTTCCCCTCATGAATGTTCGGGACATTCTGACGATCGGCCGCGTCTTCGACCCGATCGACCTCGGTCACCAGTTCTGCCTCGATCTCGGCATCTCATCCCCGAGGATCGCAGTCTGCGGGCTCAATCCGCACGCTGGCGAACACGGGCTCTTCGGCGACGAAGAGGAGCGAGTCATCCAACCCGCCATCGACATGGCGCGGAACGCGGGAATCGACGCGGACGGACCGTTCCCTGCGGACACCATCTTCCGGGAGGCGGTGCGCGGTCGCTTCGATCTCGTCGTGGCGATGTACCACGACCAGGGACTCATCCCGCTCAAGCTGATCGCATTCGATAGCGCGGTCAATGTGACGCTTGGGATCCCGGTCGTGCGCACGAGTCCCGATCATGGCACGGCGTTTGGAATCGCTGGTGAAGGCAAGGCCGACGCCGGCGCGATGAAGCAAGCGATGCTCCTCGCGGCGCACATGGCGCGCCAACGGCGAACCAGTGAGTCGCGGGCCTTGGGGGGGTCCCACCCCCAGGGACCCGCTCGCGGAGAGTGGAACCCCGGCCACCCTTAGTCGTCGTGCGTGCGATCCGTTAGGGCTTGATCACGACCGTGCTGTTGGGTTCCGTCAGCAGTTCGTAGGCGACGGCGACATCATCGTCGTACATGCGGACGCATCCCATTGAGGCTTGCTTACCAACCGAATCAGGTTCTGTCGTGCCGTGGATGCCGTAGCCCTTGAAACCTTGGTTCTGTGCTTCGACGCCGACGAGCCCGATCCATCGTTCGCCGATCGGGTTCTTCGGATCGTCGGGCTGAAAGTGCTCGCCCGTGCGCGGATTGCGCCACTCGGGATTCACGAGCTTGCTCTTAGGGCGAACCATGAACGCGCCTGTTGGAGTCGAGTCGAGTTCGCCAAGTCCAACCGGAAACGCCGCCACGATGACACGGCCCGCGCCCTCTCCCGCATAGAGCCGCATGAGGTAGCTGCCCTTTGTGATCTCGGCATGAAACGCTCCGACCGGGACCTTGAGATTCTGTCCCACCCGCAGAGACCTCTCGGTCTTGAGGCCGTTGATGCGCTGGATGAAACGCCAGTCGGTCTGGACACTCATCGCCTTGGCAATCTTCGCGAGCGTGTCGCCGGACTCGACCTTGTACACGCGCATGAATGGATCACCCGGCGCGACTGTCGAAGAGAACACGAGTCGCGCGTTGAGTTCGCGCAGCGTCGCGATGGCCGTGGCAAAGTCGGGACCGGTGAGCGCGCTCCCATCGACGAGTTGAGTCAGTGCGAGCCGAGCGCCGACCGGATCGCCAGCGACCATCGCGAGGGCGCCGCCGATCGTCGTCGCGGAGGGCGGTGCAATGCGCGTCGGTGTGGTGGCCAGCGGTGTCGCAACGGGCACAGCCTTCGGTGCTGAAGGCGTGGGCAAGGGCGCCGACGGCGTGGTGTTGGCAACGGGCCGTGTTTCGGTGACCGGCTTCACCTCGGGCATTGCGGTCGCCTGCTGTGGCGCGACGATCGTTGGGACCGCGTTGAATGCGACCTTGTCGGCCGTTGGCGTGTCGGTGGGCGTCCTGAGGTACAGGTAGCTCGCCGCGGCGAGGCCGATCGCGGTGACGAACGCGAGTGGAACGATGTGGCGCCTCGACTTGGCGTCGGCTGAGGCAGTTCGGGGGATCTGGCTGTTGAGCGTCATGGTGAGTCCTTTGGAGCGAGCAGGCGATCTGAAGGGAAACGGTGTGCCGTGCGGCGGTCTGTGACAACAGCCTTCACGGGGGTGTCGAGCGTGTCGCAGGGGATTGAGTCGACAACCTGCCAGTCGAAGCAGACACCGATCGTCGGTCTCACCTGCGGCAACTGAGCGAGGAATCTGTCGTAGAAGCCTCCGCCGCGCCCCAAGCGTCCGCCACGGAGGTCAAAGGCGATGCCCGGCACGATGACGAGGTCGATCGCGCTGTCGGGGATGCGCGGACCATCGCGAGGAGACCGGACCCCCATCGCGTCGGGTTGCATCGAATCGTTATCAAAGGTGCGCGCGGCCACCGCACTCATGGTGTCACCACCGGTCTCGACCCTCGGGAGGCAGATGGTCTTGCCGAGCCTGAACGCCTCGAGCGCGACGGCGATCACATCGACCTCGCTGCGCATGGGCATGTAGAGCATCACGGTCGAGGCATCGATGAAGGCGCGCGACGACGAGAGTCGTGCGCAGATCTCCCGTGAGCACGCCGCGCGCTCGTCCGTCGTAGTCGCACCGAGCCGCTCACGCATCAGTGCGCGGATCTCGTTCTTCTGCTCAGTGAGGCCGCGCGAGGCGGGCGACGCTTCCATGCGTTCAGTCCTTCCAGTGGCCCTTGCCGAACCGCACCATCGGGTGCGGCGTTCTGGGGTCGTACGATACATTGAGTCCTGCACACGCTGCGCGTGTTGCCACAAGGAGTCCCTCAGACATGTGCGGAATCGTCGCCTACATCGGACGCAAGCCTTCGCTCCCCATCCTTCTCGAGGGTCTCAAGCGGTTGGAGTACCGGGGCTACGACTCGGCCGGGGTCGCGGTCCTGAACGGCGGCCTCCAGGTCTGCAAGTCGGTGGGCCGGGTTCGGGTCCTTGAGGAAAAGCTCGACGCCCTCGAGAACTGCCCAGCGACGATCGGGATCGCGCACACGAGGTGGGCCACCCACGGCGGCGTGACCGACGCGAACGCGCATCCCCACCGTGACGACCTCAAAGCCGGCCACGGGATTGCGCTGATCCACAACGGCATCATCGAAAACTACGCGTCAATCAAGAAGTATCTCTTGGAGAAGGGGCACTCATTCACAAGCGAGACCGACACCGAAGTGCTCGCCCACTTGGTCGGTGAGCTGTACCGGGGAGACCTCGAGAGGGCCGTGCAGTCGGCGCTTCGAGAGGTCACCGGCGCCTACGCCATCGCCGTGATCTGCGAGGAGGAGCCCGATACGCTCGTCGTCGCGCGCAAGGGGTCGCCGCTCATGGTGGGTGTGGGGAACGGCGAGTATGTCGTCGCCAGCGACTCGAGTGCGATTGTGGCCCATACGACGCAGGCGTTCACCCTTCCGGACTTCACAGTCGCAAAGCTCACACGGGATTCCTTCCGCACCTCCACGATTGATGACATCGAGATCACCGCCGAAGTTCGCGAACTCGAGTTTGAACTGGCCGAGATCGAGCTCGGGCCCTACGAGCACTACATGCTCAAGGAGATCTTTGAGCAGCCCCGAAGCCTGCGGGTCAGCATGCAGGGGCGGCTCGATGATCGCGGCGGCGGTGTCGTGCTTGGCGGTATCGCCGAGCATGCGAGGGCGCTCGCCAACGCAAAGCGGATCGTGATGGTGGGTCAAGGCACAGCCCTCCACGCCTGCATGGTGGGGAAGTACCTGATGGAGGATCTGGCGAAGATTGCCGCGGAACACGATTTCGCGAGCGAGTTTCGCTACCGGAATCCGATCGTCGATTTCGGGACCGCCGTCGTTGCGGTGAGTCAGTCAGGGGAAACCGCCGACACCCTCGCGGCGCTCCAGGAGGCCAAGCAGCGCGGCGCGCTGGCGCTGGGCATTGTCAATGTGGTCGGGTCGTCGATCGCGCGAGAAACCGATGCAGGCATTTATCTGCGGGTCGGTCCCGAGATCGGGGTTGCCAGCACGAAGGCATTCACCGGACAGGTACTCGTCCTGGCGATGCTCTCGCTCTATGTCGGTCGGCGGCGCTACCTGAGTCAGGAGTATGTCGTCAATCTCATGAGCGAAATGCGGGCGATCCCCGATAAGGTGCAGCGGATCCTCGAGACAACGGAAGCGATCAAGACCGCGACGGCGAAGTATGTCGAGCGCGAAAATTGGCTCTTCCTCGGCCGAGGGGTGAACTATCCAGTCGCGCTCGAGGGAGCGCTCAAGCTCAAGGAGATTTCGTACATCCACGCGGAAGGGATGCCAGCGGCCGAGATGAAGCACGGTCCGATCGCGCTCATCGACAAGGGCATGCCGGTCGTCTTTGTGGCGACCAAGAACTCGCAGTACGAGAAAGTGCTCGGCAACATTGCCGAGGTCAGAAGTCGCGGCGGCCATGTCATTGCCGTCGCGACTGAAGGTGATGAATACATCCAGAGCGTGGCCGAAGATGTCTTCTATGTCCCCGATGTGCCCGAGCAACTTCAGCCGCTCGTGACCGTGATCCCGCTCCAGTTGCTCGCGTACCACGCCGCGGTGCTGCGAGGCAAGGATGTCGACAAGCCACGAAACCTCGCCAAGAGCGTGACCGTCGAATGACGCGAGTCGCGAACGCCGCAGCGCTCGTCGCGCTCGCTGTCGGATGCGCAGCGACGGCCGATGGCTTCGACGATGTGATGGCGCTTGTGCCACGCGATGCCACATGGGCGATCGTGGTGCCGAAGCTCTCGAAGGCGACGACGGACCTCGCCGAGTGCATCGCAAGGATGGACCGCAAGGAAAGCGATGTGTTCGGGCGGCCCATCGACCATGTCCGCGCGGTCCTCGGTGCGCGCGAGGGATTCGATGAGAACGGCCCGTTTGCCGCATGGGCCCTCGGGGGCGACCCCGCGCAGGAGGCCGTCCTCGTCCTCATCCCCGCGGCGGATCCTGCCGCCTACATCGCCGCACATCCCGACAAGGCGGAGGACGGGACACTTCGCTTTGGCGGCGAAGCCGTCCACGCGCGCGCGCTCGAGCACCATGTTCTGGCATCGAGGTCGAAGGCGGCTGTTGAGGCGTTCGCCGCAGGCGATGGCCTCGCGAAGATCGTCGAGCAGGACCTCGGCGCGCGAGGGATACGCGACGCGCGCGACGCCGACATGGTGGCCTGGATTTCAGCCTCAGCGACCGCATCGCAAACGGCGCCGCTCAAGGGCCCGCTCCCCGGATTGGGTGATCTCCGGAAGTGGATCTCGGCATCACTCGTCCTCGTTGACATTGATCCGCTTGGGCTCTCGGTGCGCAGCCGCACACGGGTTGCGGGTGGTTCCATGTTCGCCACGCTGGCGTCGCGGTGCCAGCCCCTCGCCGATCAGGGAGACCGCGACGCGCTTGCGGGGTTGCATACAGGCGCGTTTCTGGTCGGCGGCGCCGCGAATGTTCGTGCGCTCGGCGGTGGCGAATCGCTCCGCGCGTTGGCGGACCTTGCCGGCGCCACCGACGCCATGCCCGCGTGGCTCGCCGATGACTCGGCATCGATCGACGCCGTGCGATTTGCGTGCTACCCATCGAAACTCGGAATCCTCGCAGGTGGCGTGCTGAACGACTCGACGCTCGTCGTCGAGAGTCCAAATCCGTCGAAGCTCCGCGATGCCTTCAAGGCGTGGGTCCTGGGTCAAGTCGGTGTGCACGACGGCGTTCGCCGCGAGCCGTCGTGGGAAGACGGCAGAGCCCTCAAGGATGGGACGGTCGCCGACGCCTACGAGATCAAG
>SYGQ01000212.1 GCA_005799475.1 Planctomycetia bacterium | reverse complement strand
CTGTGTTCGACGGCAAGGAAGGCGTCGAGGCGCAGTCCGAAACCGTGTGGCGTCAGGCTGACCGCTACGGCGTCCCGCGCTTGTGCCTCATCAACAAGATGGACAAGCTCGGTGCGGACTTCGACTTCTCCTTTGGGTCGATCCTCACGCGCCTCGGCGCCAATGGCATCCCGATCCAGTGGCCGATGGGTTGGGGCAATGACTTCAACGGCATCGTCGACCTCATGACGATGAAGGCGATGTACTGGTCCCCCGAAGACAACGGCGAGAACATCAAGTGCACGGACATTCCCGAGGACAAGCGCGAGCAGGCCGAAGCATGGCGCCACAAGATGGTCGAGAAGATCGCTGAACTCGACGACGCGCTCACCGACAAGTACCTCCACGATCCGTCGCATATCACAGTCGAAGAACTGAAGGCGGTCTTGCGCAAGGCGACGATCAACCTGCGCGCGTTCCCAGTGCTTTGCGGCTCGGCGCTCAAGTATGTGGGAATCCAGAAGGTGCTTGACGCTGCCATCGACTATCTCCCCTGCCCGACGGAACGACCGGACATGGAAGGCGTTGACGCTCGCGACCCGAGCGTCAAGCTCACGCGCCCGCATACCGAAGCGGCCCCCTTCTCGGCGCTCGTGTTCAAGGTCGTCGCCGATGTCGCCGGCACCCTGACCTACCTGCGCATCTACTCAGGCAAGTTGACCAAGGGCTCTCGAGTCCTCAATCCGGGCAACGGGCGGAAGGAAAATGTCTCGCGCCTTTACGAGATGCACGCCGCCGAGCGCAACGCCCTCGACGAGACTGGCGCTGGGCAGATCGTCGCCGTCGTCGGCCTGAAGGACTCCTTCACCGGTGACACACTCTGCGATCCGGACCACCCCATCGTGCTTGAGCGCATGGTCTTCCCGGACCCGGTCATCTCGATGTCCATCGAACCCAAGACGGCGGACGACAAGAAGAAGCTCGGCGAAGCGCTCACCACAATCCGTCGTGAGGATCCCTCGTTCCGCTCCAACTACAACGAGGAGACGGGCGAAACGATCATCTCGGGCATGGGTGAACTTCACCTTGAGATCATCAAGAACAAGCTCGTCCGTGACATGAAGATTGGCGTGACCGTCGGCAAGCCCCGCGTCGCGTACCGCGAGACGATCACCGGCTCGGCCGAACGAGTGCGTGGTCTCTTCAAGAAGCAGTCCGGTGGTCGCGGACAGTACGGCGACGCTGTCGTCTCGGTGGCCCCCATCACCCCCGAGGAGGCCGCGGCAGAGGAACTCGACTTCAAGAACGGTGTCGCGTTCGTCGACAATGTCTCAGGCGGCGTCATCCCCCGCGAGTTCATCCCCAGCGTTGAGTACGGCATTCGCCAGGCGGCCGCCAGCGGCATCCTCGGCGGCTACCCCGTCATCAATGTCAAGGCCGAGCTCGTCTACGGCTCGTACCACGATGTCGATTCGAGCCAGATCGCGTTCGAGCAGGCTGGCGCACTCGCCTTCCGCGAGGCGTGCACGGAGGCTGGACTCGCGCTCCTTGAACCGATTATGAAGCTCGTCGTGACGACTCCTGACGAGTTCTTCGGCAGCGTCTCGGGCGACATCGCGAGCCGCCGCGGTCACATCGTCGATAGCGAGTTGCGCGGCGTCGTGCGACTCGTCACGGCGGAGGTCCCGCTCTCGGAACTCTTCGGCTACACGACCTCACTGCGCTCGATGAGTCAGGGACGCGCGTCGAGCTCGATGGAGCCGCTGAACTACCGCATCATGCCCGACCGGCTCAAGGACGAGGTGTTGGCGAAGCCGTGAGGCTGAATCTCGCCGAGGTCGGATGAAGTTCGCCGCTGAATCGCGGTGGCTCGCCGCAGCGGCGAAGCTCGCACTCCGGGGGCATGGTGGCGCAGAACCCAATCCCATGGTGGGATGCATCCTCGTGGGTGCCGATGGGGCGATGGTGTCGTGGGGTTACCACGCTCGTTGCGGACAGGCGCACGCCGAGGCGATGGCGATCGCTCGCGCAGGTTCGCGCTCGAAGGACTGCACCGCCTTCGTCACACTCGAACCGTGCGCCCACCATGGACGCACGCCACCCTGCGCTGAAGCGCTGATTCGCGCAGGCGTGACGCGCGTCGTGTACGCCGTCAGCGACCCGAACCCTGAGGCCTCGGGCGGTGCCACGGCGCTGCGCAACAGCGGGATCGCCGTCGATCGTGTGCCATGCGACGCGTGCGAAGCGGTGTCGATGCCCTTTGTGCATCGCGTCCGCGAGTCGCGACCATGGGTTATCGCCAAGTGGGCACAGACACTCGATGGCCGCACGGCGACACGGTCGGGTGATTCGAAGTGGATCAGCGGTCCGCGCAGCCGCGCCATGGTGCACCGCGAGCGAGCGCGCGTCGACGCCATCATGGTCGGCATCGGGACCGTGTTCGCCGACGACCCACACCTGCTTCCGAGACGAATGACCTGCCGCCGCATTCCCCGCCGCGTCATCATCGACCCATCGCTCGCGACACCCATCGACGCGCAGGTCGTGCGCACAGCGCCACAGGGGCCCGTTGAGATCGCGTGCTCGGTCGAGGCGATCGCCTCGCTCACGACGCATGCGCGCGATGGCTGGGAGCGCGCGGGCATCCGACTTACGCCGCTGGCACCACCCCGAGTCGACGCCGTGCACGGCTCCATGCGCGGCCTCGTGGGCGGCACGCTCGCGCACCTGATGCGCGACCTCGGCGCGCGCGGCGTCTCAACCATCCTCGTCGAAGGCGGTGCCGGATTGTTGGGTGCCCTGTTCGACGAAGACCTCGTCGACGACGCGTGGTGCTTCGTCGCGCCACTGGCGGCTGCGGACGCGGCGGGAGTCCCTGTGGCGACCGGCCACGGACGCATCCTCATGGGGGACAGCCTGCGGTTCAGACTCATGGACACGCGTCGACGCGGTCTCGACGCGATGCTCTGGTGGCGGCGTCAGCGCGGCAGCGGCACAGGCGGCGCGAGCGGCGCGAGCGTGCCGGCTCGGTCCTCGTAGTCCTCGACCTCGAGCAGGAATGCCGACGCCGCGGGGTAGATCCGGAGGATCCCCGACCCGTCGTCGACGCCATAGCGGCCGCCGTCTCGTTCGCGGGAGACTCGCAGTGCGGCGAGTTCACGGCCATCGAATCCCTCAAGGATGACGCGGCCGATGAAAAGGTCCGCAGGAGCCGCCCCCTGCGCGATGGCTGTCGCTCGATCAGTGCACAACCGACTCAGCAGCGTGTCGATCGCCGATGGGTTCGCCGCGCGCGTCTTCCCGTCCGAAGCAAGCGTCCACACGGCACCCGCGCGCTCGAGGCGCACCCGCCCCGCGTCGACAGGTTCGAGCACGATCGCACGGATGTCTGCCCCACGCGCGCCGCTCGCCGTCGAGTCCACGAGCGACAGCGCCGGCGGCACGCAGGCCGCAACCGAAGCCGCGTCG
>SYGQ01000038.1 GCA_005799475.1 Planctomycetia bacterium | reverse complement strand
CTCACTTTTTGGTTTGCCGCGAGGGTTCGCCGCTCGAAGCAATCGCAGGGCGTTCTCGCGGAAAAAAGCCAGAAACACGGCGGAATCGAGGGCCACGCCAGCGAGGGGCGGCGAGTCGCGTGGCGAGTGTTTCAGGGGATCCACGAGGTGGAGGTCGGGATCCGCGATCGGGCTCATGCCGCGCCAATCTGTTTCCCACAGTGTTCGGAGCGCGAAGTAGCGGCTGGCGTACAGGTCGAACGCGGTCTCCTGCGACGATGCCTTCCGGTCCATTTCGTGGGCGGAGGCATCCGCCGTGAGGTGGGCGTTGCTGGTGACGATGTCGGACCCGAAGATCAGGCGATGGCTCCACTTTCGGAAGAACGCGCGCACGGTCGTCGGATCGTGCCGGGAGATCTCGCGCACCATCCACTTCGTCGCGCTCGTGTCGAGGTTGAGGTTCGCGTGCCGTTCGAGCAGTCCGTCGAGGAAGGCGAGGTCCTCGGGCCAGCCACCCATGTGCGCGGCGATCCACGGAGCGCCGAAGCGGTCGACCGCGCGCTCAAACGATTCGTACTGTGCGCGCTTGGTGCCGTACCGCGACGCATCGGCGTACTTCGTCTTGAACCAGGTGTCCGGATCAGCGACATGAGCCATCAAGCACATGCCGAGGTCGGCGGCCCGTTCCATCGCGCGAATGCGCTCGGGATGGTCGAAGCTCATGAGCCCAGCGTCGCCCGCAGCCGTCGAGATGTCGATGCCCCGCGGCGCCGCCCAGAATTTCGCGATGCGCGCCCCCGCGGCGTGAAATGCGCCGATGCGATCGGCGTAACCGCGACCGTGCGCGTGAGCCGGATCGGTGCTGCGCCACTCAGGAACAGCGATGAACTGAATCCGTGCGCCGAACTGCTCTCGGAGCAACTCGACCTCGTCAAGGGATGGCGTCATGCTCCATACTTGCTCGACGCCAAAGGCGTCCATGGCCTCGAGCAGGAGAAGGGACGCGCGCTCACCGGTCACATGGGCGTGCGCATCGATGATCGGGATGGGCGGTGGCCCCATCCGCCTCGCTTCGTCGCGATAGTCCAGCCCAAGGAGGTTCGATTCGTTGGACACGAGGGCGATGCTAGGACGCGCGCCGCGACTTCGCGGCATCGCGCCCGCGCAGCGTCACGGTCTTGGGTGCGCGCGCTCGTGCTGCGAGGTGAGCTCGCGCGGCCGCCGCGCGCTTGCCGGGGTTCGTCGGGAGTTCGAGCGTGGCCGCAGTATGCACCATGCCGATGTACACCTCGTAGTCGGCCTCGATGTCAAGGTGACGAACGAGCTCGCACGCGATGTAGCCGCGGCTGCGAAGCGGCACTGGCGCGCCACCGGGTGCAACAAGATGTGGGATTGTGAGAAACGGATCACTCCCCTGATCGGGGGCGCGCGCGAAAGTTCGCAGCAGCACTCGTTCGTCGCGTGCAAGCAAGCAGAGCGCGAAGTTGCGACTGTCGCGGATGACTGGCGAGAGCGCTTGTCCCTTCTCCATTGCGACCAAGAGCATCGGTGGATGCATCGCGACCTGTTGCACGCATCGCACGACGACGGCGCTTCGGAGTTCGCCGAACGCACTCGTCAGAAGGAAGTGCGACGCGGGAACGAGGTCGAGGACATGCGCAATGGTGCTTCGGTCTGCGGCTGGTCGATCGGTCTGCATGGGATGTGGACTCCTCGCAGACATCTAGTCAGCGAGCCTTCGGAAGATAGAACATTTTCGTGCCATGTCCATAAAGACTTGATAACCATTGAGTTACGCAGTTGTTCCGGCGTTGGTTCGTTCTCGGACTCGGGAAAGTTTGGCTTGAGTGGGGGGTATGACTTGAATTTTGTCGATCGGTGTTGCATTGTGGGGCGTTGTGGGTACAGTCTCCGCGCCTCGCATGATCTTCCACGATGCTCTTCCTCGGCGAATACGAACACAGCCTCGATGCCAAGCAGCGGCTCGCCATTCCGAGCGAACTGCGGCAGGTGCTGAACCCTGCAACGATCGGCGCGGCATTCGTGGCCGTTCCAGGCCCGGACTCGCTGGTTCTCTGGCCCGACCTCACCTTCGAGAAACTGGCCTCGAACATGGGCGGATCGCTCGTGGGAGACGAGACGCTTCGCAAGTTCGAGCGACTCCTGTTCGCGCAAGCGTCGAGCGCGCCCCTCGACACGGCAGGTCGCATTCGCATCCCCGATCGACTGCTCGCTCGCTTCGGGTTGTCGGGCAGCGTCATGATTCTTGGAGTGCGAGATCACCTCGAGCTCGTCAATGCGACCGCATGGAAGTCCAAGGAGTCGGAGCGCGCAGCAGCCTCCGAGGACCTCTGGCGTCGTGCCAACCAGATTCTCGATTCACGGTCGGGGCAGGGCAAGTGACGGATCGCAGCCCTGTCGTCAACCCCGCTTGGGCAAGGAAGCCCTAGCGACAGCACATCACTCGCCAAGCGCACGGACGCGGCTGGCGGGCTCTCGAAAGCACTCGGTTCTGGCAGGGATGCTGGAAGCGAGCAGGACTAGGGGTCACGGAGGATCCCAATCGGTTCGCACGAAGCGCCAGGATGGCACTCTCGTGCGAGGCCGAGCCCTCGCGGCTTGGTTATTCGCCTCGCCCCCGCGTCACTGGCCCGACGCGGGGGCTTTTTCATTCACTCGCACACCCGATAATGCCAATTTCCCCATTTTGTCAATGCCCATCGGGGTGGCATCCGAATGAGCGATACCCTTTCAGTCGGTCGGGTTCCTTGTCGATGAAACATTGGCAGGGGTCGCAGGGATGGCGCACGGTGCGCCTGAGGCGAACCGATCAATCGGCTGGCGAAGTTCCAGCCGTCCTTGGGATAGGAGGTCCGAATGCTTGTCATCACGAGACGCGAAGGCGAAGAGGTGATCATCGGCAACCCAGCGTCGCCGATTGGCATCGTTCGCATTGCCTCCATCAAGGGTGACCGCGTTCGCATCGCCTTCGAGTTCCCCCGCGAGATTCCCGTCCACCGCAAGGAAGTTGCGGCGCAAATCATTGCCGGCGCCACCGACCCGGCCAAACCCGTGATTGGCCAGATCCGACCGGCCGCCGAGGGCTAGTTTACCGCCCGAACCTCGCGGATTTCCGGGATGCGCTCGCGCACGAGTTGCGCGATCCCCGATTGAAGCGTCATGGCTGCCGACGGGCACCCGACGCACGCTCCATGAAACCGCACCTCAACGACACCGTCGTGCACCGAGACGATTTCGACATCGCCGCCATCGTCTTGGATCGCAGGGCGCATGAGGTCGACCACTTCAGCGACGCGGGTCCGCAGTGGATCCGTGCTCGGCGTCAGGGGGGGCTTGCGTGCGGGCATCGAGTGATGGTACGGCGATCCATTTACACTGCGATGATGCCTCTGCGCGGCGTCGCCACTCTCGCACTCGCGTTCATTGTTGCGATTGCCGGATGCGCCGCGACGCCAGCGGGCGACCCACTCGAGTCACTCAGTCGCACGGATGTCGTGCCGGCGCGCCAGGAGGCCGCGATGCGACTGCTCGATGCTGACCCGGACAACCCGCCGTACATCAAGGCCCTCAAACGAATGGTGCTTCAGCCCGGTTACACGGTGGCGATCCGCCGAGAGGCGTGGGATCGACTTGTGACGCATGACCCCGAGTCGCTCAAGGAGTCGCTGCAGGTCGGGTTGCCGAAGCTGACTGCCTACGACTGGCGTGCCGAAATCTGCAAACGCATCGGCGAGCTCGGCTGGAAGGACATGACGCAGACGCTTGTGCGAGCGTGGGCGACCCCCGCGCCGCAGCTCAGCCGCGACCTCCACGAGCGACCCGAGTTCCGTGCGCTCGTCGCACTCTGGGGGGAGAGCCGAGTGCCACAGGTTCTCTTCGACCTGCTCATGCTTAGCGACCCGATCAAGGAGGCGAATCTTCGCGCGAGGTGCTGGGAGTTGCTCCTCGCCACGGGTGAGCGCGAACGCATTGAGGCGCTCCTCGCGGACGAGAGCCTCGCCACGACTGACTCGTTCATCCTCGACATGCGGCGCGCGAGTGCGGACCTCCATGTGGTACCGCGCAACCGTGAGGAAATCCTCTGGATTCGCGCGCTTCGGACGCCGCAGCGGCGCGCGTTCTGGGATTCGGCACGCGCGGCGGTTGCGCGGTTGAAGCCGGAGGTGCGCGCCACGATCGAGACGCGTGACATCGCGATCGCTGCCGCGGCACTGGCGCACGCGCCCGCGCTGCTCGAGGCCGACCGCGACACCCTCTACGGACAGGTGGTCGATCGACTTTCACCTGATCGCGTCAAGCGGTACGGCGCGTCCTTCGAGGGCTACGGGACGCAACTCGCCGAGACGCCGCGGGCGCATGCATCGTCGCTCACATGGGGCGATTGCGCCGCGATTCTCATTCTCAGCGAGGCGCTCGAGGACCCGTCGATCCGTCGACACCTCTTCGACATGGCCGACCGCGACCTCGCGGATCGAACGACCGAGCACGGCGGACTTCTGACGCTCGACTCGTCGGGACGCTACGAGGTCGTGGAGTACGACCCACAGACGCGGGGCTCCGATGTGCGCTACGAAGCGTCCGGCAAGATGTTTGAGGACGGGTATGACGCGATCGCGCACCTCCACCTGCACGCGCAGGCCTACGACAACTCGCGGTACGCCGGTCCGCACATGGGCGACTTTGCCTACGCCGACTCGACCGGCGTCAATGGCCTCGTCCTGACCTTCATCGACAGCGGGCGCCTCAATGCCGACTACTACCGGCACGGACAAGTCGTCATCGACCTCGGCACGCTCGACCGCCCTGAGGAGGGGGCGCGATGAGATTCGCCAAGATGCACGGTCTCGGGAATGACTACATCTATGTCGATACCGCGCGCGAACGCATCGACGACCCGGCATCGCTGGCACGCGAAGTGAGCGACCGCTCGCGGGGGATCGGCGCCGACGGACTCATCCTCATCGGACCCTCCCGCGCGCACGGTGCCCATGTCGAGATGCGGATCTTCAACGCCGATGGCAGCGAGGCGCAGATGTGCGGCAACGGGATCCGCTGTGTCGCGAAGTATGTGATTGATCGCGCGCTCGCCACAGCAAACCCACTGCGCATCGAAACTCGGCGCGGGGTTCTCGCGGCGCGCTGGGAACGCGGCGATGACGGCTTCGTCGCGAGCGTCGAAGTCGACATGGGTGTGCCGCAACTCGCCGCGCGCGGCCTTCCCGCAGAAATCCCAGGCGTGGCCGCCGGAGATGAGGTCATCGCGCGATTGTTCTCCACGCCCGACTGGGACGCCGCGCTGCGCGCGCACGGATCCGTGGTGGACACGGAGTGGATCGAGCCTGCCGGCCTCGCGCCGACGATCACACTTGTTTCGATGGGGAATCCGCACGCGGTGTTTTGGGTCGACTCCCTCGGCGCGGTTCCGATGGCCGCGGCCGGTGCCGCGATCGAGCGGCACGAATGGTTCCCCGAACGAATCAATGTCCATTTCGTGCAGAAGCTCTCGGCGAGTGAAGTGCGCGTCAAGACGTGGGAACGCGGATCGGGCGCGACGCAGGCGTGCGGAACCGGCGCGAGTGCCGTCTGCGTCGCAGGCGTCCTCGAGGGACACACCGAGCGCCGACTCGTCGCGCACCTTCCCGGCGGGGCGCTCGAGCTGAGTTGGCCCGAACCACATGGATCCGTCTTCATGACCGGTCCAGCCACACATGTCTTTGACGGCGAGTGGCCAGCGCGGGTGAGTGCGGGAGCTGGGCTGTGACGCTCTCGGCGAACGAGCGGGACATTGTGGCAGCGATGGGCGCCCGGTCCGCCGCCATTCGCGCGGATCTGGCGGAGTTGGTCGCGATGCCGACGGGTCATGGCTGCGCCGAGGGACTCGAACGCGCGCGGTCCTGGATGGGAGCGCGGCTGTCCGCCATCGGCGCCACGCTCTCGCGGCGCCCCGGAGGCGCCCGACCGGACTGGTTGCGCGAGGGCCCTGTCGGTGCCGACGCGTGCGAGACGCTGATTGCTTCGTCGGTGCGGCAGGCTGGCCTGCGCGTTCTTGTGTCGGGACATCTCGACACTGTGCACGATCCCAACGCAGCCTTCCGCGAACTTGTCACTGTCGGCGACGGGTCATTGAGAGGCCCAGGTGCCATCGACATGAAGGGGGGTCTCGTCGTGGCGCTTCACGCCCTCGAGACCGTCGCGGCAGCGAATGCAAGTGGACCGTGGTCGATGGTGCTCAACGCCGACGAGGAAACCGGCAGTTTCCGCAGCGAGCGCGCGCTGCAGGCGTTGGCGGAGGAGCACGACATCGGTCTCGTGATGGAACCCGCCTACGGCGCAGGCGACTTTGTCACTGGCCGTGCTGGCAGCGTCCAGTTCCGCGTCGATGCCTACGGGCGCGAGGCGCATGCGGGAAGAGACGCCGCGAGCGGAGTGTCTGCGGTCGGCCCATTGTGCGCGGCGGTGACTCGACTCCTTTCGCACTCGGATCCAGCTTCGGGAAGGACACTCAATGTCGGTCCCCTTGAAGGCGGAGCGGCGACCAACATCGTGCCCGGTCATGCGGCCGCGTGGGGGAACGCGCGCTACCGCACACAGACCCAGCGCGATGAACTCGATGCCCTCTTCAAGTCCGTGGAACTCGGCGGCGACAGTGACCTGCCACGACTGCGTGTTCGTGTCGTTCACAACCGTCCGGCCAAACCCGCAACGGCCGAGGTCGAAGCGATCGCGGCCGTGGCTCGCAGTGCCGCTGGCGATCTCGGCCTGACGGTCGGCTGCGCAACTTCCGGCGGCGTCAGCGATGCCAACACCATGCAGGCCGCAGGACTTCCGTGCCTCGATGGGCTCGGCCCTCGCGGCGGCAACATGCACCGCACCGACGAGTTCGTCATTGAGGCGAGCCTGGTGGAGCGTGCGTCGGTGATGGCACTCCTTCTCACTCGGTTGTGGGGGCGAGGCTCCGTACCATGGGCACCATGAGCGCGACGACTCCTGTCACGCGCGCCGAGGCGCTGTCGCATCTGCCGCTTCCGGCGGCGGATCCAGCGATTCGCGCCGCCATTGCCGACATCGTCGCGCGTGTGTCGGCGCTCCAATCGACGATCACCCAGGTGCTGCCCCCCGACGCCGATCGCGCGGGTGAAGTTGCCGCGTGGCATGCCCGCAATGCGCAACTGCGAGGCCGCGCGACGCTCTACCCGTATGTGGGTGCAGGGCTCGGCAACGGATCGCTCGTGAAACTCGCCGACGGCAGCGTCAAGTGGGACATGATCAACGGGATCGGCGTGCATATGTTCGGCCACTCCGATACGCGCATGATTGAGGCCGCGCTCGACGGTGCTCTCTCGGACATCTGCATGACCGGGCACATTCAGCACAACGCGGATGTCCTCGCCATCGCTGAGATACTCGTCACGCAGGCATCGCGTACGAGCGCGCTGCGGCACTGCTTCGTCGCCAACTCAGGCTGCATGGTGAACGAGGCCGCACTGAAGGTCTGCCAGCAGCACACCAACGCGGCGCCGCGCGTCATCGCCTTCGAAGACTGCTTCATGGGCCGCTCCACCACGATGGCGCAGATCGGCGACACGCCGGCGTATCGGCAGGGGCTCGCGCTGAATGTGCTCGTCGACTACATGCCCTTCTACGACGCGCTCGATGGTGCGGTGTCGACCGATCGGTCGGTCGCACAGTTGCGAGCCCTCATCGCGCGCTACCCCAAGCAGCATTCGTGCTTCGTGATGGAGCTCATCCAGGGCGAGGGCGGATTCAATGTGGCGCCGCGATCGCACCTCGCGGCACTCATGAAGACCTGCCGCGACGCGGGCATTCCAGTGTGGGTCGACGAAATCCAGACATTTGGCCGCACGACCGAGCCGTTCGCGTTCGAAGGGCTGGGCCTTGGTGAGTTCGTCGATGTCTGCACCGTTGGAAAGATGGCGCAGGTCTGTGCGTGTCTCTTCACCGAGAAGTTCAATCCGAAGCCGGGTCTCCTCGCGGGCACCTTCATGGCATCGACAAGCGCGTTCCATGTCGGTCGCCGCGCTCTGGAGATCATGCGCGATGGCGGGTACTACGGAAAGGACGGAAAGGTCGAGAGGCTGCACGCGGCGTTCCGACGCGAGGCCGACGCCCTCGTGTCGCGGCGGCCGGAGTTCTTCCCCGCCGTGCGCGATCCACGCGGCCGTCTCGTCGAGTCACTCGTTGGTGGCGTCGGGGGCATGATGCGGTTTACGCCGCTTGGCGGAAGCAAAGAACGCATCGGCCGACTGCTCAATGTGCTCTTCGATGAGGGAGTGATCGCGCTCGGATGCGGCCACGGTCCGTTCCATGTCCGATTCCTTCCGGCCATCGGCGTGATGGAGCCCGCACAAATGAAAGCCGTCTTCGCCGTCGTCGAGCGCTCGCTCGCTCGCACCCTTGCCGAGGAGGCGAACTGATGTTCCTGATCCGAGAGGCGCGAGGCGAGGACATCCCGCAACTTCTCAAGTTGTCGCGGCTCGTGCACTCCTTCAATCTTCCGCAGGACCGCGACGCGCTGGCCACCAAGGTCGACCGAAGTCGCCGGGCCTTCGCCGGTCAGGTGAAGGAGTCTCGAGGTCGCGAGTTCGTGTTCGTACTCGAGGACATCGCGACCAACTCGGTCGTCGGCACCAGTTCGCTCTACTCGTGCATCTCGTGGCCGGGGCATCCGCACCTCTTCTTCCGCACGAGGCGGCGCGAGCACTACAGCAAGGACCTGAGCACGGGGCAAGTGCATGTCACGATTCAACTCTCGACCGACGAAAGCGGTCCGAGCGAGATCGGGGGATTGATTCTGGCTCCCGGGTACCGCGGTCACCCGCAGAAACTCGGGTCGCTTCTCTCGTACGTGCGATTCCAGTTCATTGGACTGCACCGCCGCTGGTTCGACCGGCGCGTGCTGGCGGAGATGATGGGCGCGCTCACGCCCGATAGTCGCTCGTCGCTGTGGGATTACCTCGGTCGGAGGTTCATCAATCTCTCATACACAGAAGCCGATGCCTTCTGCCAGCGGTCCAAGGAGTTCATCCTCGGGCTCTTTCCACAAATCGAGATCTACACATCGCTCTTGCCCCCCGAAGCGCGGCAGCTCGTCGGAAAGGTCGGCGACGAGACACTGCCCGCACTGCGCATGCTCGAACGACTTGGATTCGCCGCACAGGACAGCGTGGATCCATTCGACGGCGGCCCGTACCTCGAAGCCGCACGCGACGAGATCCCACTCGTGCGCCACTCCGCATCGCTGCCCCTTGGCGGCCAACTGCGCGAGAGCGCGTCGGCTCCGCGGGGCATCGTGAGCGCGCACGCAGCGCTTGGATTCCGGGCTTTGCGCAGCGAGTACGCGGTCAAGGGCGGCGCCGTGCGGCTTCCTGAGCGGACGATCGAGGTGCTCGGCGCCTCGGTTGGCGACGCGATCGGACTCAATGCCTTCGACGGCCGCGGCGAGGCCGCGCCGCTCTTGGCTTCGCGCGCCAAGCGCGCGTCAGGGCGGGCGCGGAGCGCGCAGTGAACGCCGCGCACGAGCGGGGGTTGCTGCGCGGGACACCTGCGAACTTCATCCGTGGCCGTTCGGTTCTGTTGAGTGCGCCCGGTGCCGCCGTCGACGGCGACGACATCACCAGCCTAGATCCTGCGCGGCCCTCGACGGCAGTGTGGAGCGCCCGCGCGCCGCGCGTGCATATCGATGCGGCCGTCGATGCCGCGCGCAACTCACTCGCACGGTGGCGGGCCGTCGGCAGCGCGGGTCGGGCGTTCGCGCTCGAAGCATGGCGCGAGGCAGCGCTGGCGAGGGCGGACCAGCTCGCGCAACTCATCACACTCGAAACGGGAAAGACGCTCTCAGAGTCCCGCGCCGAAGCGAAGGCAGTCGCTGAGAAGGTCACCATCACGCTCGACACGCAGGTCGCCTCTCGCGTCGCCGGTTGGGAGTGTGAACTCTCACCTACACGGCGCGGAGTGTGCGAGTTTGCGCCGTACGGCGTTGTGGCGGTGCTTGGTCCTTTCAACTTTCCCGCGCACCTACCCAACGGTCACATCGTGCCCGCGCTCCTTGCGGGAAACACCATCGTCTTCAAGCCCAGTGAGCGCGCGCCTGCGGTGGGCCAGTTTCTCGCCGAGCTCGCCGAGGACGCGGGGATTCCCGCAGGGGTTTTCAATGTGGTGCATGGAGGAGCCGCGATCGCTTCCGCGCTCGTGTCGCACGACGGCCTCGACGGGATCCTCTTCACGGGATCGTGGGGTGTGGGGCGGAGCATCCTTGCCGCGAACCTCGACCGACCCGGCCGGATGATCGCTCTCGAAATGGGCGGCAGCAATCCATCGATCGTGCTCGATGACTGTCACATGACGCAGGCGGTTGTCGAGTGCCTGCGGAGCGCGTTCGCGACGGCGGGGCAGCGGTGCACCTGCACGCGCCGAATCATCGTTCACCAGGGGATTGCCGGCGAGTTCATCTCGCTGTTCTGCCGAGGTGCCGGGGCACTCTCGATCGGCCCGGGCAACAGCGCCGACCCCGTGTTCATGGGTCCGCTCATCTCCGAGTCGGCGCGGCAGCGCGTCCTCGACTTTCAGGCGCGAAGCGTCGATCGCGCCGGACAATTGTTGCTTGAGGCGCGAGCGATCGATCGCGAGGGATGGTTTCTTTCGCCGGGGGTCATTCAGGTGGGATCATTCGATCGGCACACTGACGAAGAAGTGTTTGGGCCCGTCGTCCAGATCGCCGTCGTCGACTCTGTGGAAGCGGCGATCGAGCAGGCGAACGCGACTGCGTACGGTCTCGCCGCGTCGGTGTACACAGCCAGTCGTGAGCGATGGCACGCGATCGCGCCAAGGTTGCGCGCCGGATGCGTCAACTGGAATGTCGCGACCGTCGGCGCCAGCAGCAGGTTGCCCTTTGGCGGCTTGGGGCGCTCGGGGAATCTCCGCCCGGCGGGCGCACTCTCGATTGACTCATGTGCCGCGCCGATTGCGCACCTCCTCGAATCGTCCGGCGAAGTCGCGTTCCCTGAAGGAATGAGGCCGTTCTAGGGAGTGCGTGGGCTCGGCTCCGGACAGATGGGAACCCCTTCGCGCCTGATCTTCTCGACGACACGGAGTTGTGAATGGGCTCCACGCGGACGATGTCGAACTCGTAGATGATGGTGGGGTCTCCTCGAGCGCGTCGCTAGGTTCTCGCCGCTGATCGGCCGTGGCATCGGAGCCGAGGTCGCAAGATCTATGTCCGACGCGCGGCGGGCGCACCCCGTCGCAGGGGATCCAAAGAGCAAACTTCGCGGACGCAGGGGAGTCGGCCAAGGCTGTTCGCCATGCCGCGTAGGAGAGGCGTGTCGTCCCGGACGATGCATCCGTCGACTTGGCTGGCAAGGGCTTCGTCGTAGGCGTGGCGTGTGAGGTTGCGTTCCTCAAACATCGGCAGTCAGCAGGCGGCTTCGTCGACGGTCGGGATGAGCCTCTCAGCAAGTGCGCTCCTGAGTCTTGGGCGTGGTCCATCGCCCTCATGCCCCTGTTGTTCAAGGGAGCGCTTGAGGATCTTCCACTCGACTTCGAAGGTGAACTGAATGCGCTGGATCTGGCATCACTGCGGAGTTCGCTCTCAGTGAGTGACACGCGCACGCGATCGCGCACAATGGGACAGAACGGTCCCGGCGTGGGACCGTTTTGTCCCATCACGGTGGTGCTGAGCGTGAGGATGCCAATCGCACGCGCGGTGGCGTTCGTCGCATCGACGGTCCAGGCGCGAGAAGTGCGTGGATCCATGTGCGTGGCGTGGGTGGGGGGGGCGAAGTCGTCGATGGCGCCTGGGCAACCGCGTGCATTTCTCATAGTGAGCCCGTTCGCGGATGTTGCCGTGGCGCGCCACGCACCGCTGTTTCGGTGGCTCAACCTGAGCCAGACTGGTCCGATCCGAAGCAGGAGTGCAAGGCGAGCGTCGAGGTGGTCACCTGTGAGCGGCTCGCGCGGTTGGAAACACCACCGAGTCGTTGGGTGCGCTGCCTGTGGGTGGGGTTCTCGGGACCTCCCAATGAACAGTGAAGCAAGGGGCGTGGGGATCGGAGGAAGCGGCTTGCGAACTCGGGTGGAAGGCTCGGTCGAACCGGATCAGCTCTATGCTGCGAGCCGATGCCGACTGACCTCCCGAATGGACGCACGCAGCCGCGGTTCGCTGGGATCGCCACATTCATGCGGATGCCTCGCCTCGCGGATGCACCTGAGCCAGCCGATTGGGTCGTTTATGGCGCGCCGTTCGACGGTGGGACGACCTACCACCCCGGCGCGCGGTTCGGGCCTCTCGCGATTCGCGATGCGAGCCAGTACATCAAGCCCGCAAGCCTCGAACTGGGCGTGACGATCTCCGAAGCGTTTTCGTTGGCGGACGCGGGCGATTCGCCGGTCGCCCCGTATTCGTGCGAGGACAATCTCGAAGCACTGACCGCCTTCGCGCAGGGACTCGGCACCGCGGACTCGACGCATCTTCTGGCGCTCGGCGGCGATCACTCGATTGCACTCGCGAACATCCGCGTGGCGTGGGAGCGCGCGCGCCGTCCCGCAACGGGTCTTGCCTGCGTGATCTTTGACGCGCATGCGGACACGGTCGACGCGGTGTGGGATGAGCGCTACGGGCATGCGTCTTACTTGCGCCGCGCGATCGAGGACGGCTGCATCGATCCACACCGCACGCTGATTATTGGCGTGCGTGGGTCGCTCAACACGCTTGAGGATCTCGCGTACCCGCGCTCGAAGGGCATCGCGCTCGCGCCGATGTCGGGATTCATCGATGACTTCGCTAGCGCCGAGCGGAGCGTGCTCGAATTCCGCGGGCGAGTTGCCGATGCGCCGATGTACATGAGCTTTGATGTCGACTGCGTGGACCCCGCGTTCGCGCCCGGAACCGGCACGCCCGTGTGCGGGGGATTCTCAAGCGCCGAGGCGCTGGGCCTCGTCCGTCGATTCGCGGGAGCGCAGCTCGTCGGTGCCGATGTCGTCGAGGTGTGTCCGGCGCGCGATCACGCAGGAGTCACAGCGCTCCTTGCGGCACAGGTGGCCTTCGAGTTTCTCTGCATCGACGCCGCCGGGCGGCGGTGAAGGGCGACGCGTCTAGAGTCCCGCCGCCGGGGCCTGGCCGATGTCGATGAGCCGAAGGAACTCGGATCGAGTCGCGTTGTCTTCGAGAAAGATGCCCGTCAACTTGCTGGTGGTTGTCCACGCGTGCGGCTGGTGCACGCCGCGATAACACATGCAGAAGTGCCGGGCTTGCACAACGACGGCAACGCCCAGCGGCTGGAGATGCGTCTGGATCGCGTTGGCGACTTGCGCGGTGAGTTTTTCCTGAACCTGCAGTCGCTTGGAGTAAATCTCGACAACCTTCGCGAGCTTCGAGAGGCCAACGACCTTCCCGTCGGGGATGTACGCCACATGCGCGCGGCCGACGAATGGCACCATGTGGTGCTCACAGTGGCTGTGAATGTCAAGCCCCGTCAGGAGCACCATCTGGTCGTAGCCCTCGATCTCGGTAAAGGTGCGGTTGAGCACGGTGGCCGGATCTTGGTGGTATCCGGAGAAGTGCTCTTGCCATGCGCGGACAACGCGACTCGGGGTGTCGATGAGCCCCTCGCGCTCCGGATCCTCGCCGATGAAACGAAGGATCGTGCGAACGCATTCGTGCGCGTCGGCGGAGTCGTGTTCGCTGTGGGCGCCTCGCGCCGCACTCAGGTCATGCGTGGTCATTGAGCGTGAATGATAGGCTCGCCCTTCCATGCGACCAAGGCTCTTGATGCGGGGAATGGCCATCCGCCGTCTCGCGCTTTGGGCGGGCGTGCTGCTCGTGGCGCTCGCGATTGCCGGCGTCCTCTTCCTCGATGCCGCCGCGGCTCGAATCGCGGCTTCCGCGGCGTCAAAGGCGCTCGGCACCGAAGTTCGCGTTCGCAGCGTCCATGTTGGTCTGTTCGACGGCGTTTCGACAGTCGGCGGGATCGATGTGCGCGAACCGCCGGGGTTTCCCGATGGCTCCATGCTCACGATTGGCGGCGTACGGGTGAGCGTCGGCTTGCGTGGGCTGTTCGCCGACTCGATTGAAGTGGATGCGATCGAGATCGACGGCGTGCACCTTCAACTGACGGAAACCGGTGGCCATCTCAACATCACCACCGTCACAAGCACCCTCGCCGCGGGGGACATCGCCGACGCGAAGGCGTCGTCAGCGCCGTCTCGATCGGTGGTCGTGCGGCACCTCTCCATGCGCGACATTCGCGTGACGGCTTCGAGCACGATGACGACGCTGGCTGGGAGAGCGGTCGATGTCACCATTCCCGACATCCTCATCGACGACATCGGTACGAAGACAACGGCCACCCAACTCGCGTCGGCACTCTCGACCGACATCATCGCCCGGCTGACGACGGCCGTTCTGGCCGCCCGGATCAACGGACTCTCGTCCGAAGTCCTCTCGCAGCTTGGATCAGCGGCTCAAACTCTCGGAACCGCCGCACGGTCCTTCATCCAGGACGCGACGCCGGTTCTCGAAGATGTGGGCAAGAAAATCGGCGACGCCTTGGACGGCATCTTCAATCCGAAGTGACCGCAGTCACGCGACGGGGGGCTTCCCCGCGAACACGCCGCGCCACCACCTAGTGATCTCATCAAGCCGGTGGATGCGAAGGTCCGGTGGACCGTTGCGGCTCATGCCGTGGCTCGTCTGGCGCCCGTAGCGGACGAAGCGCACAGGCACGCGCTGGACAACGAGCGCGGCATGGATCTGCTCAGACTGTTCGATGTTGCAACGAAGATCGCCCTCGCTGTGGATGAGCAGCATCGGCGTTCGCGCCTTCGAGAAGTGCGCGATGGGACTCGATCGCCAAAGTGCGCGCGGATCCTTGAACGCGGAGCCGCGCCAGTACTCGCCGGGCAGTTCGGGAAAGTCGGAATTGCCGCAGTGGCTCACGAGGTTGGAGACACAGCGGTCGCTGATGGCGCCGACGAAGTCGTGCGTGTGCGAGACGGCCCAGTTGGTCATGTAGCCGCCGTAGGAGCCACCCATGATGCCGAGGCGCGACGCATCGACTCGCCGGTCACGCCGCATCTCACGAGTGACGGCTTGCACATCGACCCAGTCCTTGCCGCCCCACGAGCCCTTGATCGAACCACACAGCGCCGCGCCGTAGCCCTTGGATCCGCGTGGATTCGAGAAGTAGACGGTCCAACCCTGCGCGGCGAGCAATTGAAACTCGAAGAAGAACGGGAAGCCGTACTGCGCGTGCGGACCGCCGTGGACTTCGAGGATGGCGGGAGTCTTGCGCCGTCCGCGCGCCGCCAAAGGGGGGCGCATGACCCAGTAGTGCACCGCCACCCCGTCCTTGGCACGCGTCCAACGCTCTTCCACATCAGCAAGGTCGACGCCGTCGACGAATGCACTGTTGAGTTGCGTCACTTGTCGCACCGGAAACTCGATGCCGGCGACATCGGCGACGCAGACCTCGGGCGGCTCGGCGGGGGCCGTGCGGACGAGCGCGATGCGCGACCCGTTGGCAGCCAAGCTCGCGGGCAGGTGCTCGGCACCCGCGGGAGTGTGGAGACGGACCCTGCGACCTGCGCGGTCCACGCTTGCAAGATGGCCCGAGCCGTGCCATCCGAGACGCATGACGATCGACTCGCCTCCTGGCATCCAGCGGAGCCACGACGCAAAACTCGACTCGGCGCTGTCGGTGAGCGTGGCGGTCATCGCGCAGAAGTCTGTGGCGGCGAGAAGATCCCGCGTGGTGCCGTTGGAAAGTGAGTGCACAAAGATCCCGAGATTCGCCGTCGCGTAGGCGGAGCTGCGGCCAACTCGGCCCGCGTACGCGATCGCCTCGCCGTCGGGGCTCCATACGGGAGATGCCTTTGGGCCGATGGGAAGGCCGCGACACGCGCGCACCGTGCCCCGCTGCGAATCGACAATCACGAGTTCGGCCAACCACGGTTCGATGAGCGCGCTCGGTGATCGGTTCACCGTTGCCGCGATGCGCGTGCCATCAGGGGACCAATCGAATCCGAAGGTGCCCATGGTGTCGCCGAGTGGGATCTCTCGGATCCGCTTCGACGCGAGGTCGAGAATGTGAAGGCGGAATCGTGCTGCGCCGAACACGCCGTCGCCATCGAGTCGGTACCACGGGTCCGACACGACCAGTGGAGGCGGACTCGCCTTCGTGCGCACTCGGAGTTTCGCCGCGGCGGTCGTGGCCTCGAGCGCCGTCTCGCGGAACGCGAAGGCCACCTCGCGACCATTCGGGGACACCCGGACTTCACCGATGGAACCCTCAGGAAGTCGGGTGAGGACTCTGGCTCGACCCCAGCGCCGTCCCTTGCGTGGCAGGAGCGCCAACTGAGGTGAACCCTTTCGCGCTTCGCGGACGAACAGGATGCCGCGACCAGCGAGAAGCCAACGAGGCGAGCGGTCGCGCGGCCCCTCGGTGATCGCGCGATCGCCGGCGCGCCCGTCCATCTCCACCCAGTGGAGTCTCGTCTGAAAGGTCGACGCTGAATCTGGGCGCTTGACGGCAAAGACGATCTCTTCGCCACCGGCATCGATCTGCGGATCGAGGGGCGTCTCGAGTCGAAGGAGATCACTCGCCGCGATGGGGCGAAGTCGGGTGCCGGTTCGGCGGGGGGGCATGCAGCGCATCGTAAGATCCGTCAATGATCTGGAACTGGCGCGGACGCGACGATGGCCCCGACCCACATGCGCAGCGATGGCATCAGGTCGTGAAGCCATGGGACGCGCTTCCGAAGACTCGTTCGTCGCCGCGGTCGATTGTCGTCATCGGATACCCGACTGATGCGGGCGTCCGGGCGAACTTCGGTCGAGGCGGGGCGCACGAGGGTCCGGCCGCCCTGCGTCTGGCGTGCAGCAATCTTCCCGCGCCGCCGGGGTACCGACTCTTCGATGCCGGAGATGTCGCAGGTGGATCCGATCATGCCGAGGCATGGCAGCAGGGGCTCGCGGCGGCGGTCGCGGCCGCGCGCGCGGGTGGCGGCGTTCCCCTCGTCTTGGGCGGCGGACACGATCAGGCATTCGGGCACTGGCTCGGCACCGTTCAGGCCGCACCTGCGGGCGCCGTCGTCGGGTGCATCAACATCGACGCGCACATCGACATGCGCGAGCCCAATCATGTCGTCGCGCACTCGGGCACTCCGTACACGCAGGTGCACTCATGGTGCAAGGCGCACTCGCGACCGTTCTGGTACTTGCTCCTTGGGATGCAGCCCGCGCACAACACGCCGGCGCTGATCCACCGCGCCGTGGCGGCGGGCGCGCAGATCGTCGACATCGATGCGTTCCAACCTTCACAGGAGGCGTCGATGATGCAGGTGATTGATCGCTTCCTTGGTGCGTGCGATCTCGTGTGCCTGAGCGTTGACCTCGATGTGTTCTCGGCGGCCGCAGCTCCAGGCGTGAGTGCGCCGAGCCCGATGGGGATCACTCCTGACGCGCTGTTCCGATCGGTTGTCAGGCGGATCGCCGCCAGCGGCAAGGTCTCAGGCATCGAGATCGCTGAGTGCGCACCTGGGCTCGATGTGGGTGGCCGCACAGCTCGGCTTGGCGCGGCCGTGATCGACTCGATCGTTCGCGCTCTTCCGACGCAGCGATGACACGAATCGGCATCGACCTTGGAGGCACGAAAGTTGCCGCCTGCGCGCTTTCGCGAACCGGCGACGAACTGATGCGGCTGCGCGCACCGACGCCGCAGGGGAACTACGACGAAACGATTCGCACGATTGTCGCTCTGGTCGCGGAAGTTGAGACCAAACTTGGCGCGGGAGCGAGCGTCGGCGTCGGGTATCCCGGCAGCGTCTCGGCTCGCACGGGCCTCCACCGTAACGCCAACTCAACCTGCCTGAACGGCCGTGATGTGATGGGCGATCTCTCTCTCGCGCTCGGCCGCGAGGTGCGCGGAGCCAACGACGCGAACTGCCTCGCGCTCTCAGAAGCCTTCGACGGCGCTGCGAAGGATGCGCGCGTCGTGTTCGCCGTGATTCTGGGTACCGGAGTGGGTGGCGGGCTCGTCGTGGATCGCCGCATCATCGAAGGGCACAACGGCATTGCCGGTGAGTGGGGGCACTGTCCACTGCCTGGCGCGAGCCGCGACGACTGCATGTCGCGTCCGTGCTACTGCGGGAAGTTCGGGTGCACCGAGCAGTTCATCAGCGGGCCCGCGCTTGAGCGGTTCTATGTGCAGAAGGGTGGTGCGAAGCGCACGCTTCCAGAGATCGCGAGCCGCGCGCAATCCGGTGACGACGGCGCGGCCATCGAAACGATCGACTCGCTGGGCAACTGGCTTGCCGATGCCATCGCGAGCCTCGTCAACATGGTCGATCCCGACGCGATCGTGCTCGGCGGCGGCGTCAGCAACATCGAGGGGCTGGACATGCGTCTTGGCGCGCTCGTGCGCGAACGGATCTTCTCCGACCAGTTCGAGACCCCGATTGTCAGGGCGAGATTCGGCGACGCCAGCGGCGTGCGCGGTGCCGCGCGCCTCTGGGATATGTGCTAGTTGCGCGGGCGCACGAGAGCGAGGAGGTCGGCGGCGACGGGAGGCGCGGTACGACAGATGTCGGCGCAGGCGATCTTGCCAGTGACTGGCCCGAGCATGAGCCCCATCATCGCGTGACCTGTGGCGATGTAGAGATTGGGCACTTCGCGTGCGAATCCGATGACGGGCATGCCGTCGCCTGTACACGGTCGGTAGCCCGCCCACTCGCGCACCACATGCGCCCCATCGACACCCACGAGGCACGCGGACGCCTTGCGCCTGATGGCGTCGAGTCGTCGTCGCATCCACGGCCTGCCAAGCGGCGCGATCTCGAGCGTCCCTGCGAGTCTCAGCTGCGAACCCATTGGCGCGTAGGCGACCGCCGTCTCGTGAAGCACGCCACCGGTGCGGGGCAGCGGATCGACCCCATCAAGTTGAATGTGGTAGCCGCGCGCGGGCTGCATGGGGACATCGACGCCGATCGTCGCCGCGAGTTCTTGCGACCAGATGCCCGAAGCGAGAAGCGTCGTCTCGGCCTCGACTGTCTCGCCGGTCGAAAGTCGTGCCCCCACACACTTGCCCGTCTTCTCCTTCGCCAGGGCTGACACCGTCGCGTCGAGCCGGAGCGTCGCGCCCGCACGCACGACCGCGGCCGCCAGAGACTGCATCAGCATGCCCGGGTGCAAGATCGCGGTGTCCGTGTAGTGGATGGCGCCAGCGACGCGGTCGGTGTAGGCCCCGTCCCAGTCGCACAACTCCCGAGCTGAGAGCCGGCGGGTCGAGTACCCAAACTTTCCGATCGAGCGTCCCTCAGCTTCGGCCGCGTCGAGTTGGGTCTCGTCGGTGATGAGGTCGAGCCATCCAGTCCGTTCGTAGTGGCACTCGATGCGCTCACGGTCGAGCATCGATTCGAGCGCGGCGATTGTTTCCCACCCGAGCGCGCAGAGTGTCGTCACGGCGCGTTCGGTGGTCGCGCGGTCGCAGTGCCTGTGGAAGGTCCAAAGCCACTTCAGAAGCGCGGGCGAGAGGCTCGGCTTGATCCAAAGCGGGCTCGTGCGGTCGAACATCCACTTGAGCCCGCGCCATGCCGCCCCCGGGCGCGTGAGGGGGTAGTGGCCGATCGAAAAGAGTCCTGCGTTTCCCGATGAGGCCGCGTTCCCGATGGGCTCACGGTCGAGCACCGTGACGCGGTGCCCCGCGCGCGCGAGTTCGTACGCGCAGCAGAGTCCGACGATCCCTGCGCCCACGACAACCGTCCGTGGTTGGCTCATCAACCCTATCCTAGGAGAGTGACGGCGACTCTTGGCATTGTGGGCTGTGGCGCGATTGGCGCGCTCCATGCCAAGGTCGGCGCGCGAAACGGATTCAAGGTCGGTGGCGCGTGGGACACCGATGCCTCGCGGGCGAGCGCGTTCGCCTCCGAGTGCGGCGCGGTCGCGGCCGAGTCCCTCGAGGCGCTCCTTGCGCGACGCGACATCGATGCCGTGGCGATCGCCGTGCCTAACTTTGCCCACAAGGCCTGCGCATGTGCCGCGCTTGCCGCGCACAAGCATGTCCTGCTCGAGAAGCCGATGGCGCTCTCAGTGGCCGAGTGCGACGAGATCGTGGCGAGCGCCGCGACGAGCCGTGGCCGCCTTCAAGTAGGCCTCGTCTGCCGCAGCGCCCCGGCCACGCGTGCGGTGCGCACATGCATCGAATCAGGCCAACTCGGCTCCATTTACCACATCAAGGCGCAGGTCTATCGGCAGCGGGGGATTCCCGGGCTCGGAGGCTGGTTCACGACGAAACGGCTCTCGGGGGGCGGACCCCTCATTGACCTTGGCGTCCATGTCCTCGACCTCGCGCTTCTCCTCGCGGGGCAGCCCGTGATTGAGCGCGTCAGCGGCGTGACCTACTCGAAGTTCGGCAATCCCATCGGCCAGTACCGGTATCGCGAGATGTGGTCGGGTCCGCCGAAACTCGACGGCGTCTGCGATGTCGAAGACTCCGTCGTCGCGTTGTTGCGCTGCCGGGGCGAACTCACGATCGAACTCAATGTCGCGTGGGCGGCCAACCTGCCTGAGGGTGTCTACCGCGACGGACTCGTCATCATGGGCACTCGAGGCGGCGTTCACTTCGCGCCGCTGTTGGCAAAGGCGACGCTCGCGACCGAAGATAGCGAGGGACCACTCGAAGTCGACATCCCCGTGTCATCGATGGATCCTTGGGAAGACGCGTGGGACGAGCAGTACCGACAGTTTGCGCGGCTCGTCCGCGAGGGCGGCACGCCGATCGCGAGCGGTGTCGAGGCTCGATCACTGCAAAGTGCGATCGACGCGATCTACGAGAGCGCGCGACTCGGTCGTGAGATTTCGATCCCGTAGCGCGTCGCTCAGCCGACCTTGCCGTTGCCCGCGGTGCCCTTATAGGTCTCGAGCACCTTCTGCATCTGGTCGCGCATTGGGCCCGCTTCGGTGGCGGCAATCGCCTCTTCTTGGGTCTTGATGGCGGTCACCTTGTCGCCGGTCTTCCAGTAGGCGGCGGCGAGTGTGTCGAGGATCGCACCGTCCTTGCCTTGCGTGATCGAATTCGCTTCCTTGGCGGCCGCGAGCGCGAATCCGTAGTCAGGGTTGGTCAGCGTCGCGTTGTCGATGACATACCAGGCGATCCCGTTCAGACCCATCGAGTCCTTGGCCGCTGTGAACGAAGCGACCAGTTCCTTGCCCAGTGCATAGCCGCGAGCTTGCTGATTCGCCGGGCCAACGAGAATCTGGAACGACTGCATCTTGAAGCCCAGCGCACCGTCGGCGGTGGCCTTGGCCGTCGCCTCGTCGAGCGCCTTGAGCACTTCGTCGTAGTTTCCGCTCGTCTTGGCGTCGCGCATCATCGAGCCGAGTCGGCGGGTCACCTTCTTTGACGCAATCGTCCCGAGGAACTGATCCTTCGCCGCGGCCACATTGAAAGTGCCATCCACGACCTGCGCAAGTGCTGTGTCCATCTGGGCCGGATGGCCGATCCACTGCACGACCGAGTCTTTCACGATGAACGCGCACGGAATGCCGTTTTGCATCGCTGGCTTCATGTAGGCGTCGTGCGCCGAGCGATCCGGATCCGTGCAGACCGTGTACTGCGTCTTCGCTGCCCACTCGGGCTTGGCGAGGAAGGCCTCAACGGTCGCCAGAGGTTCGTCGCTGATGCCCAAGACGGTAAGACCCTTGTCCTTGTACTCCTTTTGGAGATCCGACAAGTGAGGCATGCCCGCCTTGCAAGGGCCGCACCAGGTCGCCCAGAACTCGACGACATAGACCTTTCCGGGCGCGAACGCCGTCAGCGCATCTCCCTTGATCGTGTGCTCGATCGCGGGGAACACAGCAGGTGATCCTGGCGCGAGCGTGGGCTCCTCCATTTGGGGCGCTTGCGCGGACGCCGCGACCGGCACGATCTTCGCGGCTGGCACAGTCGGGGCCGACTTGTTGCTGTCTTGGACGAGTGCAAGGGTGGCCGCGAGAGCGAGAGTCAGCATGATGAATTCCTATCTGGAGTGTGACCGAACCACAGCAGCATAGCCATGAGGAGTATCTTTCCCTCGTGAGCGCCAAGGCGATTGATGGAAAGTCCCTTGGGGCGCAGGTCCGGCAGGCGGTGAGGGCGCGGATCGAACGATGCGGAAAACCCGTGCGCCTTGATGCGGTCCTCGTGGGCACTGATGCGGCAGCGCAGGTGTATGCCCAAAACCAGGCAAGAACATGTAAGGAAGTGGGGATTGACTACCACCTCCACCCACTTCCAGCGGGGTCCGAGTATGCGACCGTGGCCGACCACATCACATCAATGAATGCTGATGGCGTCGTCCGCGCGATCATGCTTCACCTCCCGCTCCCTGCTGGCGTCGATACCGAACGGGTGCAGGCACTCATCGCGCCCGAGAAGGATGTCGAAGGGGTCAATCCGGTCAATATCGGCAACATCGTGTACGGGCGGCGCAGTCTCGTCCCCTGCACGGCGCTCGCTGTGCTCGAGCTGATCGAACACACGGGCATCGTGCTCCGGGGTGCGCGCTGCGTGATCGTCGGCGCCAGCAACATCGTGGGCAAGCCCATTGCGGTTCTTCTCATGCGCGAAGAGGCGACGGTCGTCAGCGCCAACAAGTACACCAAAGGGCTGCGTGACCTTACGCGCGAGGCCGATGTGGTGATCGCGGCCGCAGGGGTGCCCGGTCTCGTGAAGCCCGAGTGGATCAAGCCCGATGCCGTTGTCATTGATGTCGGCATCAATCGCGTGAAGGGCGCTGACGGCGTCACGAAGACCGTCGGCGATGTCGAGCCATCGGTGGCTGAGATTGCGGGTTGGCTCAGCCCGGTCCCTGGTGGCGTCGGGCCGATGACCGTGGCGATGCTCCTTCGCAATGTCGCCGACGCGGCGCTCGCCTAGTTCGAAACGAGTCTCGCGAGCGCGTCCTCGTATCGAGCCAGTGTGCCCGCGATGACATCCGCTGGAAGTTCCGGTCCAGGCGTTGACTTGTTCCACTGCCCCGTGGCGACGAGTGTGAGCAGCCAGTTGCGCAGGAACTGCTTGTCGAAACTCGGTTGGTCGCGCCCGGGCGCATAGCCCGCCAGAGGCCAGTAGCGGCTCGAATCGGGTGTGAGCACTTCATCGATGAGAAGGAGTTCGTTGGTCGGCTGCCCCGAGGCGTCGAGGGCAAACCCGAACTCGAACTTCGTGTCGGCGAGGATCAGCCCGCGCGTGTGGGCGTGCGCGGCCGCTGCCGAGTAAATCGCGACCGAGATGGTGCGGAGGCGCTCCATGAGTTCGCGCCCGACGGCTGACGACGCTCGCTCGAAGTTGACATTCTCGTCGTGGCCGGAGCTCTCCTTGGTGGCCGGGGTGAAGATCGGCTCGGGGAGTTTCGCGCACTGGGCGAGCCCGGCAGGAAGCTTGACGCCGCACACTGCTCCCGACGACTGGTACTCGCTCCACCCGGAGCCGGCGAGGTATCCACGCACAACGCACTCGATGGGTACGACCTCTGCCGCGCGGCAGACCATGACCCTTCCCTCGAGCGCAGCGCGCTGGGCCCCGTCGCAGGCGGGAAGGGCAGGGACTTCGGTCGACACGAGGTGATCGCGAACGATCCCATGCCGACGGATGAAGGAAAACCACGAAGTCGCAATCGAGGTGAGAATCCGCCCCTTGCCCGGGATCGCTGTCGGCATGACGACATCGAAGGCACTGACGCGGTCTGTGGCGACGAGGAGGATGCGCGCGCCCGCGGCGTCTGCGTCCAAGTCGTAGACATCGCGCACCTTGCCCTGTCGACGATGGCGCAATGAGAGGTGAGTCTCGAAGAGCGCGTCGAGCGTGGAACTGGCCATTGCCAAAGTGTAGGGACGGCCGTGCGGAATGGCGGTACGCCACAGGTCGCACACTCGCCGTCGATAGACTCGCACTTCGGATGTTGCGCTTCGATATCCATCCAGGTCGGGGTAGGCGGGTGGTCTTTGACGCCGCACGCGCCTACTTGATTGGAGCCCACGATCATGCGCTCAAGGGCAAGGTGCGAGAACGCGCCAACTCGTTCGTGTGTGAACTTGCCACCGCGAAGGCTGCTGCCGTGAATCTTGAGTGCGAGACTCCTGAGATGGGACGGCTGGCCCTCTCGACCTGCCTGCTCGAGCAGCGCGACGAGCCCTACCCGCTCATGCTGGAACTGGCGCGCCACCGCATCAAGCAGTTCATTGCGAAGGCCGAGGACTGGCAGATCTGGGACCACCCTGCGGCCGCTGACGCGCTCAAGGGGTGGAACGGCGCGCGCGAGCACTTCACGGCCGCGATGACGAACGCCGATCCGGAGGCGGCCGAGGCCCACGCGTCCGATGCGCTCGTCGCAGGCATCAAGGCCAACGAGCGCCTTGCCCTAGCGCACGCGCAGATTCTCATGCACCGACGCTTCGGGGGTCGTGCAGCGTCGGCGCGTGTCCTTGGGATCCGTCTGGACGCGAACACGACACCCGCTCGGATTGGCAAGGCGCTCCACGGGTTTGACATGGCATGCCTCCCGCTGCGATGGGCGACGCTCGAGCCCACGCGAGGCGCCTTCGACTTTTCTTCGCTTGGCCCGTGGATCCAGTGGGCGCAAGACAGCGGGCGGACGCTCGTCGCCGGACCGCTCATCGATCTCACGCCCGAGAATCTCCCGTCGTGGATGGATCGCCGACGCATGTCGGTCGACGACCTCACGAAGGCGGTCTGGGACTACGCCAAGGCGGTCGGTGATGCGATCGCCGGTCATGTCCGTATGTGGAGCATTGCGCGGGGACTCAATGATGGCGAGTCGTGGCCGATGGACCTTTCCCAAATGGTTGAACTCGCGCGGCGCGCGGAGATCGGCCTCCGCGCGGCACGCAAGGAAGTGCCGACGCTCCTTGAGATTGAGAGTCCATTCGGACACGCGGTCGCGGCACGCCCGCATGCCGTCGTGCCGCGGACGCTGGTGGACACGCTGGTGAACGAAGGGGTACGGGTGGACTGCCTGTTGCTGCGCCTCCTGATGGGGGACCCAGGGCCCGGGCACTTGACGCGGGACATGCTTGAAGTCTCCTCACTCTTGGATTCGTACATCCCGTTTCGCAAGCCGACATTCGTCGAACTCGGTGTGCCCTCGTCGCCGATCCATGAGTCGGCGGGGCACTGGAGGGCGCCTTGGTCCCCGAAGTCGCAAGCCGTGTGGGCGAGTCGCGCGTTCACGGTGGCGATGAGCAAGCCGCATGTCGAACTTGTGCTCTGGAGTGCCCTGGCCGATCCTCCGGCGGGCGCATCAGCCTTCGGACTCATCGCGAACAACGGAGTGGCGAAGCCGGTCGTCGAAGCACTCGCGACGGCACGCGAAGCACTGCGAAAGCCGCTTGGACCATGGAAGGCGCCCGTCCCGAAAGCGTCCACCGAGACGCGCGAGCACTCGAGCAAGAAGGAGTCGCGCAAGGGATGAACGGGCGATCGCGGGCACGGGGAGGCCGGCGGGGGCGACTTCCGTCGCATCGCACGCTCGCGCTCTCGGCGATGGTCGCGGCGCTCGCGTCCGTGCCAACCCTTTGGTCCGACGAGTCGCCATCTTCGGGGCCTAGGGCATCGCTTCCAGATCATCACCTCGACCTGCGCACTTGCACCGCTGATGAGCTGGCGGTGCTTCCGGGCATCGGTCCGGCGCTTGGTCGTCGGATCGTTGAATCGCGGGAGAAGGATGGGGCGTTCAGGGAAATCGAAGCACTCGAGCGGGTTCGCGGCATTGGCCCCGCAACGCTCGAGGCCATTCGCCCATTCCTCCGGGCCGATGCCACTGGAACATCTGGGTGAGGAGCCCTCCGATGACGACGATTGAGTGGCTCGGGCGCGTGGCCAGCGGTGCGACGCTCTCGAGACTCTTCGAACGGATCGAGGCGACACCACGGGGCCAAACGATCGCTCTCGAGGGCGGCGCGGGCAGCGGCGCGGCGATCGTTGCCGCGGCGCTCGCGCAGCGCATTGAGGGCCCGATCGTGTTCGTGACCGCCCACCGTGATGAGGCCGAGGAGGCGATCGCCGAGCTCCTTGCTCTTGGGATTGATGCGGCCCATCTCGGTGCCCTCGAGGCGGGATCCCATGAACATGAAGCGGCGGAGCGACTCGCCGAGCGCCTCAGTGTCGTGCGCCGATTCGATGTCACTCGTCGACCACGGGTGCTCGTGGCTTCGGCGATGGCGCTGATGCAGGGCGTGCCTTCGCGCGAGGCGATGGCGCGCATGGCACTCGAACTCAGGGAGGGTGGCGCAACTCGGCGCGAGGCGCTCCTGCACTGGCTCATCGACGCGCACTACGAGCGGGCGAGTGTCGTGGAGTCTCCCGGCTCCTTCGCGGTGCGTGGCGGCACGCTCGACATTTTCCCGTTGGGCGCACTTGCGGGTGTACGCCTCGACTTCTTCGGGGACTCTCTCGAGCGGATCTTCGAGATCGACCCGCGGACCCAGGCCATCGACCGGCGGCTTGAGAAAGTGGACTTGATCGCCACCGATCCATCGCGAGACGACCGAAGCGAACTCATCGCTGGGCGATGGGGTCCGTCAGCCATCCTGCTCCTGCAAGACGCCGCCGAGATTCATGAGCAGGCGAGGGGATTCCAGGATCGCCTTGCCGATGGAAGTGGAGTCTGGCCGTGGGCTGACACACTGAAGGCGCTGCACGGGGCGTGTCGAGTGACGATCGAAGGTGGAGTCCGCGTGCGCTCTGTGTCGCCTGACCGATCAGTCCGCATGCCAGCATCGCCGCTGCCGGAATTCTCGGAAACTCTCGCCGCTGCGCTCGACCAAGTTGTCGCGCTCTCGGCGCAGGCAGAGGTGGTGCTGACATGCGACACGCCCGGTGAACTGGCGAGGGCGGAAGAACTTCTCGGAGCGCGGGCGCACGGGAGGAACCTCCGGGTGCAAGCGATCCACATTCATCGAGGTCTCATTTGGAAAGACGACAGCGATCCAGCGCTCGCCATTGTGCCCTGGCACGAGGTGCTTCACCGATTCGGTGCTCGTCGTGTTCCGACCGTCGCAACGCCGGCGTCCAGTCGCGCTCGCGATGCCTTCCTCTTCTTCGAACCCGGCGACTTCGTCGTTCACCGGGACCACGGCATCGCGCTCTATCGAGGGCTCGTGGAACTGTCGTCGGGAGGTATCGGTGGGGGCCCTGGCGACGGCGGCGAGTACCTCACTCTCGAGTTCCACGGCGGCTCGTCGTTGCATGTACCTGCCGCGCGGGTCTCGCTTGTCCAGCGCTATGTGGGTGCGGGCTCGCTGCGTCCGCAACTCTCTGCGCTCGGTGGACGCCGATGGCGAAGCCAGAAGGACGGTGTGGCCGATGCCATTCAGGATCTCGCCGGATCGATGATGCGAGTGCAGGCGGTGCGAGATTCGAGCCTCGGCATCGCATGCCCCCCCGACACGCCACTCCAGCGCGAGTTCGAGGCGGAGTTTCCCTTCCAAGAGACGCCGGATCAAGAGCTCGCCATCGTCGCCACCAAGCGCGACATGGAAAAGTCGAGGCCAATGGATCGCCTCGTCTGTGGCGATGTCGGCTTCGGAAAAACCGAGGTCGCGCTGCGCGCCGCATTCAAGGCGGTCGATGCGGGACGCCAAGCCGCAATCCTCGTGCCCACAACAGTGCTTGCCGAACAGCACGAGCGAACATTCTCGCAGCGACTCCGGGGGTACCCGATCCGTGTCGCGGGCGTCAGTCGATTCAAGGGTGATGCCGAAACGAAGGAGACGCTCGAGGGGGTCGCGGCGGGCACCGTCGATATTGTCATCGGGACCCATCGACTGCTCTCGCGCGATGTCCGCTTCAAGGATCTCGGCCTCGTCATCATTGACGAGGAGCAACGATTCGGTGTCGAGCACAAGCAGCGGCTCCTCGAGTTCCGAACCACCGCCGATGTCCTCACACTGAGTGCGACGCCCATCCCGCGCACGCTCCACATGGCCATGCTCGGGCTGCGCGACATTTCTAGCCTCACCACGCCGCCGCCCGATCGCCGGGCGATCGTGACGGAAGTCCTGCCGTGGAACGGCGACCGACTCGCGGCGGCCCTCGGCCGCGAACTCGCCCGAGAAGGCCAGGTGTTCTGGGTCCACAACCGCGTCCACGACATCGACGATGCCGCCGAAGCTGTGCGTCGGCTCGCACCGTCGGCGCGGATCGCAATCGGCCACGGTCAGATGGCCGACGGCGAACTTGAGGCGGTCATGCGCGCCTTCATGAATCACGACGCGGACATTCTCGTCTCCACCACGATCATCGAGAGCGGCATCGACATCCCCCGCGCCAACACGATGGTCATCGACGACGCTCATCGGTTCGGCCTCGCGGAACTCCACCAACTGCGCGGGCGTGTCGGTCGCTCAAGCCATCGTGCGTACTGCTATCTCCTCCTCCCCAACACGCCGGTGGCGCCCGACGCCATGAAGCGACTCCGTGCGCTCGAGGATTACTCGATGCTCGGCGCGGGGTTCCGCATCGCCGTCCGCGACCTTGAGATTCGTGGCGCAGGGAACCTCCTCGGCGCTGAGCAGTCTGGTCACATCGCGGCCGTCGGCTATGAGATGTACTGCCAGATGCTTGACGCGGCGGTGCGTGAACTGCGGCGCGATCCCCGGGCGGTTCCCATTGACACGATCGTCGAACTCGGGTGCATGGGTGCGCTTCCCAAGCCCTACATCCCAAGCGACCGGCGGCGCCTTGAGGCCTATCGACGGCTCGCTGACGCTGCCGACGCGGAGGAACTGGAGAAAGCGATCTCGGAGCTTGTCAGCGCGTACGGCGACGCTCCACCGGAGGCGCACCAACTCTTCCGCTTGACGCGGCTCAGGCTGCTGGCCACACTTGCGGGCGCCACCTCGATCCGGTGGCTCGAGCCCGATCTCGTCGTGCAGGCGTCGAAGCCCGACGACATCATGCGAAAACTCAAGGGCATCCGCGGGAATCTTCGACTCGTCGATGGCGAGACCGCTGGGGGCCAGAAGGAGGTCTACTGGCGACCCGACGCGAGGCAGGCCGAGGGTTGGGCGATTCTTGATGAACTGACCCGTCGACTCACCGTTCGAGCGAGCGAGCGGTCTGCGGGCTCACGCGGCGGTCGCGCCGACTGAGGATCCGTAGTGCAACTCGAGATACCGTGCGACATAGTCAAGAATGCTTGAGCACTCTGGGATCTGAGCGTTGCTCGTGGACCCCATGGGCTCGAAGCGCATGCCTCGGAACCGGTCTGCGGCATCCTGCAGCGAGAGTCCGTGCTGGAGCGAGAGACTGAACGCGCGGCAGAACCCCTGAATGAGCCCCGAGAGCGTCGAGCCCTCCTTGCTCATCTTGATGAAGATCTCGCCGGGGCGACCGTCGGGGAACAGGCCGACCGTGAGGTAGCCCTCGTAGGTGCCAATGGCGAACTTGTGGGTG
>SYGQ01000211.1 GCA_005799475.1 Planctomycetia bacterium | reverse complement strand
TCGTGCTCGCCACCGTCGTACCCGTGCCGCGACCGGGCAGTTTCCCGGTTGCGGCAATGATGCCGACGACCACTGTCCAGAGTGGGAACATGCCGACAACGGGAATCGCTTCCGCCACGAGCGCGATGAGCAGGATCGCAGGTTGGCCCAGCGCGATCCAGATCGCAAATGCCGTCACGAGGTCCACCGAGATCACGAGCGGTTCGGCGATGACGGTCGCGCTGAAAACGAAACTGAACGCGTCGGAAGCCAACGCGATCGCGAGCGCGATGCCGATCCGCACCCAAGAGGGGCGTCGTTCCGAAATCTGTGGCGCGATTGTCGCCATTGCCTGTAGCCTTGCAAGACTCTACACCAATGGGCACCGCCGCATCGAACCTCAGAAATGTCGCCATCATCGCGCATGTTGATCATGGCAAGACCACGCTCGTCGATGCCATGCTGCGCGCTTCGAGCGCCGCGAGTGAAGTCGAGCAGGATGCGGAGTGCGTGCTCGACTCGAATCCGCTTGAGCGAGAACGAGGGATCACGATCCTCTCGAAGAATTGCGCCGTGGACTACACCGTGCGCCACGGCCGTCACGCCGGCGAGACGCTGCATGTCAACATCATCGACTCGCCCGGCCACGCTGACTTCGGTGGCGAGGTCGAGCGCGTACTCCGGATGGCCGATGGCTGCCTCATTCTCGTCGACGCGATGGAAGGACCGATGCCCCAGACGCGCTTCGTCCTCTCGAAGGCACTTGAGGTGGGACTCAAGCCCATCGTCGTCGTGAACAAGTGCGATCGGCCCGACGCAAGGCCTGACGGAGTTGTCAACGAGGTGTTCGACCTTCTCGTGGACCTCGGCGCCGACGAGCTCGCGCTCGACTTTCCGGTGATCTGGGCGTCCGGACGGGAAGGGTGGGCGAGTCGCAGCCGTGAGGACCGTTCGCGCGGCGTCGATGACCTCTTCGCGGCGATCGCTGAGCGCGTGCCATCGCCCAAGGGCGATCCCGATGCGCCGCTGCAGTTCCTTGTCGTCAACCTCGACTCGAACGACTATGTGGGACGGCTCGGCATCGGTCGAGTGTTCAACGGTGTCTTGCGTCCCAACACAAGTGTGGTCGTCTGCAAGGCCGACGGCTCCACCCGCAAGGCGCGCGTGCAAGGGGTCAAGCGGTTCGTCGGACTTTCGCGGGCATCAGCGGAGTTGATCGAAGCGGGGGACCTCTGCGCCGTTGAAGGCATCACCGACATCGAGATCGGTGACACCGTCTGCTCGCCCGACGAGGTGCGTGCCATGCCGCGCGTCAAGGTGGACGAGCCCACCCTGCACATGGTCTTCAGGATCAATGACGGTCCGCTCGGTGGACGCGAGGGCAAGTTCGTGACGAGCCGCCAGATTGCGGAGCGGCTAGAGCGCGAGCTCCGATCGAATGTGGCGTTGCGCGTGGCGCCCGGCGACAGCTCGGAAGAGTTCCATGTGTCGGGGCGCGGTCTCCTGCACCTCGGAGTGCTCCTCGAGACGATGCGCCGCGAAGGGTTCGAGTTGACCGTCGGAAAGCCCGAAGTCATCGAACGAGAGATCGACGGCGTCACCTGCGAACCCTACGAACGGCTCGCGCTCGATGTCGCGCAGGGGGCCATGGGGCCCGCGCTCGAACTCCTCGGCCAGCGTGGGGCGGAGATTACGAAGGTCGACATGCGGGGGACGCGAGCGCATGTCGAAGCCGACATTCCTGCGCGCGGTCTCATTGGACTGCGCACCAGAATCCTCAACGCCACCGGCGGTGAGTCCATCATGCACCACTCCTTCAGCGGGTATCGCCCGGTGCGGTTTGCGCCGCGACGGCGCATCAATGGCGTGATGGTCGCCGTCGAGGCCGGCACCGCGACGACCTATTCGCTCCTCAATCTTGCTGACCGCGGGGTGATGTTCGTGAGCAACGCCGATGTGATTTACGAGGGGATGGTGGTCGGTGAGCACAATCGCGACAATGACCTCCATGTGAATGTCGTGAAGGCGAAGCCGATGTCCAATGTTCGTGAGTCGAGCAAAGAGGCCACCGTCGTCCTCAAGGCACCGCGGCCGCTGACGCTCGAGTCGGCGCTCGAATACCTCGAATCCGAGGAGTTTGTCGAGATCACGCCGTCAGCGATCCGCATCAGGAAACGCATCCTGCGCGAGGCCGATCGTCGCCGCATCCAACGTCAGGCCAAGGACCGGGAAGCGACTGCGGCGGCGAGCGAGGGTTAGACTCCGCTCAATGCCGGTCCTCGTGCAGAAGTTCGGCGGGACCAGCGTCGCGGACGCTGAGCGGATTCGTCGCGCCGCCGCGCGCGTCGTCGAAGCACGCGAACGCGGATTCGGCGTTGCCGTGGTCGTGAGCGCCATGGGACACACGACTGACGAGCTCATCTCGTTGGCCGAATCGGTTTCGCCCATGCCGGACCGTCGCGAACTCGACATGGTGATGGCGACCGGTGAACAGGTGTCGGCGGGGCTCCTCGCAATGGCGCTTTGCGACCTCGGTTGCCCAGCCACGAGCCTGACCGGCGGACAGGCTGGGATTCGCACGGACGGCGTCCCGATGCGAGGACGGATCACACGCATCGATACCGGGCGATTGGAGCGGCTCCTTTCGCGAAACGAGGTGCCGGTTGTCGCTGGATTCCAAGGGCTCTCTGAAGATGGGGAGATCACGACGCTCGGCCGGGGCGGCAGCGACACGACTGCGGTCGCCCTCGCGGCCGCGTTGCGCGTCGCTGAAACCGGCGGCTGCTGTGAGATCTACACGGATGTCGACGGCGTCTACACAGCCGATCCTCGGCTCGTGCGCACGGCGTGCAAACTGCCGCGGATCTCGTACGAAGAGATGCTCGAACTCGCCACGCTCGGCGCCGGGGTGATGCACGCGCGCGCCGTCTTGTTCGGCGAGAAGTTTGGGGTCCCGATTCATGTCCGGCACAGCCAGAAGCCTGACGCGGGCACGATGATCGCCCGAGAAAGCCAAGCCATGGAAGAACTCGCCGTCGTCGGTTGCGCGCTCAAAGATGACTTGGGACGCGTGACGATTCGTCAGATCCGCAACTGTATTGGACTGCAAGGCACGCTGTTCACGGCGCTCGCGCACGCGAACATCGTCGTCGACGACATCATGCAGACCGAACAGGGGTCCTCGACGATGATCGCCTTCACCGTCGAACACGCGGACTTGGGTGATGCGAAACAGATCGTCGCCCGAACCCTCACGGAACTTGGCGACGGCGAGATGTCAGTCGAGGTCGGGCTCGCCAAGGTGTCGGCGGTGGGGGTTGGGATGAAGGTCCACGCGGGGGTCGCAAGCCGGATGTTCCGCGCGCTCGGCGAAGCCGGGATCCCTATCCACAACATCACCACCAGCGAAATCAAGATCAGCTGCATCATCGAGAAGGTGCACGGACCCACCGCCCTCGAAGTCGTCCATCGGGCGTTCGGGCTTGGACTCGGCTCGAACGCGACGATCGCCATGCAGACCGACGAGGCGCAGGGATGACATCGTTCGAAAGCGGGCCGCTCTGGGAACCCTCGTCGAGCCGAGATCCGCTGCCGCCGTCGCTGCCGAACTTGAAGGTGATCCGTCAGCTTGGGGTCGGCGGGTTTGGAGCCGTCTGGCTCTGTGAGCAGAGTGCGCCGTTGAAGCGGGAGGTGGCGGTCAAGGTGATGCGAAGCGTGACCGCCGGGCCGCGGCTTCGCGCTCGATTCGATGCCGAACGGCGGTTGCTCGCGCGGATGGAGCACCCTGGAGTGGCACGCATCTTCGACGCGGGCGAAACGGCCGAGGGGGCCATGTACTTCGTGATGGAGTTCGTGCGCGGCGAGCGACTTCTCGACTACTGCGATGGCCACACGATTGATGTCCGCGGCAGGGTCGAACTCATGCGGCAGGTCTGCGCGGCAGTTCAGCACGCGCACTCCAAGGGCATCGTCCACCTCGACCTCAAGCCGGCGAACATCCTCGTCTGCGAAGTCGACGGCGTGCCCTCGGTCAAGGTCATTGACTTTGGGATCGCGAGGCTAGCGGACGATCCGGATGCCGTCTCCGCGCTCATCGACGCACACTCGGTCGCCGTGGGAACGATTGAGTTCATGGCTCCTGAGCAGTTGCTGGGCACCGTGCAACCCGATACGCGCTCGGATGTGTACGCGCTTGGGGTTGTGCTCTACGAACTCCTTTCGGGGCTGAGGCCTTTCGACTCGAAGCAATTGCGCTCGATGAGCGGCGCCGATGTCCAGCGACTGATCCGCGAACTCGACCCAGACGCGCCAAGTGTGAGGACGGATCGGGCGAGCGTCGTGGAATCCGCGCAGGCCGAGACCCGTGCCGAGGCGAGGGGCCTCTCGCCTCGCTCGCTTGTTCGCAGCCTTCGTGGCGAACTCGATGTGGTCGTGATGCACTGCCTCGAGCGGGCTCCGGAATCCCGATACCCGACCTGCGATGCACTCTCAGCCGACCTCGGAAGGTGGCTCTCGCACGAGCCAGTTGCGGCGCGGGCTGCACCACTTGGCGTTCGACTCGCCAAGTTTGCCCGCCGCAACCGGGTGGGCATTGCCGCCGCGGCCATGATCGTGATCGCGCTCTTCGGTGGCCTCGCGGCGATGGCGTACGGGCTCGTCGAGGCCAACCGGCAACTCGCCCGCGCCGAACGGCTCGGCGGCTTCAACACACGGATGCTCGAATCTGTCAGCCCCGATTTGGCCAAGGGGATGGACACGCGACTCCTTCGTCTTCTCTTCGACCAGACGATGGGATCCATCGACACGGAGTATGCCGACGATGCGATGCTCGCCGCCGACGCGCACGAGACGGCGGGGGTTGCCTACAAGTCCATCGGTGACTACGACAAGGCGCTCGAACATATCAAGCGGTGCTACGCGCTCTACCAGACAGAACTTGCGCCGGAGGACCCCGACTTTCTGCAGGCTCGCAACGACTGCGGCGTCTTGCTCCTGATGACAGGCAAGACCGAAGAGGCCGCGATTCTCCTGGAGTCCACCTACGAGGACCGCCGGCGGCTGTTTGGTCCGCAGGACCGCAACACACTGTCCTCCCTGCACAACCTCGCGTGGTTGCGCGAAGAACAGCACAATCCCACGGAGGCGCTCGCACTCTACGCACAGGCCGCCGAACACAAGCGAACGGCACTCGGCGTCGACGATCCATCCACCTTGCAGTCATTCGACAATCTTGGGGAGTTGCAGCGCGAGAGCGGGCAGTTCGAAGCGGCGCTGGCGACCCTTACCGATGTTGTCCAGAGGCGCACGAGGGTTTCCGGACCGCGCGCGTCTGACACGCTTCTGTCGCGCAACAACCACTGCATGGTGCTCCGTTCCATGGGCGACACAACGACGACGGAACCCGCATTCCGCGCGCTCATCGCGGATATGGAGGCCGTGCTGGGGCCGGATCATCCGTACACGCTCGTCACGAGCAACAATCTTGCGAGCATTCTTCGCGACACCGGTCGTGCCGGCGACGCCGAGCAGATCTATCGGCAGATCATTCCGCTGTTTGAGGGGCGCTATGGGCCCGATGCGACCTACACGACCATCGCCATGGCCAATCTTGCGTTGGCGTTGGAGATTCAGGACAAGGACGCCGAAGCGGAATCACTCTATCTCGAGGTCATCGAGCGAAAGAGCCGTCAGGCCGGCCCCAAGGCGGCCACCACGATCCACACGATGCTCAACTTGGGTTCGCTCTACTTTGGCCAGTCGAGGTGTGACGAGGCTCACGCGATCTGGTCCAAAGCTCAGGGTGCGGCAAAGGAGACACTCGAGCCCACCCATCCGACGGCCTGTCGGGCGAGCATCTACACCGCGCAATCCCATTTGCGCAACCGCGATTTCAAGGGCGCGCTCGAACTCGTGCGTCAGGCTGCGCCCGATGACATCGGGAAGCTCCCGAAGGATCTCCAAGTCATCGCGTACAGAGTGACGGGCGCTGCCGCTGCGGAAGCGGGCGACTTCGCGCATGGGATGAAGGCGCTCTCGCTTGCCTACGAGCGAGCGACCGAACTTGGAAAGCCCGAGCAGGCGAGGGACATCGCGCGGCTCCTCGGGAGTTACGCCACCGACGCCGGAGACGAAGAGTCTGCTGCCGTGTGGAGCGATCGCGCGAGGGCGTCACCGTGACGGTGGCCCGCGCGCGAATCGGGCGCATTTCTAGGGAAAATCGGTTCCATCCATGATTTTACAGAACATCCATTATCGGACTTTATGGGTTTCGGGCTTGCTTCATTCAGAGCACCTCGGATGAGTTCATGGGACTCCAACCCCGAGGGATTGCGGCAATCGATGGCGCCGCTGTGCTCCGTGTTCCGTCGGTTCCTCAAATCGAAGGGACTCAAGTACACGATCGAGCGCGCGGATGTTCTCGACGCGATCATCGCCCGTGACGGACTCTTTGAGGCGGA
>SYGQ01000037.1 GCA_005799475.1 Planctomycetia bacterium | reverse complement strand
GCGGCGTCGAGCGCGCCGATCGTCGCGGCGACCGTGAAGAGGTGGATCCCGTGTCGCTCTTCCCAGAGGTCCCACGAGGGCAGCGGCAGGCCATGTTGGTCGCGGTGTCGCAGCAACCAGTTCGCCGGCTCGATCACGAGCGGCGTGTAGAGGTCACGCACGAACTCCACATCGCGGAAGATGCAGAAGTGACGCCGCAGCGCCCACAGGACAAGGGCCGTCTCGTCCTGCTGGATGGGCAGCGAGCGCTTGCCGTCCATCACCCACGGGTGCCAGCTCGACGCGAGCGTTCCAGTCGGGTTGTACTTGTGGAGGAAATAGCCGTGCTCCTGCACCACCTTGGCCGCGAACCGGAAGAACGCCTGCGAGAGTTCGCCCTGACCGGCCATCGCGAGCGCGTACGAGACGAGCGCACCGTCGCGCGGCCACATGTAGGAGTAGGTGTCGCCCGCGTAGCGCGTAATGTCGTAGTCGTTCGCCGCGATGATCGCGCCGCCGCTGTCGATCTGCGTCCGCACGATGAGTTGGCTGCGCATCCACAGGTCGCGCACGGCGCGCGGAAGTGGAGTGAAGTCGATCCCCTCCTTCGTGGCCCAGAGCCGCCAGTAGGCTTCCGTGCGAAGGAGCATGCGCTGAGGCGTCTTCGTGCGCACCTTGTCATCAAGGCCCTTCACCTCGGCGTAGTTGCGCCCCGCGCAGATCCAGTAGACGACCTCCGCGCTCCCCGCGGGATTGAGCGTCAGCGAGAATCCGACCGTTGAGTCGACCGATCCCTGCGCGATCGCATTCCGCGAGAGGAGACCATCTTCGGCATCGCGCCAAGTTCCTTCGGCGTCGCGGATGCGCTTCTGCCCGGTGGACCAGGTGTCGATCCCGTGACTGCGCGCCCCGAAGCCATTGAAGAGGAAGTAGGTGTTGTCCTTGTAGTGGACGAGGCCGCCGGTCTGCGGGTCGTAGTTGACCGTATCGCCAATGGCGCTCTCCCCGATGGAGAGATCCTGGTGGAAGAACAACCGCACATCGCGGGCGCGAAGGGCGAGATCCGTCACGCGCACGCTGCGGAAGTAGACCGGGCTCCAGTAGTCGACGGCGTCTCGGCAGATGAGCTCGATCCCGAGGCGTTCGTGGCGCAGGCGAACATGTGTCACAAGCGAGTCTTCGACATAGCGCAGTTCCCGCTCCCAACCGGGCGACTCGATCCATGCGAATTGTCCGTCGACCCAGGCGCCAAAGCGTTGGAGGTGACCGCAGGTGTGGTTTGGCATTCCCACATTGGGCCAGTAGAGATCGCGGACTCGATAGAGGTCGTCGAACGCCACCAACATCTGACCATTGCCGACGGGGAGGTCGCGCGGCATGGCGGCCTGACTAGCCGTTGAAACGGCCGAGGACGATCGATGTGTTGTGTCCACCGAAGCCGAACGAGTTGTTGATCGCGACCTGCACCTTGCGCTCTTGCGCGTGATTGGCGACGAAGTCGAGATCGAACCCCTCGTCGGGGTTGTCAAGGTTGATTGTCGGTGGCAGGACGCCGCGCTCGATGGCCAACACCGTCGCGACCGTCTCGATGCCCCCCGCGGCGCCGAGTGCGTGCCCTGTGACGGACTTCGTTGAGCTCATGGCGAGCTTTCTGGCGTGGGCACCGAACAGGTTCTTGACGGCTGCCACTTCAGCGGAGTCGCCCAGCGGCGTGCTGGTGCCGTGCGCCGTGATGTAGTCCACCGAGCTCGGTGGAAGCTGTGCATCATCGAGCGCGTTCGCCATGGCTCGCTGCGCGCCGGCACCCTTGTCATCGGGTGCGGCGATGTGGAAGGCATCGCCCGACGATCCATACCCGAGAACTTCGGCGTAGATGTGTGCGCCGCGTCGCCTTGCGTGATCCAGATCTTCGAGGACCACCACCGCGGATCCCTCGGAGAGCACGAAGCCGTCGCGGTCCTTGTCGAATGGCCTCGACGCAAGTTTCGGCGCATCGTTGCGTGTCGAGAGGGCCTTCATGGAGGCGAACGAACCGATGCACAGTGGAGTGACCGCCGCCTCTGCACCGCCGGCGACCATGAGGTCCGCATCGCCGCGCTGGATGAGTTGGAACGCCGTGCCGATCGCGTGTGACCCCGACGCGCACGCGGTCGCGCAGGAAATGTTCGTCCCCTTCAGGTTGAGCCGGATCGAGACTTGCCCAGCGGCCGCATTGCCCATGAGTCTCGGTACGGTGAACGGGCTGATCTTCTTGCATCCGGCTTGCAGCATGGACCGAATGCCCATCTCGATGGTGCCGATGCCGCCGATTCCTGAGCCAAGCGCGACGCCCCGTCGATACGCATCGCCCGACGCGAAGTCGAATCCGCAGTCGCGCGACGCTTCGAGCGACGCCCCCAAGCCAAGCAGAGCGAACCGATCGAACCTCCGCGCCTCACGCGCGTCAGTCACCGTTGAAAAGTCGAAATCCCGCACTTCACCTGCGAATCGCACTCCCCAGTCAGCATTCGCATCAAAGAGCGTGATGGTGTCGATCCCAGATCGACCATGGACAAGGTTGTCCCAGAGTGAGGCAACGCTGTTTCCCGCGGACGCGATCGCGCCCAAACCCGTCACAACAACCCTTCGAAGAGTGAGTGTCCGCACCGAGCGCCTGAGTTGCTGTCAGCTGGCCGTCTTCGCGGCGTCGCCCTTGGGCCCGGAGCCAAAATTCGACTTGATGTAGTCGATGGCAGCGCCAACGGTATTGATCTTTTCGCCCTGCTCGTCTGGGATGGAGGTGCCAAACTGGTCCTCGAACTCCATCACGAGTTCGACGATGTCGAGGCTGTCGGCGTTGAGGTCGGTGGCGAAGCTCGTCTCGCGCTTGATTTCGGTCTTATCGACCCCCATCTGCTCGGCAACGATGGCGATCACCTTGGATTCAATCTCGGCTTCAGTCACTGGTTAGCTCCTCAATGGGCCTTGGATCGAGTGGGATTCGGACGGGAAACAATCGGCGATCGCCGTCGCGGGAGTATAGCGAATCCTCTCCCTTGAGTTGGACGCGGGGAGAACGAGGTGATGCGCGAGCGCGCAAGAACGCAAGAGTTATGATCCCGCACCCTCAGAAGGAGTCTGCTATCGAGAAGCGAGTCGCCATCGTCACCGGGGCTAGTCGTGGAATCGGGCGCGCCGTCGCAATGCGACTCGCGCGCGATGGCCGGCATGTTGTCGGCATCGCGCGCAACGAGGAGCAACTCGCTGCGCTCGCCGCGACGATTTCGGCAGCCGGCGGCAGCATCGAGACGGCTGTGTGCGATGTCGGCGATGGTGCGGCACTTGCCGCCGCCATCGAGACCGTCGCCGAGCGGCACGGGCGACTCGACATCATTGTGAACAACGCGGGGATCACGCGCGACGGCCTCATCCTGCGGATGAGCGACGAGGACTTCGATGATGTCATCCGTGTCAATCTCAGGAGCGCATTCGTCGCGTGCCGCTCTGCGGCGCGCCCCATGATGCGTGGTCGCTTCGGTCGCATCGTCAATGTCGGCTCGGTCTCAGGGATCACGGGGAATCCGGGTCAGGCCAACTATTCCGCCGCGAAAGCTGGCCTGATCGGGCTGACAAAGTCGGTGGCGAAGGAGCTCGGCGGGAAGGGCATCACGGCCAATCTGATCGCCCCCGGTTTCATCGAGTCGGACATGACGAGTGTGCTGCCCACGGCGCTGAAGGAGAGCGTGCTCCCCGCGATCGCGGTGCGCAAGTTCGGCGTCGGCGACGACATCGCGGCCGCCGCCGCGTACCTGACCTCCGACGAAGCCGGCTATGTCACCGGACATGTCCTGCAAGTGGACGGCGGACTCGGGATGTAAGTGCGACCGAGGCTCAGCGCCCCGGAGATGGACCGACTGGACCGCGTTCGGGCGGACCGGTCGGGCGCTTGCGCATAGGCGCACCGCCGCCACCTGCTCCACCGCCTCCGCCTTCGTCGGCGGGGGGAGTCGGCGCGGCATCGTCGCTTTCGGCAAGTTGCACATTCTCCTGAGGGATTTCGACTTCCTCGTCAGGGAGATTGGCGTACTTCTCGAAGAGGCCGTTGACATACTTCTTCCACGCCTCGATCCAGTTTTCGCCGCTCAGGTGATCCAAGATGTCAGGCGGACCCGCAAATGCCGTGAATGTGGCGGCGTTGGCCTCGTTGAGCGTGACATCCCAAAGGAGGGGTTGCTCCTCTGAGGCGCCGAGCGTGAGCACGCCGAGGGTCGAGAATCCTTCTCCATCGTTGGCGCACTGCACTTCGATCCGTTCGATCTTCGTCGTCGCGTTCGCCCAGTGTCCAGACTTTTGGATCCCGTCGAGAACGCGCTTGTCTGCCGTGCCCATCTGCGACGATGCGTACGGCGCGTCGCCCTTGGCGAAGGCGTTCCAGAAGAGGAGGACCGCAACTCGTTCCTCGGTTGTCTCCGGGGCGCGCTCCTCAGGGAGTTCGACCTTGGGGTCGATGTTGAGTTCCTTCATGAGCTCCGCGATCGACTTGACGGTCGGCTCCGGTGGCGGCGGGGGAGGCGGCGGTGGAGCGGGGACAACAACGACTGGAGGCGGGGCATCTTCTTCGCAGCCCGTCGAGAGGCAGACGGTGCCAACGGCGAGCGCCACCGTGCATCCGATACGCAACGAGATTTGTTCAGGCAGGCGTGTCCGGCTTGTCATGGCTTGTCACCTCAATACTCTTGTCGATCCGGCGCATCAGACCCTTGAGCACGCTTCCAGGAGCTAGCTCGTGGAAGGAGGGCCGCACGGGGCAACCTTGGAGCGACGCACCAAGCGCCGCCATGCTCTGGCTCCATCTTACGGGGCTGACGATCTGCTGCACCAGAAGTTTCCGGAGCGTGACGGGGTCGTTGCGCAGGTGCGGTGCGGCAGTGACATTGCTCCAGACATCCATCGAAAGGGGAGAAAACGCCACGGCATCAAGTGCGGTCGCCATTCGCAGCGCCGCGGGTTCCATGAGCGGTGAGTGAAATGCGCCCGCGACTTGGAGTCGTGTGGCCCGGCACCCAACGGTTGCCGCGGCCTCAAGCGCGCGGTCGCATGCTGCCGCATGGCCCGATAGAACGATTTGGCCCGGAGCATTGAAATTGGCGCAGACGAGGACCTCGCCCTGTGATGCGGTGTCGCACACCTGCTGCGCTTTGGCCTCGTCAGCACCGATCAGGGCGACCATGCCGCCGCGGCTCGCCTCCGCGGCCTCCTGCATGAACTGGCCGCGCAACGCCACGAGCCGCACGCCGTCCTCGAACGAGAACGCGCCTGCGATGTGAAGCGCGGTGTACTCGCCAAGCGAGAGTCCAGCGCAGCAGTCGATGGCGCCAATGACGCCGCTGGCCTTCATCGCTTCGAGCGAAGCGACCGCGCATGCGTAGAGCGCGGGTTGGCTGACATCGGTGCGGTTCACGGTCTCGGCCGCGCCGCCGAAGCAGATCGACGAGAGCGTGCCGCCCACGCGCGAGAGATCGATGGCGGCGTCAGCCGCAGCGAACACCCGCGCGGCCTCGGGACTCGCGGCGTGCCACGCCGCACCCATCCCGGATGCTTGCGCTCCCTGTCCGGGGCAGAGGACGATCGCGTTGGCTGTCATTGAACTCTCCTAGGCGCGCCACACACCACTGGCCCATGTGAGGCCGCCGCCGAAGGCCACCATCATGAACGGCCGTTCCTTCTCGATCTTCCCGGCACGCCAAAGTTCGTCGAGGCACAGGCCCACGCTCCCGCCTGAACTATTCCCGAAGCGGTCGATGTTGATGTGGACCTTGTCGTGTTCGAGCCCGAGTTTTTCGCGTGCGGCCTCGATGATGCGCGCATTTGACTGGTGGCAGATGACTTGGCCGATGGTCTCGTTGGTGAGCCCGGTCTTCGTGAGCGCGTCTTCCATCACCTCGCGGAACTTGCTGACGGCGAAGCGGAACACCGCCTTCCCGTCCATTCGGAGGCATCCGAGCTTGGTGGTGTCATCTTGATCGGCTGGTGGAACCTCCTGCGGTCGCCTGGGGATGTAGAGCGACTGCCACTGCCGTCCGTCGCCGCCGAGCGCTTGGTACACGCACCCGTAGCGCGGATCGTCGTCACGCCGCAGAATCGCAGCCCCTGCAGCATCACCGAAGAGGATGCAGGTGCGGCGGTCGTCCCAGTCGACGATGGAACTCATCGCATCCGCGCCAATCACGCCAACTGTCTTCGCGCGGCCGCAGCGAATCATCGTGTCAGCAATCGTCATGGAGTAGACGAATCCGCAGCAGGCTGCGTTGACATCGAACGCGGCAGCGGGAGCGGCTCCCACAGCCGCGCTGACCCGTGCGGCCACCGATGGGCATGCCATCTCGCCCGTCACGGTGCCGACGATGACGAGATCGAGGTCGGAGCCCTTGACCCCGGCCGCGTCAAGTGCACGACCGAGCGCATCACGCGCCATCGTGAATGTGCCTTCGTGTTCCAGATTGCAGATCCGCCGCTCGCGGATTCCCGTGCGCTGCTCGATCCACTCGTCGCTCGTCTCGATCCTTGCGGCGAGTTCATGATTGCTGACGACCCGTTGCGGCACACATGAGCCGGTGCCGACGATCCGCGCGCCGAACCCGTGGGCGGTGGCGCTCATGCGACGAGATGGCTCGCCGCCGCCAACCGTTGCACGATCGTCTCGTTCACCCCGAGGTCGATGAAGTTGTGCGCCCGGAAGATCGCGTTCATGATTGTGCGCGAGACGCTCGACCCGTGCGAGATGAGGCAGACACCGTTGACCCCAAGCAGCGGCGCTCCGCCGTACTCGTGGTAGTCGTACTTGGAGTAGATGCTCTTCACCACCGGCTCAAGGCGCGACGCCAGGCTCGGGTCGATGGCGAACACTTCCTTGGCGAGTGCCTTGAAGATCCCTGCGGAAAGCCCCTCGGCGAGCTTGAGCATCACATTTCCCACGATGCCGTCTGTAATCACCACATCGGCCTCGCCGTTGAAGACCCCGCGCCCCTCAACAAAGCCGGTGAAGTTGATCGAGTCGGTCGCGCGCAGGAGATCGCGTGCATCGCGCACTTCCTGAGTGCCCTTCTGCTCCTCGCCGCCGACATTCATGATGGCGACACGCGGATTCTTGACCCCGAGCACCTTGCTCGCATAGACGCATCCCATCACACCGTACTGCGCGAGGTGCGCCGCCTTGGGTTCGATGTTGGCGCCGACATCGATGAGCACGATCGGCCCGGCGAAGGTCGGCACGGTGACAGCAATGCCGGGTCGGATGACGCCGTCAAGTCGTCGCATGTGAAGCTGCGCTGCGGCGACACAGGCACCAGTATTGCCCGCGGAAATCACCGCGTCGAGTCGCCCTTCGCTCTTGGGGGAGGCCATCCGACCCATCTGCACGATGGATGAGTCCTTCTTCGTGCGCACGGCTTCGACCGGCGACTCGTCCATCCCGATGACTTCGGTGGTGCCGACTACCTCAAGCTTCGAGGTATCGCCGCCGCGCTCGGCGATCGCCTCGCGAATGAGCGACTCGTCACCCACGAGGACGAGTCTGTCGTCGACCCCTAGCTTTGGCAGAGCGGCAAAGCACCCCTTGAGAATCTCGTCGGGGGCGTTATCGCCACCCATCACATCGATGCCGATTCGCATCGTTCAGGCTCTCAGCCGGTTGACTGCGAGAACCCCTTGAGCTGGAGCCCGGGTCGGACATAGCCGCACGCCGAGCAGGCGCAATGCGGACGCTTTGCAGCGCCGCAGTTGGGGCAGAGGACGGTCTGGGTGGCGCGGAGCGCCTGATGGTTGCGACGACGGCGGGTGCGCCCAGGGGAGGTTCGGAATACTGGATTCATGTCTGGAGGTCCTCAATCGCCCGAACTGGGCAGGGGAAAGAGTCTACCGATCGACCATCATCTGTCAAGGAACGCGACACCCGAGTTGCCTTTGCGGCGTGGGTTCGGTATCGTCACCGACCCGACTCAGGGTCCACACGAAATGCCGACCATCAATCAACTCGTTCGCAAGCCGCGCCGCGACCCTGCTACCAAGAGCAAGGTCACCGACCTGGCCGCATGTCCGCAGCGCCGTGGCGTCTGCCTCCAAGTGAAGACCGTCACCCCGAAGAAGCCCAACTCGGCGCTGCGCAAGGTGGCACGAGTTCGCCTCTCGAACGGGCGTGAAGTCACCGCATACATCGGCGGCGAAGGGCACAACCTGCAGGAGCACTCGATCGTGCTTGTGCGCGGTGGCCGCGTCCGCGATCTTCCCGGCGTCCGCTACCACGTGGTGCGCGGCACCCTCGACTGCCTCGGCGTCGATGGCCGCAAGAAGGGCCGCTCGCTCTACGGCGTCAAGCGAAAGGCCGTGGCCGCCAAGAAGAAGTGATCTACATCCGCGCGCGCGGGATGTTCCCGTGCGCTAGGCAGTAATCGAGCCGCGCCACTCCGGAGCTCCAGTCTCCATGCGACTCGGTGAACAAATCGTGCGCCAGCACGCGAGCCCCCAAGGAGTCATCCATGCCCAAGCAATTCACCGCCAGCGAATCGCAACTCAAGCCTGATCCCCGCTATCAGGACATCATGGTTGCGAAGTTCATCAACTGCATCATGTACGGGGGGAAGAAGGCCACGGCGCAGCGCGTCGTCTATGACGCCTTCGACATGATCCAGAACCGTCTCGACAAGGAGAAGTCAGAGACGCTTCCGAAGACCGCAATCGAGCTCTTCCACAAGGCGTGCGACAATGTTCGACCATCCGTGGAAGTGCGATCCAAGCGCGTCGGTGGCGCCAACTACCAGGTGCCGATGCCGCTCAACAAGCGTCGCGCGCAGCGGCTGACTTTCCGCTGGATCCTCGAGGCCGTTCGTGGCGAGAAGGGCAAGCCCGTCGCGCTGCGACTGGCGAAGGAGCTCTTCGAGGCGGCGAAGAACGAGGGCAAGGCTGTGACCACCCGCGAGAACACGCACAAGATGGCCGACGCCAACAAGGCGTTCGCCCACTTCGCGTGGTAAGCCAACTCGTGTGAGCGGCGAGATCCCGCGCTTCCATCGGCAGATGATCCTCCCTGGGTTTTCTGAGGAGGCGCAGGTCCGGCTTCGGCGCTCTCATGCTGTCGTCGTGGGCTGTGGGGCGCTCGGGGGCGCGAGCATTGACCTCCTTGTGCGTGCGGGCGTCGGGCGGCTGACGCTCATTGATCGCGATGTTGTCGAAGAATCGAATCTCCAGCGGCAGTCACTCTTCGTTGATGATGACGCTCGTCGTTCGGTGCCCAAGGCGGAGGCGGCCGCGCGTCGTGTGCGGGCGATCGATCCCGCGTGCGAAGTGCGTGGATGGGTTGATGACTTCCGGTCTGAGAACGCGCGTTCGTATGCAGAGGGGGCGTCGATCCTCATCGATGGCCTCGACAACTTTGAGGGACGGTATCTCCTCAACGACCTCGCGCTCGAGATGAGAATCCCCTATGTGTACGGCGCCGCTGTGGGATACGAAGGCTTGTGTTTCCCGGTCCTGCCGGGTGCGGGCCCGTGCCTTCGGTGTTTGTTTCCCGAGCCGCCCGCGCCAGGGAGCGCGCCGACTTGCGACCGCGCCGGCGTGTTCGGCCCCGCGATCGCGCTGGCAGCGGGCCACGCGATGTCGATCGCGATCCGCCTGCTTGCGGGTGTGCCTTGCGAAGCAGATCGTGCTCTCGTGGGCTTCGACCTCTCGGTCGGGACCTCGACGCGCATCGCACTCGGCGTGGGCGCTCGATCACCCGAATGCCCGGCGTGCGCCCTCGGGCGCAGGGACTTCCTCTGCGGTTCGCGCGCCACACGCACGGCAACGCTGTGCGGTCGGAACTCTGTGCAGGTACTGCCCAGCGGCTCAGGCGGCATCGACCTCGCGCTCCTGCAAACGAGGCTCACTCCGCACGGATCATTCACGATCGATGCGGGGCGCCTGCGCGGAGAGTTGAGCGGCGAGTCGACGCCTGACGGCGGTCGGTACGAGCTCACGATCTTCGCGGATGGTCGCGCCATCGTGCATGGATCAAGCGAGCCCGAGGCGGCGCTCAGGATCTACGCGAGATACATCGGCCACTGAGAGCAGGACGCACCCAAGCGGTACGCTTGTGGGGTGACGCCGAGGCTCCTCGCGCAGGCCGCGTGCGCCGTGCTCGCCTTCGTGGCGGCCCGGCTCGCCGTGGCGCAGGGGACATCGGGGAACTTTGCCGATCCCATGACCGCGGCGGAAGTGTCTCAGTTGCTCGAGCGCAGCGGGGTGGACCCGCGCGCCCAGTGGACGGCGATCGAGGCGTTGCACACGAAGTACCTCGAGGAATGCGCACGACTTCGGGCCCAGGAAATCGAGAAGGTGCAGGAGCGCACACACGCGCTGTTCGAGGAAGTGAAGACGACGGGGGCCAACGCCGCTGAAGTCACCAAGTGGGTCCGCGCCTACCTCGCGGCGCGTCGCGCGGCCGCGGAACTTGACGCCCGCTTCTTCGCGGAGATCCGCGCGCAGTTTCCCGAGGGCGATCGAAGTAGGGTGTCGCGTGCCGAGGCGATGCGCGATCGCGAGGCGTTGGCCACCGGGGTCGCCCGCGGGATCGCGTTGCCGAGCGTCATCGCCGATGTCGCCTCGATCCTTCGTGCCATGGACTCGCCAGCGCCGCCGACGACGAACCGTGCGATCATTGAAGTGGGCGAGGCGGCGCTCGGCGACTACGACCAGCGACAGACGCGGCTCCTGCGAGAGTTCGCGGATGCCGCCGCGAACAGCATGGCGCTGCTCGCGCGCGAGCTTGAGGGGATTCCGCAGCCAGATCCCGCCCAGGCCGACGATGACGCGTTGGACGCCTACACGAGTCGTACGAAGCAGGCGATGGTCGAGGCGTTCAAGGCGACGGTGCGTCCGGGGCGCTCACTCCGAGAGAGCAACTCGCGCGCTGCACGCACCGTGCGGGCGGCGCTGACCCAACACGATGCCGACTGGGCGCGGCGATTCAACCTCGCGTATCTCGCGCTCGCGTACCCATCCATTCGCGATCCGTCGGGGTTCGGAGTTGAAGCGTCTTCGTCGCGGTTGATTCGGCTGAAGTCACTCTCCGACGCGCAGCGCGAGGCGATTCGACAGGAATTCGCGATGTGGGAGGCCCTCGACACGAGGCTCATGGCCGAGCAGGTCAAGGTCGAGGATGCCTACGGCGATGCTTCCGGCGAGCAGGTCGGTGCGTACGACGAGGCGGCGCATGCGGTCTACTCGGCCAAGGTCGAAGAAATCCAGCATCGTCGCGATGAGGCGGCGGAGCAGGCGCTCGCCCGAATCGAGAATGCGGTCGGCCCCGACGCTCCGGCGCTCTTAGCGAAGGTCGGCACCCATGAGGAGTCCGACACATTCCTCGGAGAAGGAGAAGTGCCTCTGCGCACGGCGGGGCCGGCTCGAGCGGAGGGACCGGTTGCCTCGGACGACTCGGTGCCTACGGCAGCGCCAGCGGTCGTGCCGCGCCTTCCGAGTGCCGGCGAGAGCCTCTTCGGCGTTGCGCCGATGGGTCCCGAGTGGACCGATCGGATTGTCGGCGCGCTCGGGCTGACCGCCGCGCAGCGCGGGATCTTGGAAGCGCTGATGCGCGACTATGTCGAGGCATGGGCGCGCGAGGTCGCCCCAAAGGTGGAGGGGCTCCTCACGATCGCGCAAGTTCGGGCGCGGGTATCCGGAGCCGAGGCCGCAGAACATGGCGAGCCATTGAGCGAGGAGTCGATCACGGCGATGATGTCGTCCTCGCTCGGGGCGCGGCGCGAGAGGCGCGAGATCGAGTCGAGGTTTTTCGCGGACCTCGAAGCGGTCATTGATGGCCAGGAGCACCGGGCCACCATCGCGCTCCTCAAGTCCGCGCGGGTGGTCGGCGAGCGGACTCCCGAACTCGACTCAGTGTTCGATCGCCGCACCGGCGGCGAGGAGAACGCGAATGTCGCGCTCGCGCTCGTGTCGGTCAAGTTGTCGCCGAGGAGTTGCGCGAAAGTCGCAACGGCACTCGAGGGGCGGCTTGAGGCACTTGATCGGACGGCGCACGGCGTCGACTCGATCCTGACCAGTCTCTGGCGCGACCGCGCGGTCAACGAATTGATGGAGGCAAGCCTCGCGAAGCTCAACGATGCCACGATGTGGACACAGGCGCGTCGCGAGGCGACCAAGCGGACCGACGCCGTGATGGGTGCCGGCCTCGCCGCAGCGCAGGCCAAGGCGCGGGCACAGCGGGAGGCGCTCGATGCCGCCTTGGCTGTCCTCGACGAGTCGGAGCGGCGGGCGGTTGAGCGCGCGTACCTGCGCGATGCGTACTTTGCCGCGTACAACGATGCCGAACCGGCGGCGGAGGCGCTCGAACGGGGGTTGGCGCTCGCAGATCTTCGCGAAGAACAGCGCACCGCGCTCAAGGTGGCTCGCGATGACTACACGAGGCAGCGCGAGGCCGCGATCGAGTCCATGGTGAAAATCATGCAGGCGGATGCAGCGGGACAGTCGGCCGGAGGGTCGACCTCGCAGGAGATCGTGGCACACATCGAAGACATGCAGCGGTACGCGTTCGCGCGCGATGCGGCGCGTGATCAACTCCAGATGCGGCTCAAGAGCACACTCGACGAGTCGCAGCAGCGCGCCGCCGGAGTGAGGTAGCACACGGCCCATGAGTGATCCGGTCGTGCTCGTCATGGATGAGGGAACAAGCAGCGCACGGACGCTCGCGGTTGGTGCCGATGGCCAGATCGCAGCAGTGGCACAGCGCGAATTCACCCAGCACATGCCCACGCCAGGATGGGTCGAACACGACCCGGAGGAAATCTGGTCGGTGCAGAAGGCCACGCTTCAAGAGGTCGTCGCGGGTCTCGGCGGACGGCCCGTCGCCGCGATCGGGATCACCAACCAGCGTGAGACGATCGTGCTGTGGGAACGCGCGACAGGAATCCCGCTGGCTCGCGCGATCGTTTGGCAGGATCGTCGCACGGCTTCCGCGATGGCCGCACTACGCGCGCGTGGGCTTGAGGACGCGATCATGGCGCGGACGGGGCTCACGCTCGATCCGTACTTCTCCGCGTCGAAACTCTCGTGGCTGCTCGACAGCCTGCCGGGGGCACGCGAGCGCGCGGGGCGCGGCGAACTCGCCGCAGGGACAATCGACTCGTGGCTCTTGTGGAAGCTCACAGGTGGCGCGGTGCACGCGACGGATGTTTCCAACGCGTCCCGCACGATGCTCATGAACCTCGACTCGCTGGAGTGGGATCCGTGGCTCCTCGAGGTGTTTCGAATCCCGCGCGAACTGCTGCCCACCATCGTGGACACGAGTGGTGTCATCGCGCCAGTCGTCGAGGGTCTCGGGGGCGGCGCTCAGGTGGCCGCCCTTGTGGGTGACCAACAGGCGGCACTCTTCGGGCAGGGCGCGCACGAGGTCGGTGAGTACAAGGTCACTTACGGCACCGGTTGCTTTCTCCTACGCAACGCCGGAAGCGATCGGAAGCACGCGCCGCGCGGCGCGCTGACGACGGCCGCGTGGAGGCTGCGCGGCGAGCGCACCGTCTATGCGCACGAGGGGAGTGTCTTCATGGGCGGTGCGGCGATCCAGTGGTTGCGGGATGGACTTCGCATCATCCGCGGCGCGCCGGAAGTCAATGCGCTGGCCGGTTCGGTCACGGATTCGGCAGGAGTTGTCGTCGTGCCGGCGATGACGGGACTCGGGGCGCCTCACTGGGACCCCACCGCGCGTGGGGCGATCTTTGGGCTCACGCGTGGCTCGACGACGGCGCACATTGCGCGGGCGACGCTCGAGGGGATCGCGATGCAAGTCGTGGATGTCGTCGAGGCGATGGGTGGCGCGTCGTCGACGGCGATCCGCGTCGACGGCGGCGCCTGCGCGAGCGACTTGCTCATGCAGATCCAGGCGGATCTTCTCGGCGCGGTGATCGAACGACCGTGCGCGCTGGAGTCCACAGCGCTCGGCGCGGCGTACCTCGCGGGGATTGCCACGGGCGTGTGGCGAGACACCGAGAGCGTGCAGGGATTCAGGCGTGTCGACCGCCGCTTCGAGCCCACGCTCGGCGAGGCAGCGCGTTGCGCGGCGCGGGAGCGGTGGTCGAAGGCGCTCGAACGATCCAAGGGTTGGGATACGGCATCATGAACGGCTTGTTCACTCGAGCGTCAATGCTGGCAAGGACTGATGGGGCATCATTCGATGTGCTCGTTGTCGGAGGCGGGGCGACTGGCTTGGGTGTCGCCGTCGATGCGGCGTCGCGCGGGTACTCGACCTGCCTCGTCGAGGCCCACGATTTCGCCAAAGGCACTTCGAGTCGAAGCACGAAACTCGTGCACGGCGGGGTGCGCTACCTCGAGCAACTCGACCTCGGGCTCGTGACGGAGGCACTCCACGAGCGCGGGCGGATGCACGAGAACGCGCCGCACATCGTGCACGACCTGGCGTTCATCGTGCCGAGGTACACCTGGTGGGAGGGTCCGTTCTACGGCGCGGGGCTCAAGCTGTACGACTTCCTCGCGGGCAAGCGCAATCTTGCGCCGAGCCGCATGCTCTCCGTGGACGACACGATCGCGGCGATCCCAAATGTGGCGCGCGATGGACTGCTCGGCAGTATCGAGTACCACGATGGCCAGTTCGACGATGCCCGGATGGCGCTCGCACTCGCTCTGACCGCGGCCGAACATGGTGCCGTCGTTCTCAATCGCGCTCAGGTGACGGCACTCAGTCGCAGTCCATCAGGTGCATTGACGGGCGCAACGGTGCGTGATACCGAGTCAGGCCGCGCGATCGAAATCACCGCACGCGTTGTTGTGAATGCCTGTGGGATCTTCGCCGACGAGGTGCGTGCGATGGACGATGCCGCCGCCACGGCCATCATTGAACCGGCGCAGGGGGTTCACCTTGTGCTGCCGCGCGAGTTTCAGCCCAGCGATCGCGCAATCATGGTGCCGCACACCGACGATGGCCGGGTGCTCTTCGTCATCCCGTGGCATGGTCGCGTGATGGTTGGGACGACGGACACGCCGATGCCGAAGTCGGCACTGGAGCCGCGCGCACTGCCCGACGAAGTCGAGTTCATTCTCCGCAATGCTTCGCGATATCTCGAGCGAGACCCCACGCGCGAACATGTGCTGTCGGTCTTCGCCGGCATGCGTCCGCTCGTCCATGAAGGCGGCATCGGCGGACCCACAAAGAAGATTTCAAGATCACACAAGGTCGTCGTGAGTCCTGGCGGGCTCGTCTCGATCGTCGGCGGCAAGTGGACGACCTATCGCCGCATGGCCGAAGACACGCTGACTCGGATCATTGAGGTTGGGGGGCTCGTCGATCGGCCGTGCGTCACCGAATCGTTGCGGATCAGCGGGTATCTCGCGCGAGAAGATTCGTCGATGCCGAAGGAAGACTGGGCAAGAGGGCACGGGTCGCGCGCGGCCGAAGTCAAGCGGGTGTGCGCCGAGCGTGCGTCGTGGGGGGGGCTCATGCATCCGCGACTGCCCTACCCATTGGGAATTGCGGCGTACTCCTCGCGCTTCGAGATGGCGCGCAGCGTGGAGGATGTGCTGGCACGCCGGACGCGCGCGCTGCTGCTTGACGCTCGCGCGGCGCGTGAGTGTGCGCCAAGGGTGGCCGAGGTCATGGCGGGCGAACTCGGATGGAGCGCTGCTCAGGCGCGCGCGAGCGCCGATGAGTTCGTCGCGCTGGCGGCGGGTTACCTCCTCGGCGCGGGGTGACTGCGGGGTTCATGTTGCTCGCGAGAGACGGCCTGCGGTGCCGCGTGAATCGGCGACCGCCTATCTTTCGCGCATGAGTGCTTCGGCCGCAATGTTGATGATCCTCGTCGCGACTTTGTTGGGGGTGTCGCCGCAAGACTCGCCGTTGACGCGCACTGTGGCGGAGGCGGAAGCGCCCAAAGTCGAGATTCCGTGGCCGATGCAGATGGGCATCCGATCGATGCAGGTGCGGATGCGCCTTCCGGTGGTCGATCAGGTCGTGCTCGTCCCGGATGCGGCGACCTACCTCGACGAGATCTCGCGCTGGTCGTTGCGCGCACGGTGGCCCGTCCTCATCGAGGATGACTTTCTGGCGCCGATGTTCATTCGCGCGTTCGCTCCCGCGCGTGTTGTGAGACGCGACGCGGCGTCGGCGCTTCCCGCTGATCCCGAGGCGCGGCGCGCGGCGTTGCGGCGTGCGGTCGCTCGCGCGTGGACGGTGCCCGGGAGTGAAGTCCAACCAGAAACGCCCGCCCAGGCCTTCGCCGCCGTCAAGTTCGAGCCAACGGGTCTCGTGTTGACGAGCGTCGATGATCCGTCGTGGACCGCTGGGGTCGCGCTCGCCGCGGGGCACGGCCAGGCGCTCCTCTGGCTTGATGGCGACTACGGCAATCAGGACGCAACGCTTTCGTTGGAGCAGATGACGGCGCTCTCGAATGCCGTCGAGGACGCGGCCAAGGTGACGACGCTCCCGTACTCCTCACTGGGCGACGCGATCGATGCGGTGACGATCGCTCGCACGGTCGCGGTCAAGGCTGTCGTGACCAACTCGACGAAGTGGTCGCCGCCGCGCGGCGCCCCTGTCAAGTCGGGCGAGCCGGTCGCGGTGACCGACGCGCTGTGCCGAAACGACGATGGGTTGCGCTGGGCCATCGCAGGATGGATCTTCGGCAGCGAGGCGCGCGGCGCATTCGTTGCGATGTCGAGTCTGTTCCTCTCACCCAAGAGCATCTGGGAGATTGACACCTACCCTGCGACAGGCGACTGGACGAAGTACGCCTTCACCGAAGCGACGCCGATGCTCGCGCAGGCCGGGTTCGCGGTCGAGCCGTTCACGCAGATGCAGGCCACTTCGGTGGCATGGGGCAACATGCTGATGGGCGGTTTTCCCAGCGATGTCCTCCTGATGAACACGAAGGGGAACATGGACTTCTTCGAGATGTTTCCGAGCGGCTTGTGCTATCCCGAGGATGTGGCGATCCCGAATCGTCCGATGGCGCTGCACCTCATCCATTCATGGAGTCTGACGAGCCCTGGGGCGCGCTCGACCGTCGGCGGTCGCTGGCTCGAGCACGGCGCGTACGCCTACGCGGGCAGCGTCTTCGAACCGTTCCTGCTCGCGTTCGTGCCGCCGGTCATCATGTCGCAGCGACTGGCGAACTATGTCCCGTTTCTTGTTGCCGCGCGATGGGGCGAAGGACCCAACGACGCCACCTGGCGAGTGACAACACTGGGCGACCCGCTCATGGTGACGATCCCGCCCGCGCAGCCGCTTCCACAGCGCGCGGCGGCGCCTCCCCTTGATGCGGCACGCCACGAGCGAGATGTGAAGGCGCTCGCACGGGAGGCGCTCGTGGCAGCAAAGTCATCAGGCGCGCCGGTAGATTTTGCGCGCGCTCTCGGCGACCTTGTGGTCTCGGGTGACGATGCGCTCGCGGTGCAAGTGTGGACGCTCGCGTCGCAGAAGGGGCCCGCGCACGCGAGCGCATGCGCACGCGCCGCACTGGGTGCGCTCTTTCGGGCGCGCCGAGCCGAAGACTTCGTCGCTGCGTATCGCGCACTCGACACGCCAACCCCCATCGAGCAAGATCAACTCTGGCAACTATGGACGCCGCTCTTTGGTGGCTGCAAGGATGCGGCGCTCCTCTCGTGGTTCGCCGAACAGGCGCGGGCGGAGCGGCCGGCCGTCGACCTTGGTCGGCTCGCCCCCGAGATGGCACGCGTATCGGGGGCAGATGCCGCACGCGCGGCCGTTGCGCCATGGATCAATCGCACGCCCGACGGACCGCTGCGCACGAAGGTGCGAGAGGTCTACGGCGCGATTCGCTGAGGCTCTGAAGCCCCGGGCTTCTCACGAGCCTGCTGAAGCGCGGTGGTGCGGATCGCATCGGGGTCGAATCGCCACGGCGTTGGTGACTCAGGGTCGAACTCCCGTGCTCGCTCGGCGATTCCCGAAGCGATCGCGACGGCGCCGGCGAAGGTTGGGTGAAGTTCGTCCGACTGCACGAATCGACCCCACTTGGCGGGGTCCCATGTTTCGCCGGCGAGGACAATCCTCTCGCCGCGCTTGAGGGCCTGGTGGAGCGACGCGAGCGGAAAGAGCCGTGCTCCCGGGCGCGAGCCAACCCACTCCGCAATGCGCGCGTTGACCGTTGCGAGCGTTTCAGCGGTGGGCACCTGCGCCTTCGACAGCACCCTTCCGGTGGCGTCGCGCATGTTCGGAAGATCACCGACAACGACCGGAATGCCATCAGCGAGAACGCGATCGAGCTGCGCCAGTCCCGATTCGAGGTTGGCCACGCGCGCGGCCTCGTCGCGCATGGGTTCACCCGAGGCGTCGACGGTGCCATACACCCACCAGAAGAGGTAGTCGAGAGCGATCACCAGCGTTGGGTGGGCCTTGAGCGCGCGGTCAATCTCACCTCGTCCGACGGTGCCAGGACTCGCGAAGAAAAACCCGCTCGCGTAGTGGTGGATGACTGGAGCGCCCTCCGATTTGGGCGCCGCATGGCGCAGAATCTTCGCGAGATTCAAGTGCTCGGCCGCGCGGGGTGCTCCCTCGGGTCCGGGTGCTTCCTTGACGACGACGCCAAACCCGTCGGACGCGCTGGCACCGATGACAGCAACGCGGTCGTAGAGGTGACCCTTTTCCGTGTGGGGTGCCGCCGTTGGCTCGCCGGCGAAAGCGCCGAGCACGCACGCGAGCGAGGCAACCACTGCGATCGTGGTGCGAACCGTGGACATCCTTCCAAGATAGCGGAGACTCACGCCGCTCCGACGACGGCGGCGTCAACGCCCAGCGCTTTCGCCGTCAACGCGCCAATGTCTGCGGGGCTGCGCGCGACGAGCACGCCGCACGCTTCGAGCGCTTCGATCTTCGACTGCGCGGTGTCATCCTTGCCGGCGATGATCGCCCCAGCGTGGCCCATCCGCCGCCCCGGGGGTGCGGTTCTGCCGGCAATGAATGCGATGACAGGCTTGCGAGAATGGGCGCGAATCCACCGACCGGCGTCCACCTCCGCCGTCCCGCCGATCTCGCCGATCATCACGATTGCACTCGTCTCTGGGTCGGCCGCGAACATTTCCACGACGCCAATGAAGTCGAGGCCCTTGACCGGGTCGCCACCGATCCCGACACAGGTCGACTGCCCGATGCCGCGCGCCGAGCACTGCCAGACGGCCTCGTAGGTAAGCGTTCCCGAGCGGCTGACGATGCCGACAGCGTTCGTGCTCGGCGCGTCCACTCGGTGGAGGTGGATGTAGCCGGGCATGATGCCGATCTTGCATCCTCCTTCGAAGACGCCGTCGCGCACACGGCGCCCCGGGGTGATCACGCCCGGACAGTTGGGGCCAATGAGGATTGTGCGCGGGTACCGGGCGAGAATCGCCTTCACTCGGATCATGTCTTGCACCGGAATCCCCTCGGTGATGGCGCAGATGGTGGAGATGCCAGCGTCGGCGGCCTCGATGATCGCATCGCCTGCATACGGCGGAGGGACGAAGATCATCGACGCCTCAGCGCCAGTTGCCTTCACAGCCTCGTGAACGGTCTCGAAGACCGGAAGTCCGTTCGAGTCGCGCTGGCCGCCCTTTCCTGGCGTTGTGCCGCCGACCAGTTTTGTTCCGTACTCAAGGCACCCCTTGGTATGGAAGGCGCCCGCCGCGCCCGTGATGCCTTGGCAAATCACCCGAGTGGATCCGTCGATCAGGATGGACATGGGTCGAGAAGGATAACCGCGGAGGCCGCGGATCGTGTGTAATGGCCGAATGACCGCCGCGACCATTGCCAAGGGGCTGACCTACCGCGACTCGGGTGTGGATATCGACGCGGGCGACGAAGTCGTCGAACTCATCAAGCCTGTTCTTGCGCGCACCATGAGTCCGCGCGTGATGGGTCGCCACGGGGCGTTCGCCGCGCTCTTCCGACTCGACACGAACACCCGACTGTTCAAGCGCAACTACAAGAAGCCCGTGCTCGTGGCGTGCACTGACGGGGTGGGGACGAAGGTGCTCCTCGCGGCGCAGCGGCGCGTGTACGACACGGTTGGGATCGACTGCGTGGCGATGAATGTCAACGACCTCATCGTGCAGGGGGCAGAACCGCTCTTCTTCCTTGACTACCTCGGCCTCTCGCGCCTCAAGCCAAAGGAGACGGCGGCCATGATCGAGGGGGTGGCGCGCGGTTGCGAACTTGCCGGCTGCGCGCTCATCGGCGGCGAGTGCGCAGAGATGCCCGACATCTACAAGCCCGGCGACTTCGACATCGCCGGGTTCTGCGTGGGTGTCGTCGAACTCGGCGCGATCATCGATGGCTCGCGCGTGAAGAAGGGCGATCTCATCATCGGCCTCGCAAGTTCAGGGGTGCACTCCAACGGCTACTCGTTGGTCCGCCGGATCGTGAAGGACGCCAAGCTCGACCTCGGCCGCAAGTACGCGGGGCTCGGCGCGCGCAAGCTGGGCGACATCCTGCTCGAACCCACACGCATCTATGCGAAGTCGATCGTGAGGCTCGTCGAGGCGACAGCGAAGTCGAAGGCAGTTTCTGGGATGGCGCACATCACCGGCGGGGGGCTCCCCGGGAATGTCTGCCGCTCCCTGCCGGAGAAACTCGACGCGCTGATTGACTCGTCCGCCTGGACACCGCCAGCGATCTTCCCGTTCCTCGCTTCGCACGGTCGCGTGTCACGCGAGGAGATGTTTCGCGTGTTCAACATGGGCATCGGATACACCGTGGTCGTCAGGCCCGAGCACGCGAAGACCGCGCTCAGGGTGCTCACGAACGCGGGCGAGCGCGCGGCCATCATCGGCTGCGTCGCCAAGGGGAGTGGGCAGGTCCAGATTCGCTGAACGGACTGTCGGCTGTCTCACGGATCCTGCCGTCGAGACTTCTTTTCGCCCTGGATGCGCTTGCCTTCGAGGCGTCGTTCGCGCGAGCCTCGTGTGGGTCGTGTCTTTCTGCGGACCTTCGGCGGCGTCGATGCGAGCAGCACGAGCGCGTGAAACCGTTCCATGCACGCCTCCTTGTTGGCGCGCTGCGACCGTTCTTCGCTGGCGGTGAACTGGAGCGCGGCGTCGGGATCACCCAATCCACCGATCAAGTGCGCGTGCGCCATGTCGGCGAGCCTCGCGCGCCCGGCGTCATGGAGTCCCTTGATCGCCGAGAGCGCGACTCGCAACTGCACGCGCGACTCGACCTTGTTCACATTCTGGCCGCCCGGACCGCCCGAGCGCGAGAAGGTGAACGAGAGGTCGCGTTCGACGACCCACGCGCGCGGACCAAGCGCAATCGCACCGGGAGGCCGTTGGATGATCGGTACGCTCACGGTGTGCATTTCACACGCAAAGCGAGTTGTCTGCTCGGGGTGCTGGCGGTGGTGCCCACCGCGCGGGCGCAAGTCGTTGAGGTGCCGCACGCGCCGCCGCAGGATCGAGTGTCCGTTGCTGACCTCGTGGCGCGTGGTGCGCCAGAGGCGCCAGAAATCACCTTCGCGCCGGACCTCTGGCTCGCTCGTGTGCGCGGCAACACCACCTACGGCGGCCCAACCTTCACCGTGGACAGCCAACTCGGACTCACGAACTACGAGGCGACCCTCAACGGTGAACTCTCGGTGGCGTGGGGGGGCTTCTATCGAGTGATGGCAACAGGCTGGTTCTTTTCGACGGCTGCGACCACGACCGCCACGCAAGCGGGCGCGTTCGGCGGCGCCACGATCAATCTCGGCGACCAGACCTCGAGTCAGTTCAACGCCGCGGGTGCCGGCGGCGAGTTCGATGTGACGCTCTTTCAGCCCTTCGCCGACCAACAGTTCCCTTGGGCCGCGCGTGTTCCCAACGAGAAGAACACTGCCGACGACGGCGGCTACAAGACCGACCTTCGCATCAAGGCCATCGGGGCGCTGCGCTGGTACAGCGCGTCACTTGCGGTCACGGATCTCACCAACACGACGAGCGGATCGTGGTCGATGGGGGCGCTTATGCCCGGCCTGGGTGGAGGTGTCGAACTCGACATCGACCTGCTCGGGAAAGCGCCGTGGATCGACTCCATCTCGTTCGAGGCCTCGGGAGGCATCGGGTCAAACTTCGCGTACGAACAGTACTACCTGTTCATCCGGGCATCGCTCAATGTGAATCTCACTCCCACCGTCGCCGCGTCCTTCGGTTACCGCCTTGAGGACTTCAAGCTCGGCAATGGTTCGGCGGTCTTCGACGGCGGTGTGGAGGGATTGTTCATTGGAGCCGTCATCAAGTTCTAGGCGCAGTCAAGGTCGAGAGGTGCTGCGCGGACTCTGGGAGAGCGGCGCGAAGGCGGCACGCCGCGATCGTCACGGCCGGCTCGCGCGCGCGAAGCTCCGCCACGCCGTCATGACGCTCCTTCCAAACCAGATCAGTGGGGGCTCGCTGCTGCGACGGCACCTCGCCCACGCCCCAGTGTGTCGCAAGCTGGAAGTGTGGATTCCCGCGTGGCCTGCGCGCTTCGACGGTGTGCGCATCGGCCACCTGAGCGACCTCCATGTGGGGCACCTCATGCCTGCCGCGCGCGCACTTGAGGCGGTCGAGTTGCTGGCGCAATCCAAGCCGGATCTGCTCGCGTGCACTGGCGATGTCGTCGATCTCGAAGTGGCTGGGAGCGAACCCGTGTTTCGGGCGCTCGGTTCTCTGCGCGCGCCGATGGGCCGCTACTTCGTGCTTGGCAACCACGATCTCCTCGACAGCGCTCGCCGGGTTCTGCGCATGGCCCGTTCGAGTGGGTTATCCACGCTTCGTTCGGAAGCGGAAGTTATCAAGGGCGGTCTTCGCATCGGCGGGATTGACTGGGGACGCACGCTCGAGGACAACGCGCGCAGCGTTCGGACGCTCGTTCGTCGCTGCGCACCGCCGCACCTCTTGCTCGCGCACAATCCGAAGGCATTCAGAGAAGCGGTGCGCCACCGAGTTCCGCTGACGCTGGCCGGGCACACGCACGGCGCGCAGTTCTCGCTGATGCCAAAGTTCCGGCAGCGTTCACGCTCCGCGGAGTCGCGCGCACTCTTGGCGGGCCATTACCACGATGGCGAATCCCACCTGTTCGTCACAACCGGCGTCGGCGGATGGTTCCCGCTCCGGGTCAACTGCCCCGCGGAAGTCGTCATTGTGACGGTGCGGCGCGGGAACGCGCGTCAGCCGTAGTAGCGACCAAAGCGATTGGCGATGAAGTCATCGAAGGCGATGTCTTCCATGCGCACCAGACCCTTGCTCGGCGTCTTTCCCTGCGCAAAGAGATCGATCGCCGCACAGATGCCCGCCGCGGTGGTCACTTGGATCGCGGTCCAATGGTGTCCGCCGATGGACTGTGCGCGAACGCGCTTGGCGTACACGCGCTCGCAGAGCCGCCCGTCGAGCATGCCCGAAGCGCTCACAAAGATCACGACTTGGTCATCCATTGTTGATGGAATGGAACGCTCGAGCACCTCCTTGAGCTGCGCGCGGTGCTCCGAGAATCGGAGTTCGTGCAGGAGGAATCGCATGAGATCGCAGTGCCCAGGGAATCGAATCGTCTTGTAGTTGAGGTTGCGCACGCGGCCCTTGAGCGACTCGGCCAGCGTGCCGAGCCCCCCCGAGGTGTTGAACGCTTCGAACTCGACGCCGTCGATGACCAAGCGCTCGATGTGTTCGAGCGCCGGCACATTCACGAGCTGTCCGCCCACAACCGCATCACAGTCGTTGATGTACTCGTTGATCACTCCCTCGGTGGACCACGTCAGGTTGTACCCGAGGGCATTGGACGGGTGCATCGGGAGCGCGCCCACGCGCAAGCGGAGGTCGTCGATCCGGGCGAGTGGTTTCGCGAGATGGTTCGCCACAATCGTGATGAACCCCGGCGCGAGACCACACTGCGGCAGGAATGCCGTGGGCGAGTCCTTGGCCAGCTCGACAACCTTGCGCGTGACATGCACATCCTCGGTCAGGTCGAAGTAGTGCGCGCCAGCCGTGCGTGCGCACGAAGCGATGGTCGGATTGCAGTGGTAGGGCGCGCAGGAGACGACTGCCCATGCGCCCTCCATGAACTTCGCGACGCGAGCGGGGTCCGCGAGATCCACCTGCTCGTGCGTGCCACCGTAGGTCGCCGCCGCCGCACGCGCGCCGCCGGCGTCAAGGTCGCCCACATGCACTTCGTAGTCGCCCGAAGTGCCCAAGAGGAAGCACACCATCCGTCCGATCTTTCCGCCGCCGAGGATCAACACCTTTTTCACGAATGAACTCCTATTGTCGACTGCGTGTTACGCCGGGATCGTGGCCAGTTCCGCTTGGACTTCTTCCATCAGTCCGCTGACCGTCTCGTGGCCGAAGTCGAACGAGAGCCCAGCCGACGAGAAAAGTTCTGGCAGCGGCCGTGACCCGCCGAGCGAGAGAGCCTTCTTGTAGTTGGAAAGCGCGGACTTGGGATCTCGGCGCGCTTGGCGCCACATCTGGAGCGCTCCCAACTGCGCAATGCCATACTCGATGTAGTAGAAGGGGCTGCCAAAGAGGTGCAGTTGGCGCTGCCAGAGCGCGCCGAGTGCATCGGTGTGGCCGGAGTAATCCTCACCGCCGCCGAAGCGATGGTGGATCGAGACCCAGTGTGCGTCGCGCTCGGCTCGCGTGTGACCGGGGTTCGTGTAGACCCAGTGCTGAAAGCAGTCGATGGACGCGATCCAAGGCAGCAGCGTCGCGAGTCCTTCGAGGAGGTCCCGCCGAGCGCGCGCGCTCTGCTCGGGCGAGTAGAACTCGTCGAGCTGCGGGAAGGTCAGCAGCTCCATGCTCATCGAAGCCACCTCTGCGAATTCGATGGGACTGCCCCGATAGTGGAGCAGCGGATCATTCTTCGAGAGCAGCGAGTGGAACGCGTGGCCAGCCTCGTGCACCATCGTGATGAGATCGCGCTGGAGTCCGGCCGCGTTCATGAAGATGAACGGCGTGCGCGAGGCTTGCCGCTGATACTGATAGCCACCGGGCGCCTTGCCCTTGCGTGTTTCGAGGTCGAGGCAGTCGCCCGTGCGCATCGAGTCGAAGAGTGTGCCGAGTTCAGCGTCGAGCCGGTGGAAGACGCGAGAAGTCCGCTCGACGAGGTCGTCGGCGCCGACGAAGGGCCGCAGCGGCTCGCGACCTCGGATGTCGGTCTTGAGATCCCATGGCTTGAGCGGCGTGACGCCAAGCGCCTTGGCGCGGTGGGCGTGGAACTCACGCAGTAGTGGAACGCATGTGCGTTCGATGGCGTCGTGGAACTGCATGCAGTCGGCAGGTCGGTAGTCGAAGCGGTGCAATCGTTCGTGCTGGTAGTCACGGAAGTTCGTGAAGCCCGCGTTGAGGGCCATCGTGTGGCGCAACGCAATGAGCTTCTCGTAGATGCCGTTGATGGCATCTCGGTCGCGCAATCGCCTCGCGGCGACGACGCTCCACGCCCCCTCGCGCTGCGGGCGATCGGTCGACTCGAGGTACCGCGCCATCTGCGGCATCGTGTGTTCACGCCCCTCGAAGTCGACGGACATCGCCCCGCAAATCGCGCTGTACTCCTGCTCGAGCGTGGCAGCCTCGGTCTGGAGCGGCACATTCTCGGGCCGGAAGAGCCGCGCGTCCTGGCGAAGCGATCGGAGATAGGTGTCGTAGCGCGGCGAACGGAGTCCTGCCGCGTGAGGGGAGTCGACGATCGTGCGGTCCAGCGCGGCGCCGACGATCTTGAGTTTCGGCTCGACCTCCTTGACGAAGGCGAGGTACGCCGACTGCCGCGCTGGGTCGTCGGTGTGGCAGGTCATGCCGATGTAGAGATTGGCCTGCGCTTCTTCGGCTCGCGCGTCGAGCTCGCTGCGGTCGAGGATGAGCCGCTCAAGGTCTGCAGCCGACCCGAGATCGCGCTGTGTGAGTTCGCGGTAGTGAGGCTCGAGCGCCTCCCACTTCCTTGCATCAAGTGACTGAGGCAGTTTCACGGGAGGGGGATCATATGGGCTTGGCGGAGGGCGGCGCCGCGGTAGTGACCGCGACCGCGGGGACCTTGAGTCGCGCGATCACGCACTCGGCGACAGCGCTTGCGTGCATGGGGTCGCTGCACACGACGAACAGACTTGAACCGCTGCCGCAGACATGCACAGGGAGATCAACGAGTGAGGCAATCTCCTCCATGTCATCGGCGATGGCCGGCGCCACTCGTTGCGCCGCCGCGGCAAGGTCATTGAATGGATCGTCCGCTCGGAGTGTCTCCTGCGCAGCGAGCGCGCGTACGCGGTCGTCGCGCAAGATCGGTTGCGACGAGCGGTCGAACTCTTGGTAGACGAGTCCCGTTGGGCACACGACGCCCGGAAAGATGAGTGTGGCGTGCAGTGCCGGCGGGTTGCCGAGCGGGTCGATCACTTCACCAATCCCAGAGACGAGCGCGGATCCACCCTCGACGAGGAACGGCACATCGGAGCCGAGCGTCGCGGCGACATCACACAGTTGTGTAGGTGCGAGTTGAAGGTCGAAGAGTTCGTTGAGTCCACGCAGCATGGCGGCCGCGTCGCTGGACCCTCCACCCAACCCGCCGCCGATGGGGACGCGCTTTTCGAGGCGGCTCTTGACTGGGAGTTCGCGACCGACGCACGATTCAAGCGCGGCGTGCGCGCGCTGTACCAGGTCGCGCGAGATGGGCCACTCGATGTCACTTTGGCTCAGGGCCTCACGATGCCACACGCTGGCGAAGAGCGAGAAACTCCCCGCGGGGAGCCGCTCGATGTACAAGTCGTCGAAGAAGTCGACGGTCACCATCCAACTGCTGATCGGATGCATCCCTGCCGCGTTTGGACCTCCGACAGAGAGCGCGAGATTGAGCTTTGCGGGAGCCTGCAGGAGCAGCGACCGAGGCATGGGGAGCGGATCATAGGGACGCGAAGTAGGCTGAAATCCATGCCCAATGCCGCACGAATGCTCGCCGTCGCGACCACAGCCGTACTCGTCCTTGCCATCGGTTCGCGCGCGTCCGCGTGGGGCGAGGAAGGTCACCAGATTGTCGGTGCGATGGCGAGCGCACGACTGACACCTGAAGCGCGCGCAGCGGTCGTCGCGCTTCTCGGCAACGACGACCTCGCCACCGCAGGACTGTGGGCCGATCAGATTCGCGGTGATCCGTCCTACGACTGGGCCAAGCCCTATCACTATGTGAACCTTCCGCGCACGGCGCAGTCGGTCGACCTCGATCGTGATTGCCCGACCGGGGAGTGCGTCGTCGCCGCGATTCCGAGATTCCTCGCCGTCGCCTGCGACGCGAGCAAGCCCGAGAAGGAGCGGCGCGAGGCACTCAAGTTCGCCGTGCATTTCATCGGCGACCTCCACCAGCCGCTGCATGCCGGCTACAAGGATGACTTGGGCGGCAACCGCATCCAGATCGTTGCGTTTCCGGGATCCTCCGAGGAAAAGAAGACGAACCTGCACGCGCTGTGGGACAGTGTGCTCATCAAGCACAGGACGAACGGTGACTGGCGAACGCTCGCGGCTGAACTCGCGCGCGATGCGCCAAAGGACCTGATCGTGGTGTGGGAGTCAAACCTCGAGAGCGCGGACTGGGCCAATGAATCCGCAGCCATCACCCGCGAGATTTACAAGGAGTTGCCCGCGGATCAGCGCATCGATCAGCCGTACTACGACGCCAACATCGCGACGGTCATGCGCCGCTTGACGGCGGGGGGTGTGCGCCTGGCGGCGGCGCTAAACCGCACCTTTGCCGGAAGTGTTCCGGCGCATGCCCCGAGCACAGTTCCTTCGACATAGCCGTCAGGGCGGCGTCAAGAGAAGTCCGGTGCCTTGCGGCGCGCCATTGCCCCATCCGCCGAGCAGGCGTCCCGAGTCGATCCCGTTCACGACGCCAGCGGTCGTGATCGCGACAGTGTGATGTCCACCACTCGCAGCGAATCGGCATGCGCCAAGAGACGGCGGAACACGCGTCTGGCCGAACATGTTGCATCCCCAACTCACAACATTCCCCGCAGTCTGCGCGGACGCGGTCAGGTGTCGGAGAGATGTTGTTTCCGTGTTGTTGCCCCTCAGGGCGAACGTGGTCGATCCGGTGGTCAAACCTCACGACCGTCGGCTCGTGTGAGGGCGGGTTGTGTGATGGCAAATCGCGCCAGCGAAAACCGTTCGAAGATTCGATTCCCCTCACGCGGGGTTCTTAGGGCAGGACGCCCCAGCGCGAGAAAATCGCGGTCAGGTCGCCGCCGCCGATGGAGCCGTCGTGGTTGAGGTCGGCGTAGGCGGGGGTG
>SYGQ01000210.1 GCA_005799475.1 Planctomycetia bacterium | reverse complement strand
TCCCAGCCCGAACTCAGAAGTGAAATTTTCGCCGCCGCTGATACTGCTCAGCGGGAAAGTAGGTCATTGCCGACTTTTGAGCCCCGTCCGGGAAACCGGGCGGGGCTCTTTTTTGTTGAGTCCGATTCGTCTTGTTGGCTTGGTCTTGATTCAAGTACTCCACGCGTCCCAATTCCCTTCTTCTCCACACACGGCCGTGCGGGTATAGTCCTACTGATCGCACCGTCACGCCGGGGGACCTTGGTTTGGCACCATGTTCAAGATCTACATCGGGAATCTCGAAAAGACCCTCACGCTCGACGAACTCAAGGCAGCGCTTTCCGCGTTCCCCGATGTCGAGGACCTCGTCCTCGCCACCGATCCGGAGACGGGTCAGAGTCGTTGCTTCGCGATCGCAATGTTTCGCGACTCACTACGCGGTCAGTTGCTCATCGAGACGATGGCGGGCAAGATGCTCAAGGGGCGACCGCTCGTCGTGAACGAGGCGGTGAAGAAAGGCAAGAAGCCGCTCGCTCCCAAGGATGGTCTGCGGCGCCCTGGCCCTGGTGGCCCGCGTGGGCTCGGAGGCCAGCGTGGTGCAGGTCCTTCAAGTCGCGGATCCTTCGGTTCCCGTCCGATCGCGAGACCCTCAAGTCGTCCATCGAGTCGTCCATCCAGTCGCCCGCAGCGCGGCGAGTTCGGTGGTCAGAGCACGGGTGCACGCCCCGCTGGCGAGCCTTTCGGTGGTGGCCCTTCGCGCCCTCCATTTCGTGGGCCGGTCGGTCGGGCGGATGACTCGACGCCTCGGCTCCCGAATCCGGGGCCGCCTTCGCCACCTAAGCCATATAGTGCCCCCACGCCGCGACCGGCTGGATCGCCACCGTCGCGCCCGCTTGGGGCACCGGGCCGCGCCACAGGGACTTCTGGAAATCTCGGGCCGCTCAGCGGTTCACGGCCATCGTCCAGGCCCGGATATCCGGCTGTGCGTCGGCTTGACGCACCACCGCCTTCACCGCCGCCAGAAAAGCGCGAGGAGTAGCGGATTGGCGGGCGACCCGTTCGCGCGTTTGGGTTTTGAACGCGCGTACTCGATGGAGACTTCGTCGATCACGCGCGCGCGCGTTTCGTTGCTTGCCAAGCTGCATCCTGATCGCCACATTGATGACCTCTCGCGCGCGCAGGCGTTGCGTGATGCGGCCGAAGTGAACGAGGCGGCGCGAGTTCTCGTCGACCCAGAGGCGCGTGCGCAGGCACTCCTCGATCTCATGGATCCCAGTGGGGCTCCGGTCTCGCTGTCCACGGACGAACTCATGGAATTGATGGAGCGGCGAGAAGCGGCGCAGGGTGTGCGACGGGGATCGCGCGAGGCCGCCGCCCTGGAGTCATGGATCGTTCTTGAGCGCGACCGATTGCGCGTGCAGGTTGCTCGGGCACTCGACATGATGCCGAAGGCACCATCGTCGGCTCGACACGCGCTCGCGAGGCTCAAGGCGATCGCACGGCTCGAGGACGAGTTGACTCGGGGATCGCCATGATCGACGGAGCGACGATGACGCTTCTGGCGGTGCTGCCCCTCGCGGCATGCGCGAGTGCCTTTTTCTCCGGCACCGAGACCGTTCTGTTCGGGCTCTCAGCGCATGACCGATGGCAGATTCAGCGCGACCACCCGGCGGCTGGGCAACGGCTCGACGCGCTGCTCGAGCATCCGCGTCGGCTCTTGCTCACGCTGCTCATCGGCAATGTGACGGTCAACTCGATCTGGTTCGCCGTCGGGACGGTGGCGGTGTCGGACGCGTCACTACCGGTGTGGGTGACCGTGGCGCTCGGTGTCCTCCAGGTCCTCGTTCTCGTGGTGTTCGGCGAGGTCGTTCCCAAGATCGTCGGGAACACGCTCCGCGTACGGCTCGCGCCAGTCGTTGCCTCACCGGCGCTCCTTGTCTACCGGGTGATCACTCCAGTGCGCGCCATCGTCGAACGAGTCGTCTTTGACGCGCTGAATGCGATCAGTCGGGAATCTCTTGCCGCCGGCAGGTCGACCGCCGAGGAGATCGGAGAGGCGGTGCGCGCCGCGGGGACCGATGCGGGGATCACTCCCGACGAGGCGGCGCTCCTCGGTCGGCTCGTCCTCCTCAAGCGCAAGCGCGTCCGCGATGTGATGACGCCGAGGCGCCAAGTGACTTCGGTCGGGCGTGGCGCACGACGCGAGGATGTCGTCGCAACGAGCGCGCGGTCCGGTCTCAAGCGTCTTCCAGTTGTCGAGCGAAACATCGATGCCATCGGCGGCATTTTGGATGTGCGTGCGTACCTCCTCGACGCGCGCGGTGAGGCGACACCGCTGGAGGCGCACACGCGGCCGGCGCAGTTCGTGCCCGAGATCGCTTCTCTCGACCAGCTGCTCGATCTGTTTCGGAGCCGACAGTGCAGCCTCATGGTCGTTGTCGACGAGTACGGCGGCACCGCGGGCATCGTGGCGCTCGAAGATGCCGTCGAGGAGATCGTCGGCGACATCGCGGCGCAAGGGGAGTTGGCGCCAGCTGACCCTATCCAACTCGCCGACGGATCGTGGACGGTGGACGGCGAGATGGCGGCTGACGCCTTCTGTGCGCACTTCGGCGTGGAGGGCGAGCTCACGCGCGCGAGCACGGTCACGGGAATTGTGATCGAGGCCCTTGGCGAGCTGCCCAAGGTGGGCGAGGCATTCGACCTCGGTCCGATCCGGCTGCGGGTGTCTCGGACAGCCGCACATCGGGCCACCGAGGTCACGGTGAGCGTGAACGGACTGCCCGAGCGACGGGGAAGGCGACCACGATGACTTGGGCCCTCATTGGTGGAGTCGTCGCCGTCATCGCCTGCGGGCTCTTCGCCGGGATGGAAACGGGCAGTTACACGATGAATCGCGTCAGACTTGCCGTGCGTGCTGGTCGCGGGGTGGGGTCGGCGCGTCGACTGCGCGAGGAGTTTCTCCATTCGAATCGGTTGCTCGCCACGCTCCTCGTCGCGATGAATTTCGCGCATGCGGGGCTCAGTGCTGCAACAACGGAGATCCTGGGGTACTGGTCCCTCTCTGTTGCCGAGGAAGCATTCCTCAACACCGTTGTCGTCATGCCGGTCGCACTACTGATCGGCGATGCGATTCCGAAGGAACTGTTTCGTGTCTTCGGGAACTCCTGGATGTACTCGTGTTCATGGATCATCGTCGCGGTGCGCGTGGCACTTCAGTGGACGGGGCTCGTCCCGCTCGTGCGTTTGGTGGGGGAGGGCGCGAGCCGCATGTTGGGTGCACGCCGTGATTCGGGCGAGCCCGAGCGGCGGCGCGTCCTTGAGACTCTCCGTGAGGGCCATCGCAGCGGCGTGCTCGGCGAGTCGCATCTTGAGATCGCCGACAAGGTCTTCGGACTCTCAGAGAGACCCGTGGGCGAGCGCGCCGTGTCGTGGCGCAAGGCTGTCCCGATGCCCGCGACGGCGTCGGCGAGCGAACGGCAGTGGATCCTTCGAACATGGGGTTTCAGTCGCTTTCCGGTCGTCGAGACTCACAACGGGCGAGTGGAAGTTGTCGGCATCGTGTCAGCGCTCGACCTCTTGCTGAAGCCCACCGTCTCCGTCAGAGATCTCGCGCAACCAGTGCTCTGCATCGACCCGGCGACTTCAGTACTCGCTTCAGCGCGTCGGATGCGCCAGTCGCGGCGCACCATGGCGATCGTGTCCGCGAGCGACTCGGCGCAACCCTTGGGGATTGTGACGCTGAAGGATGTCCTCGAGCCCGTCGTCGGCGTGAACCCGGGCTGGTGAGATTTCGGCAGGATTCCGTGGAAGTTGCGTGAAGTGGGGGGTCGGCTTGCTCGATGTTGCAAGCATGATCGCCCTCGCTCCATCATTGGCGGTGTGTCTTGCCTCGGTGCTCGGCATCGAGGCCGCGCACGACGGGGTGCTCCCACAGGAGCGGCTTTACTCGTATGCGCGCCAAGCTCTGCGGATCAGCATCGCCGACGCATGCTTCGGTGAACTGTCGCCGGGCATGCTCCGTGTCCAGCGCAGCATCATCGAGGGAGCCCTCGATGCCATGCTCGACGAGTGTCCTTCGACTTTTGTGCAAGGGGACTGCGCGGCCATCGAGGCCGCTCGCTCGGCGTTCAACCTCGAACGCATGGCGAGCATGGAGTGGGAGTACTTCGGCGAACAGCCCTGCCCCGAGTGGGGATGGGATCCAAGGGCGGTGAGGCTTGGCTATACTCTCGACCCCTCTGCGCGCCAGTAGCTCAGTTGGCAGAGCACACCGCTGATAACGGTGAGGTCGATGGTTCGAGTCCATTCTGGCGCACTCACGGCGGCGGGCGCCTCGGTGGCACTCCCGCACTTTCGTTGCCCTCTCAAACAGGAGTTGTCGTCGCATGCGTCGCGCCAGGATCTCGATCATCGGAGCTGGAAATGTCGGAGCGACTTGCGCCCACTGGGCCGCGGCGAAGGAACTGGGTGATGTCGTGCTCCTGGACATCCCCGACCGTGCTGGTGTGGCGAAGGGCAAGGCGCTCGATTTGGCGTGTTGCGGTCCGATCGAAGAGTTTGACTCGCGGGTGATCGGAACGAGCGATTACTCCGACACAGCCAACAGTGATGTCGTCGTCGTCACGGCGGGGCTCCCGCGCAAGCCCGGCATGAGCCGCGACGACCTGATCGCCACGAATGTCAAAATCGTCCGCGAGGTCGCCGAGCAAGTCGCGAAACACTCGCCCGAGGCGGTGATGATTGTCGTGAGCAACCCGTTGGACGCGATGGTCTACACCGCGTGGAAGGCGTCGAAGTTTCCGGTGCACCGCATCCTCGGGCAGGCCGGATGCCTCGATGTCGCTCGGTTCCGCGCGTTCCTCGCGATGGAAATCGGCTGTTCGATCGAGGACATTCAGGCGCTCCTGATGGGAGGCCATGGCGACGACATGGTGCCGTTGCCACGATTCACGAGCGTGCACGGCATCCCGGTGGAGATGCTCCTCTCGAAGGAGCGCATCGATGCATGCACGCAGCGCGCAAAGGTGGGCGGCGGCGAAATCGTTCAGCTCATGGGGACGAGCGCGTACTACGCGCCGGCCTCGGGCACGATCCAGATGGTGGAGGCGATCATCAAGGACAAGAAACGCATCCTTCCGTGCGCGGCCTACTGCGAGGACGCGTACGGCGTCGCGAAGGGACACAAGGGTGGCGGCTACTTCATCGGGGTCCCGTGCATTCTCGGCAGCGCCGGCATGGAAAGGGTCGTTGAGGTCTCGTTCAACGACGGCGAGCGAAAGCTCTTCGATGAGAGCGTCTCGCATGTGAAAGACCTCGTGGAGATCGTGCGAAAGACATTCCCGGACTTGGGGTGAACCCAACGAGGAGGCCATCATGAGTGATCGTCGCCCACCGTTGCAAGACGCCGATGGACCTTGGAGCCTTGGATCCGGCACCGGTGGCGGCACGCCGCCAGCGAAGTCGCCGCCTCCGGCGGTTCCGGGCGCCAGCGCACAAGTGCAATTGACGCGCCACGACAAGCGGACCTTTGTGGCGCAGACCGTTCACCTCGCCGGTCACGCGTTCGTCGACTGCACTTTCGACGGGTGCACCCTCGTGCTCACCAATGCGCCGTTCGCCTTTTCGGGGCAGACCCGGGTGCAGCGGTGCAATTGGCGCGTCGAGTACGACCTGCTTTGGGGAGCCCCAGCCATGCGCGCGCAATTGCGGCAGATCCTCGACAGCATGGACGCCGCGGTCGACGCGCCGCCTCCCGCGCCGTGAAGCGGCAGGAATCGCCGCGGGTACGGGCGAATCCTCACCAACGCGCTGCGAATGTGCCGATGCCACCCCAATGCGGGTGACGCGACCGCTCTTCAACCCCGATCCTGGATGGCTGTTCCTCGTGGCGGGCGTCGCACTTGTCGTTTCGGCGGCGCTCATCCCGGAAGCGGAGAAGGTCCATGCGATGCGGACCCAGTTGGCGGCCATTCAAGCAGGCGAGAGGCACAACTTCGCGCGCATGCAGGCGTGCTCGACCTTTCTCGATGACCTCAAGGCAGGGGACCACGGACTCGTTCGGCGGTTGGCCGCAAGCCAGCTGAACCTCATGCCGCGAGGCGAGACCGCGCTCCTCATTGCCACGAGCATCGACACGACGCCGAGCGACTGGATCGAGGCGAGCGTCCCGCCGCCGGAGTTCCAGGAGGGCGACTATCCCGACACGCTGCTCTCGCGATGGACCCTCGGTCCGCAGCGGCTCTGGGTGATCGCCGGCGGTGTGTTCGCGATCTTCCTCGGGCTCATCTTTGGCCCCGCGCCGCTTCGCAGCGGAAGTTCCGGCACGATTCGCTAGCGGGAGAACTCGCGCGGTAGGTTCCCCGGGGGAGGGAACAGGTGCCACGGAATGCCAGGGAACTCGATCGCCGGACGCTTCGCGCCGCGCTCGCGCTTGACCGCGGGCCGCGTGCGTGGCGTGCGGCCGCGCGCGTCCACTCGCTTGGGCGACTTGCCGACGCGGGCGCAGGCGGCGGTCTCCGGGAGCTGCTCGGTGGCGTGAGTGAGCCCCGCGAGACCAGCGATCGCGACCTCGCCGATCGACTCGAGCGGGCGGATCCCGACGAGGAGCAGGCGTTGATGGCGGACCTCGGCGTGGGGCTTGTCTGCGTTGGAGACGCGGACTATCCGCCGCTCCTCGCGTCGGCACCGGATCCGCCGGCGGCGCTGTGGGTCCGTGGGGAACTCGTTCTTGACGATGCCTGGTCCATCGCGGTCGTCGGTGCACGCCGAGCGACACCCTACGGCGTCGAGCAGGCCGGGCGGATCGCATCCGCTCTCGCGGGCGCCGAAGTGACTGTCATTTCGGGGGCCGCCCGTGGAATCGATGCCGAGGCGCACCGTGGCGCTCTCCGCGCCGAGGGTCGCACGGTTGCGATCGTCGGCGGAGGGCTCGCCAATCCGTACCCTCCTGAGCACCTCGACCTTCTCGACGAGATCGTCGCCGCCGGTGGCGCCGTCGTCAGCGAATGCCCGATGCGAGCCGAGGCCACGCCGGATCGGTTCCCGAGCCGCAATCGCATCATCGCCGGGATGTCTCTTGGCACGCTGGTGATCGAGGCCGCTCATCGGTCGGGGGCGATCATCACGGCCGGGATGGCGGTCGACCTTGGTCGGCTCTGCATGGCATTGCCGGGCTCGGTCTCCTCAGGGCGATCGTCGGGCTGCCACCAGTTGATTGCGTCGATGCAAGCGGCACTCATCGAGTCGTCCGACGACGCACTGCGCCTTCTCGTCGAGCATGCGGCCACCGTGCGCGGCGCCGAGGCGCTCGCCGCGGCGGGCATCAGGCCACCGACTCAGGTCCAGCCGATGCCGTAGAAGAGCACGGAAAAGAGGAGATCCGCGATCACGATCGCAACGGTCGTCTGCACGACCGTGTTCGTGGTGGCGCGGCCGACACCTGCGGCGCCACCCGTGACGCGGAGGCCGTTGGTGCACGCAATGAGTCCGAGCAGTGCACCGAACACGCACGCCTTGATGAGGCCCGTGTAAAAGTCACTGGGCTCGAGTTGCTCGAGTGTGTTGGCGCGGTACACCTCGTAGGGGATGTCGAGCACGGTCACGCCGATGACGCCGCCGAAGAACACCGAGCAGAGGTCGGCCAAGACGGCGAGGATCACGAGGCTGATGGCGGTGGCGACGACGCGCGGGACGACGAGGAACCGGATGGGGTTGATGGCCATGGCCTCGAGAGCTTCGATTTCTTCACCGACTTTCATCGTGCCAAGTTCTGCGGCGATGGACGCACCCGCGAATCCAGCGAGCACGATGGCGGCGATCAAGGGGCCAAGTTCGCGGAAGACGGACACCGCGACGAGATTCGCGACCTTGTCGGTCTGGCCGAACTGTTCAAGGCTTGGGGCGGTCTGCAGCGCAAGGATGACGCCAATGCACCCAGAGACGAGCATGACGATGCCCATCGACTTCGTGCCCACGCGCACGATCTGCACGGCGTGCTCATGCGCCCTGAACCGAATCCGGCGCAGAACGAGTGCGCGCGTGATCCAGGCGCCGACCTCGAAGAGGAGATTGCCCCACGATCCGATGAGCCCGAGACAGTCTTCCCAGAGCTCCCAGTAGCGGTCGATGGGAGCCATGAGGATGTTTCGCTTGGCTGAAGTGGGCATCTTCGACTCGGGCTTAGGGCGCTGCGGCCTTCGTCACAGTCTCGGAGATGGTGAACAACCCCACGAGTCTTGTGATTTCAAACGCGCTCTGGACGCGTGGGTTGATCCCCACGAGCACAAGTCTCACCTTGTTGCGGATCGAAACCTGCAGTGCCTCGACGAGTGTGGCGATCCCGGAGGAATCGACATAACTCACTTGGGAGAGGTCAAGGATGAGCGTCGGCGGCCTGTCGCGGACGGCGGCCGCGACCGCGCTTCGCATGGCCGGGGCGCGTGCCATGTCGATGTCGCCCATGGGTCTCAGGACCGTCGCCGTGCCTTCGCTGAGCCGTTCGATCACGAGATCCCTGTTCATGAATTGGTGTTCCCCTGGGTGGCCTGTTCGACCGCCTGTCGTTCTTCGTCTGAGAGTCGTTTCGACATCGTCAGTCGCATGCCGCCGTCCTTGCGGACTTCCCACGCCACATCGCTCATCGTTTCCGTGATGATGTGAACGCCGAGCCCGCCGGGGCGAACATCATCGAGGTGCCGTCCCTTGATCTTCGCGGGATCGACGGCACGCGCGAGGTCTTCGATCACAAAACGCAGGCCCCGCGGGTCTGGAATCCGCCAGATGTGAATCCAGATCATGCCATCCTTGCGCCCTTCATAGCCGTGGCGAATGACATTCGACAGAGCCTCGTCGATCGCAAGCGACATGAGGCAGCGACTCTTCTCGAAGAACCCCATGCCAACGCCGACGGCATCGACAAGCGCACGGATTCCCGACAAGAGTTGCGGCTCGCTGAAGATCCGGATGCTGATGTCGGGTTCTGGTGTCACGGCATCACCAGTTGGGTCGCTCGCGGACCGGTGGATAGATCGTCGACGCATACGCCTGCTCGGGCGGTGCGAGGTGCTGCTCGATCGTCCAGACGCGCCATCGCTGATACGACGCGTATCGCAGCGGCTCGATGTCGTCGAACTGATAGCCGAGGTCTTGGCCCGTCATCCGTTGCAACGCGCCGATGGCGATGTACCGCAGGAGTTCGTCATCGGAGAGGAGGCACTCGACGATCTTGGGGATCTGGTCGCGCCGATTGAACTTCACGGCGTCCTCGATGGCGTAAATGCGGGCTCCGGGCGCGGGATTCGAGAAGCCACCCTCAGTGGCGCTCGGTGCGCAGGCCTGAACCACTGCGAACATCGTCATGGCACAGATGGTTCTCGCGGTTCGACGGGGCACCTTGGTAGAAGGATAGCGCGGGCGTCGATAGGATCCTGCGTTTCCCATGACCGCCTCGATCCCGATCGCTGCCCCGGAAGAACGCGTGCTCATCCTCGACTTCGGTAGTCAGTACGCGCAGCTCATCGCTCGCCGCGTGCGCGAGGCGGGCGTGTACAGCCTTCTTGTGCGCCCGGATCTTTCAGCCGCCGAAGTGGCGGCACAGAAACCGGCCGGGATCATCCTCTCTGGCGGGCCATCGAGCGTTACCGACGCGGGCGCACCACGATGCGATCCAGCGATCTTCTCGCTAGGAATCCCAGTGCTTGGTGTGTGTTACGGCATGCAGTTGACGGCACACACCCTTGGGTCACTTGTCGAGGGTGCGAAGTCGCGCGAGTATGGGCGGGCTCAGATTGATCTAGTCGCTGAAAGCGAGCTGCTTCACGGGATTCCCGCCCACGCAACTGTGTGGATGAGTCACGGCGATCAGGTACGGGAGTTGCCGCTCGGATTCCGGGTGCTAGCGTCCACGCCGACATGTCCGTTCGCGGCGGTCGCGGATCCGTCGCGCCACTTGTACGGGGTGCAGTTCCATCCGGAAGTCACCCATACGCCGCATGGGATGGAGATCCTGCGCAACTTTCTCTTCCGCGTGTGCCGGTGTCGCGGCTCGTGGAGGATGGCCGACTTCGTGGACACCGAATGTGCGCGCATCCGCGCCCGTGTCGGCTCCAGCCGGGTGCTCTGCGGGCTCAGTGGTGGCGTCGACAGTTCGGTCGTCGCTGCGCTTTTGCACAAGGCGATCGGAAGGCAACTTGTCTGCATCTTCGTTGACAACGGGTTGTTGCGCGCGAACGAACGCGACCTCGTCGAGTCGACATTCCGCGACCACTTCGACATCGACCTCCGGGTCATCGATGCCGGGAGGGAGTTCCTCGGCGACTTGGCTGGCATCGAGGAGCCGCAGGAGAAGCGCCGCCGCATTGGCCATCGGTTCATCGATGTCTTCAAGCACGCGGCGAAGGGCATCGAAGGCGATGTCCGTTTCCTCGCGCAGGGCACCCTCTATCCCGATGTCATCGAAAGTGGCCAGGGTCATGCAGGGACCGCGGCCAACATCAAACTTCACCACAATGTGGGCGGGCTCCCCGAGGACCTTGGCTTCGAGCTCGTCGAACCGCTTCGATCGCTGTTCAAGGACGAGGTGCGACAACTCGGCGAAGTCCTTGGCCTCCCCGCGCACATCGTCTGGCGTCATCCGTTCCCAGGGCCAGGACTCGCCGTCCGCTGCCTCGGCGAAGTTCGTGAGGATCGGCTACGCATCTTGCGAGACTGCGACGAGATCCTCCTCGAGGAGATCGTCGCCGCCGACCTCTATCGGAAAACGGATCAGGTGTTCGCTGTGCTCTTGCCCATCCGAAGCGTTGGCGTCATGGGTGACGGACGCACCTATGACTCAGTGGTGGCGCTGCGCGCGGTCACGACGCAGGACTTCATGACGGCCGACTGGGCGCGGCTGCCCCACGAGGTGCTCGCGACGGTGTCAAGCCGCCTCATCAATGAAGTGAAGGGCGTCAATCGCGTCGTCTACGACATCTCGAGCAAGCCGCCCGCGACGATCGAGTGGGAATAGCAACTATCGCGTGTCGCCGTGTGCGCCGCCATCGGTCGCCCCTGGCGTGGCGATGTTCGATCGCAATCCGTTGGGCGTCGGCGGAGGACCGCCGCCTAGGCGCGAGCGATTCCAGACATTGTTGATGCCAGCTGGGTTGATCGCGCCGGGAGTCCACGCTGTGCCCGCGGGGTACCCGTAGAGATCCGGGTAGTTGTCTGAGTATGAGTTGTAACTCGTGCCGCCGTAGAAACTGCCGGGGTTGTAGGTGGCCTCGTACTTGTTGCCGGTGGGGACCGCACCGCGTTCGCTGTAGGCGCCGGCCCCATAAGCACCGGCGTAGTAGCCGCCCTGCGCGCCCGCGTAGGCCCACGGCGTGTTTGCCCCTTGCACATACGGCGCGTTCGTTCCGACGCCGCCCGAATTGGAAGTCTGGCCGGTGCCGCCTTCGTTGGGGCCGTTACCTTGGCTGAATCCGTAGTTGAAGTTGAGCCCGGTGCCGTGCGAGACTTGATCCCACTCCTCATGCATCTCTTGGATGTGCTGGAGATACGCCTGCTGTCGCGCGTTGAGCGCAGCGTTGGCCGCCTTGTAGCGCGCGATCTGCTCCTTGCGCTTGGCTGCCGCGTACGAGGGGGCCCACTGCTGATAGCCCACCAACTCGCCCTTGGACTGGAGATAGGCGGAAATCACTGCGACCTGCTGGAATCGCTGATTCTGCGAGTCCCAGGCGGCATGAGCCTGAGTGGTGGTCGCGGACACTTCCCGCGCAAGCAAGCCGAGGTCGTGCGACGACGGCTTGGGTGTGCCGTTGAGTCTCTCGGTGTCAAGGGCTGTCTGGTAGCCCTGGAGGAACGATGTCACTGGTGGCGCATTGACCGTGGCTTGGTACGCCGCGAGGTCGCCGTCGAGTTGCTTCGACTTCATGTACGCGTTCATGGCCGCGAGCCGGTCTTCAGAGTTCGTGCGCGCATTCCCCATCGCGTCGATCATGGTGTGGAGCGCAT
>SYGQ01000209.1 GCA_005799475.1 Planctomycetia bacterium | reverse complement strand
GCCGCGGCCACCGCCACCGCCAGCGGCCTTCACGATGACCGGGAATCCGATTTCGTGCGCCACTGAGATCGCCTCGTCAATGTCTTCGATGCCACCCTCAGTGCCGGGGAAGATCGGCGTCCCCGCCTGCTTCGCAAGCCGTTTGCAATTGACCTTGTCGCCCAAGAGCGACATGGCGTCAGGGCTCGGGCCGATGAACTCGAAGCCCGAGTCCCGGCATACCTCGGCGAAGTGCGCGTTCTCTGACAGGAATCCGTATCCGGGGTGGATGGCATCCGCGTGCCCGATCTCGGCCGCCGCGATGATTCGTTCGATGCGAAGGTACGAGTCCTTCGATGGACCCGGTCCGATGCAGATCGCTTGCGTGGCCTGTTCAAGCCACGGGCCGCCTTCGTCGGCGCTCGAATAGACGCAGATCGTCTCGACCTCGAGCTCGCGACACGCGCGGATGATGCGCAGGGCGATCTCGCCACGATTGGCAATGAGGATTCGCTTGAACACGCGGCGTGTCTCGATCAACCAGCCCGGACGAGGAAGAGCTTCTGGCCGAATTCGACGGCCTGACCGCTCTGCACGAGGACTTTCACGACCGTGCCCGATCGTTCGGCCTTGATCTCATTGAAGATCTTCATGGCCTCGATCAAGCACACCACGCTTTCGCCGTCGATCGTTGCACCAACGGCCACGAATGGGGGCTTGTCGGGACCCGGCGACGAGTAGAAAGTGCCCACCATTGGGCTCTCGATCGCGACGAGCTCCGCCTCGCTATCGGTTGCCTTGGCCGGAGGCGTCGCCGCAAGCGCGGTCGCTGGTGGGAGAGGTGCGGGAGCCGGGCCGACCTGATGAACCACCTGAGGTGGCGCGAGCGAGTTCTGGCGGCGAAGCGTCGCCTGTTCGTCCTTGTCCCGGAGGTCGAGTTCCGTGAGGTCATTGTCGACCATCAGACGGATGAGTTCCTTCAGTTTTCGGATGTCCATCATTGGGGGGCGGATCCTAGCCGCATCGCGCATTTCGCGCCAGATCACCGCATGATCGATGGCAGATTCCGGAAGTAGCCGTCGCTATGCCGGATTGAGAGACCGAGGCGCGCCAAGGATGGACCCACGGCGCACGGCGTTGCGCCAATCCGTCATCGTGACCCGGCCAGCGCCGAGTTTGCCGACTCCGCTCCCCGATGTTTGGTCTGCAGGAACCGGGGTGTCCCTCTCAAGAACCCCGCGGTGGATCATGGCCACAGTCTTCGCGAGATCGGTCGCGGTCGCTTCGCCCTGCGACTCATGGACGGTTGTGTGGTAGCCGACGATCCCCGCCGGACCGCGCTCGCCTTCGATGGACCTCGGCGGAGCAGGTGCCACCACGGAACGCTGGGGGTCCTGCGTCGGTTTCTGCACCGGCACAGGAGCGCCCAAAAACTCCTTGCCGAGACGACCTCGTTCGATTTCGAGCTGCTGCTTCTTCTTGTGTTGCGCGTAGGCGGCAAAGGCCTTGAACCCCAGCACAAGCACAAAGACGATGATCGTCTGCCACACGGCAGGAATCCTACAGGTCCGGTGCGAGCGCGTCGACGACTCGGCCGAAAGGGCAACCGAACACCCGCGCAAGCGTCTCAAGGTCGAGCGCCTCGCGCGGAGGCCCGATGGCCACAACAGCGCCCCGATCGAGCCAGAGAACGCGATCGGCAACGCGCTCGACGACCATCAGATCGTGCATTGCAGCGATGACCAGTGCGCCCTGCGAGGCACGGGCACGCAGGCACGAAAGGATCCGCCGAGTCTGCGCTGGATCGAGGTTCGCGCACGGTTCGTCGAGCACGAGAAGTCCATCCGGGCGGTGCTGCGCGAAGGCCCGAGCCAGCACGCAGCTTTGGCGCTCACCCGAGGAGAGCCCGTGGTACGCGCGACGGCGCAGCGGGGTCAATCCCGCGGCCTCGATCGCGCCGTCGACCCGTCCGCGAGTCTGCGCATCGCGAAGACGCCGCTCCACACCGAGCGCCACAACCTCTTCTACGGAGAGGTCGATCGCAAGCCCAGGTTGTTGCGGAACGAACGCCACGCGGCGCGCCCGTTCGCGCGCCCTCGTGCGTGCAAGATCGCAGTCGTTCCACCTCGAGCGCCCGCCATCGGTGCGCAAGAGCCCAGCCACAGCGCGAAGCAGCGTCGACTTTCCGCTGCCGTTGCGGCCAACGACGGCGACCACCTGCCCCGACGCGAACTCCGCGGACACTGCCGAGAGCGCCTGGCGGTCGCCGAACGCGTGCGAGATCGACTCAAGCCTCAGCATCCCCATCCTCCTGAGCGGATCCGCGACGAGCGGAGTACCACGAGGAACACCGGACCCCCAAGCAGCGCCGTCAGCACACCGATGGGCAGTCGCCCAGCGCCGAGGTCGATGCCCTGACGAATCGAATCGGCCCACACGAGGATCGCCGCGCCGGCCAGAGGGCTCGCCACCGCGAGCGCGCGGTGCGATCCCCCAAGAAGCATGCGCCCCAAGTGAGGACCGACGAATCCCACGAAGGCGATCGGACCGCAGAGCGACACCGCCATCGCCGCGAGTGTCCCGGCGCAGGTGAACAGCACGACGCGCAGTCGCGCCAGCGGTACGCCGAGGCTCTCGGCTTCGTCGTCGCTCGTGCTCGCCGCGTCGAGATCGTCTCCGAGCCGAACCGAGAGCAGCGCGATGGTGACAACCGCCCCCGCCGACACGACAAGCAGCGTGACATGTGGAAGTTCCGGCACCTGTCCCATGAACCAGAGCCACGAGTCTCCTCGGCTCGACGGTGGCATGAGACTCTGCACGAGGAGCGTGAGCGCGCCACAGATCGTCGCCAATACCGTGCCCGCAAGGATGAGCGTGAGCGGATCGAGCCGACCGTCTCGTCGGCCGAGCATGGCGACGATCCCGAGTATTGCGATCGCTCCGATGGCGCCGGGCACGACGCCGTCGCCACCAACGAGAAGCGGGCCCGCAACTGCGGCGAGCGGGCCGCTCGTCATGCACGCCCACGCGGCGAGCGTCGAAGCGAGCCCGGCTCCAGCCGAGACGCCAAGCGTGAATGGCGCGGCCAGCGGATTGCGAAGGAGTGCCTGCAGGAGCATGCCGCTGAGCCCGAGTGCTCCTCCGGCGACAATGGCCGACGCGATGGCGCCAAGACGCAACTGCACGACGCCGGCACCCGGAACACCAAACGCGAGCGCGCTGCCATCGCCTGAGGGTCCGATGAAGAGGCGGAGCGCGATGCCGACGATCACGAGG
>SYGQ01000208.1 GCA_005799475.1 Planctomycetia bacterium | reverse complement strand
GCTACACGCCCGGCGAGAGCACGACCGCGTCCTTCGGCGGCAACAGCACTTGGCGCGGCCCGGTTTGGATGCCGGTCAACTACCTGTTGATTGAGTCGCTCCACCATTTCCACGCCTATTACGGGGATGCGTTCCAGGTCGAGTGCCCTGTCGGCTCGGGTCGGAAGTGCTCGCTGGAGTCGGCCGCGCGTCAGGTGGCGACGAGACTCGTGAACCTCTTCCGCGCCGGTCCCGACGGTGCGCGGCCGTGTCTGGCGGAGCATCCGAAGCTGCACCACGACAGCCAGTTCAATCGGCACCTCCTCTTCCACGAGTACTTTGACGGCAACACCGGTCGGGGCTGTGGCGCCTCGCATCAGACCGGATGGACGGCGATGGTGGCACGCCTCATATCAGAGTTCCCAGACCTCGAACGACCCATCGTGGGGCCTCTCCGATGATCCGCCACCCCCGTATGGTGCCGCTCCTGGCCACTGGCGCCACCATCGTCGCGGTGCTCGACCTGATGGTGCCGACGCTGATCGGTGAACCCGAGGCGCTCATCGGTACTCCCGAGGCGCGACTCTCCACCGCGGCGACATCGCTTCTTGCGGCCATCATCATCGTGCTGCCAGCCTGGCGATGGTGGCGGTATGCCGCTCGCACGGCCGCAACGGCGGCTCTCGTGTGGTCCATCGTGCATCTCGCGCGTGGCACGCCCGGCCTCGGCACCGGGCTGCTCGCGGGCATCGCGCTGCTCTCACTCGCGTGCGTCTGCACGACATTGCCGGCGACGCGCGGCCGCTGGCCCACTGCGCTAGCCACCAGTTCGGTGCTCGGACTCACGCTCTACGCGTTGATGGATCCGCATGTGCAGGCCGGGTCGCCGCAGGCGGCGGATCGGTTCGCCGACATTCCCATGGTCTCGGCCGCGGCGCTCGCTGTCGCGGCCTTCGCGCTCCTCGCGCATGCGTGGACGGAGGCCCCTGCACGGAGCCTCCGCATGCCGCGGTGGATCGGACTCGCGCTCGCGATCACCTGCATGGCGTGCGCATTTGTTGGATGGCACCACCTCGTGAGCGCGGAGCGCGCGGACCAAGCCCGTCAGGCGAAGGTGGGCATGCGAACCATCGGCCTCGCCCTCCAAGGCGACCTCCGGCGCCTCATGGACGATCTCGCTGAGGTCTCCGAAGTAACGACGCCACCGACGGGTCCGACCGACCCCGCGCTTGTGGCGCGGTTCGCCGAGATTTCCGCGCGGTATCCGGGGGTGATCGCGCTCGAGTGGATCGCGAGCGATGGGCAAGTGGTGTGGGCGAGCACTGTGCCCTCCATCAAGCATCCCGGACGCGAGGGCCTTGGCCCGCGCGAGGCACGCCGTCAGGCGATCGAGCGCGCGCGCACCACTCACCAGGTCGCGGTGGCCGATCCCGTCGCCATTGATGGCCGTCTCGCCACGCTGATCGCCGCGGTGCCCCCCGGCGGCACGGGGGCATTCGTTGCCTTCGTCGATGTCGAGCACTCCATGACGGCCTTGGGCAATTCCTTCTCGGACTCATTTGACGCCGAGCTCTACTTCCGTGATCTGCTCCTCTGCGAGGTCGACACGCTGCCCAATCTCGTCATCACTGGGGAGGGGTATGCCTTCACGGTCGCGGGCCTACCGCTCACGCTGCGTGTCGAACCCAACCGAAACATGTTCGACGCCCAGTTTGCGCGCCTTCCGAATCTCCTGCTCGCGTCGACGCTTCTGGCGTCGATCCTCATCGGCCTCACCGCGTTCTTCGCCCAAGCCTCAGCGCACCGGGCGAACCTCTCGGCACGCGCACGAGGGCAGTTGGAACAGCTCATCGACAGTGCGCGACAGGTTGCCATCGTCGCCACGGACACACTGGGGAACATCACCATTTTCAATCACGGGGCCGAGCGGCTCACTGGGATTCGGCCCGAAGAGATTCTGCGACGGACGAGTGCCGCGGCGCTCTTTGATGCGGCGGAGCTCCGCGCGATCAGCAGCGACACGAAGGAGGGCGGGTTCGCTGCGCTCGCGCTTCTTGCGAACGAGCAGCGGGCCCATGAACGGGACTGGACATGGCCACGCCCTGACGGCGGGCGCCGACAGGTCAATCTCGCGGCGCATGCATGGCGCGACACCGCAGGCGAGCTTCTCGGTTACATGTTCATCGCGGTCGATGTGACCGAGCGCGAAGCCGCGATGCGCGCCCTCGACAACGCGCGGCGCCGCTCCGAGCGCGCGAGCGAACTCAAGAGCTCGTTCTTGGCGAATGTGAGCCACGAAATCCGCACGCCGATGGCGACGATTCTTGGATGCGCCGACCTCCTCCTTGAAGAGGCGAGTTCCGACGAGGAGCGGCGCGATCTCGCCCGCACGGTCCGCCGAAACGGTACGCACCTGCTCGAGGTGCTCAACGACATTCTCGACATCTCAAAGGTCGAGGCTGGGCAGATGCGCATCGAGATGCTTGAGGTGCGCATGGATGAAGTCGTGAGCGAGGTGTGCGATCAGATGAAGCCGAGGGCGAAGGCCAAGGGCATCACGCTGGAGTGGTCGAAGAATGGCGATGCGGCATCGGCGATCGTGCGCACGGATCCGCTTCGCGTCCGGCAGATCCTCGTGAACCTCATCGGCAATGCGATCAAGTTCACCGAGCACGGCCGCGTGCAGGTTCGGCTGATGGCAACCGCTGACGCAGGAGCGGCGCGAGTGAAGGTCGAGGTCGCCGACAGCGGCATCGGCATTCCGCCTGAGCGCATCAGGGGGATTTTCGAGAGCTTTGAGCAGGCCGATTCGAGTACGGCACGACGATTCGGCGGCACCGGC
>SYGQ01000207.1 GCA_005799475.1 Planctomycetia bacterium | reverse complement strand
TTGAGATGTTCGATGAAGGACATGTCGATGTCGCCCGCGAGCAGCGTGAACTTGACCGCGCGCAGCTCGTCGAACGACCATCCCTTGCCACCGCATCCGGTCGTGATGGCCTCGTTCCAGACCGCCGCCACCTTGGAGCGCAGCGACACATCCTGGATCTGCATGAGGCTGGGGAAGAGTTGCGAGACTTCGGGGACGCCGAGAGCGGTTCGTGGTGGGGTCATCGTGGTGGTCATTGGGTGTTTGTGGGTCAAGAAAGTGTGCGCGGCGGAGCGCCGTCGTAGCCGTGATGAACTGGGTCGATGCGACGCATCGGTTTCTCGCGCGACTGCTCCTCGACGACATGGCTGACGAGCCCCGGCGTGCGCGCGATCATGAAGATCCCGTTGAACACGGAGGGACTCATGCCGAGGTCGGCGAGGATCGCGCCGATCGCACCATCGACATTGATGGGGAGCGGCTTTTTCTGCTCGGCGAATGCTCGTTCGACCGCGCGCGCGGCCTTCATGTGGGCGCCATCAACTCCAGCGGCTTGCGCGAGTTCAAAGAGCCGCGCAGTGCGCGGGTCCTTCGTGTGGTAGCGATGCCCGAAGCCGGGCATGCGGTCGCCCGCTTCCTTCATTGCGGCCAAGTGCTTCGTCGCGGCGTCGTCGAGCGTGAGTGAGTCTTTCGCGGCGCGAGCGGCGATCTTTGCCAATTCCTTGGCGCAATCCTCAATGGCGCCGCCGTGGTGGCGATTGATCGACATGATGCCGGCGGCGACTGCCGCACTCAAGGACGCGCCTGTCGAAGCCACCGTGCGCGCGGCGAGTGCGCTCGGCGGCGTGGCGCCGTGGTCGATCGAGGCCACGAGGATCGCGTCCATCAGCCGTCCGACTTCGGCACTCGGCAGTTCGCCCGTGAGGATCAGGTGCACGGCCGCGCCGAACGAGGCCCGTCCCATGAGTTGGGCGATGTCGTAGCCGCGCACCGCGACGCGATTCGGCTCGATCTGCGTCAGCGCGGTGTGCCACTGTGCGGTTCGTTCGGCGTCGCTCATGAGGCTGTGTCCCTTTCGATGGCTGAGGATCGCGACCACGGCAGCGGGAAGTTCGCCGAAGGCATCGACAACGGTTGCTCCCGCTTCGCGCAGTGCCTTCACCTTCCCGTCGTGCGTGCCGCGGCCACCTTCGATGATCGCCCCCGCATGGCTGAAGCGAGTGCCCTCGCGCGCGGCCTTGCCGCCGACATACGCGATCACTGGTTTCGTCACGCGCTTCTCGCGGATGAGGCTCGCGAGTTCCTCCTCCTGACTCGAGCCGATCTCGCCGAAGACGACGATCGCCTCGGTCTGTGGATCCGCCTCGAAGAGGAGCGCCGCTTCGGGAATGCGAAGCCCAAGCACCGCGTCACCGCCGATGTGAACGATCGTCGAGATCCGCACCCCGGCCTGGCCGAGGTAGTAGCCGGTGCTCGAGGCCATCCCGCCCGAGCGTGAAATGATGCCCACGCCAGCGGGCACGCCCGGCTTGAACCACGCGCGCGCGCTTTCGGCGCGGCCCCCAATCATGCCGATGACGCCCTTGCCGGGGCTCAGCGCGCCGAGCGTGTTGGGCCCGAGGAACCGTCCGCCGTTCGCCTTCGCGGCGGCAGCAATCTCCATCGCATCCCACACGGGCACACGGTCGGGCACAAGCACCGTGAGGCCAACACCCGCGTCGATCGCACTGATCGCGGCATCCTTCACCCCTGCGGCGGGAACGAAGAGCACGCTGATATCGATGGCGCCGAGCGCATCCACCGCCTCGCGCGGCGTGTTGAACACGGGGACGCCAAGCACGGCTTGTCCGCCCTTGCCGGGCGTGACGCCGCCCACGACCTTCGTTCCATACTCCTTCATCAGTCGCGTGCGCGCTTGGCCTTCACGGCCGGTGATGCCCTGAATGAGCACGCGTTTCGTGTCATCAATGAGGATGGCCATTAGCAGTGCCCTCGGGCAGCGGCAGGGGTCTTCGCGCCTGCGGGCTTGGGAGTGACTCCGGCAAGTCCGGGGATGTCAAGTTCGAGATGGATGCCCTCGGCTCCCGCAAGGATGCACTCGACTTCGCACGCCAAGAGTTCCGAGTCCTTGGACTCGAAGTCTGCTTGAGAGATCGCCATAACTGGATGACCGCCGTTGTCGGCAAGAAGACCCATCGAATTGGCAACGATCGCCTTGCAGGAACTGCGCCACGCCGTCGGGTCGATCCAGAGCCGACCCAAGCGGACCGCAAACTGGACGGCGTCGGGCATGCCAACGAAGGCTGGCCTCCGAGGGGCGCGTGGTTGCCACGAGGGACAGTCCGCTTCATCGACGAGCGCGCCGAAACGCGCTGCGATTGTCGCGGGCGCGTCGGTCTTGCGATAGCCCTCCACCGGCGCACGCAGGCGACGACTCATGCGCGCGAGGATGTCGACCGCACGGTCCTCGGTGTTACCGCCGAGGCGGATCACCGCAGGGATATCAAGGTCGAGTTCCCAGAATGCCTTCGCGAGACCAT
>SYGQ01000206.1 GCA_005799475.1 Planctomycetia bacterium | reverse complement strand
GGCCTGATCGACGAAGGGGTCAGCCGTGGCGCGTCCTTCAAGTTCGTCCACCGGCACCACGCGGATCGGAATGGGGATTCCCTCGGTGCGCGAGAGGGCGAAGCCGTTGCGCAGCCATGTCTCGGCGAGTTGGCGCGACATCTCCAACTGGCTCTCCTCGACGACGCGTTCAAGACGAAGCCACGGTACGACGAGCGCGCCCGCAAGGATGAGGAGGACGGCGGCGCCAAACAGGAGCTGGCACTTGCTCGCGAGCGATGAACCGCGGGCCATGGCACGAGCGTATCGCAGCGCCCCCTCTACCCTCTCCCCATGCGCCGCGAAGGCACCGACCCCGACCATGTTCACATGCCCGATGTGCTGTGCGACTTCTGCGCGCAGGAGTGGACGACCGATCGTCCAATGATCGAGGGACACCTCGGCTCGTGCATCTGCGGCTCGTGCCTCGCCGAGGCGTATCGCAGCGTGGAGATCGCGGGCGTCGACGATCGAGCGGCACAAGTCCCCCGGACCTGCACCATGTGCCGCGAGGCGCGCGACGAGCCCTGCCGCGAGGGCGCCGCCCGCCCGGAGGCGGTGATCTGTCGACGCTGCATCACCATGGCAGCGAAGGCGCTTTCGCGCGACGCCGAGTCGGGATGGAAACTCCCCGTCGCGTGATGGAGCCCAACGCGACCTAGACTTCATGGCTCATGGATCTCGCCCGTGGAAAGCCCCTCGATGTCGGCTCTCATGGGATTGCCGTCGAACAACTTCCGCCATTCGATGCCGGACCGTTCGATCCCTGCTCTCTCTTTCCCAACCCGTCGTTGCCACTCGAACTCGAGATTGGCTCTGGCAAGGGGACCTTTCTCATCCAGCAAGCGACCCTCCAAGCCGACACGAACTTCCTCGGCGTGGAGTGGGCGACGGAGTTCTGGCGGTACGCCGCCGACCGCGCGAGACGCCATGCGCTGGCAAATGTGCGCCTCCTCCGCGGCGATGCCACGCAATTCGTGAGGCACTGGTTGCCCGCATCCTGCCTGCGCACGATCCACCTCTACTTCAGCGATCCGTGGCCGAAGACGAGACACCACAAGCGGCGCGTGATCCAAGACTCGACGCTCATCGAGTTTCACCGCGTGCTCGTCGCCGGCGGTGAGTTGCGCATCGTGACCGACCACGACGCTCTCTGGCAGTGGGATCTTGCACATGCGGACCGCCACAGCGATCGATTCGCGCGCGAACCCTTCTGTGCACCACCGTCGGCGCGCGAGGGCGAACTCGTGGGATCCAACTTCGAGCGGAAGTTTGCCCGCGAGGGGCGACCCTTCAACGCGATGGTGTTGGCGAAGCGGCCCGGGAAGTGACCCAGTCGGTCACGAGGGTCAGCACTTCGGGCTCCACACCGCTCTTGATCTTCGCGTACTCGTCAGGGAGTCCCGTGGCGCAACGCTGAAAGAGGTGGTTGAGCCCCGGGAGCACCACAATCTCGGGCGTCACGGCCGCGTCCTTACAGGCGGCCTTGATCGCTGGCACATTGCGCGATGGCGCGACCTGGGTGTCCTTCGCGCCGAACACCGCGAGCACAGGGACCCGACACGCAGCGAAACTCGGCGCGGGGTCAAGCGAAATGAAGTTGCGCATCCATGGACTGAGGAGGCCCGGCTTCGCGGCGCGCGCGAGTGCCTGCACGCGGTCCGCACTCGGGGGATTCTTCTCGACGAGTTCGAGTTGCGCCTCGACGAGGGCGCGCAGCGCCTCGTCAAGCGCGGCATCGTCGAGACCCGCCTCGACCGCATCCATGAGTTCGCGATGCCGCTCAACCGCGTACGCCACGCGGCCCGCCTCAAGGTGCGCGGCTCGGTAGAGGTCCTCGGTCTGCCCGGTCAGGATCTCCCGACCCTTGATCCCCGGCGGAGCCAGGAGCACCGCGAAGTCGACGCCCCCGTCGCTTGCACCCGCGAGGAGTGCGCCGATGAGACCGCCTTCGCTGTGACCGATGACACCCACACGGTGCGGATCGATGCCCGGTTGCGTGCGCAGCCAAGCGAGTTGCGCTTTCGCATCGCGCACAAAGTCGAGTGTCGTCGCCGTGCTGAAGTCGCCCGTCGACTTGGCGACGCCGCGGTCATCGCAGCGAAGCGATGCGATGCCACCCGCCGCGAGCGCGTCGGCGAGCTGCTTGAATGGTCTGTGCCCGAAGACCGCTTCGTCACGGTCCTGCGCACCGCTCCCGGTGATGAACACGATGGCCGGCACCGGCGCCGTCGCGGCGTCGGGCGTGAGAAGCGTCCCCGCAAGCTTCCCCGCAGGGCCGTCGATCACGATTTCGCGTTCAGCCGCTCCGGCCGACATCACCAGAAGTGCCACGCTCGCCCACGCGACAGCACGCACACGCGTCATCGCGCGGTCGGTGAAACGGCCGCGCGCCAGGAAACGCGCGGAGCGTCGGGCCAGATCCCCTCGAGGTCGTAGAACGCTCGCTGCCCGGGTTCAAAGAGGTGCACCACCACATCGACGAAGTCGAACACGATCCAACTCGCGCCGCTGTCGGCATCCGATCGCCACGCCGGACTCCCCTGCTTCTTCCCCATGGCACCAACAGCCTCGCCGACCGAACGCATCTGGCGCTGGCTCGTGCCCGATCCGATCACGACGAAGTCGCAGACTTCGCTTCGACCCTCGAGATCGATGACGACAACATCGGAACACTTGAGTTCCGACATGAGCGACGCGGCGTCAATAGAGAACCGCTTGGCCTTCGCCGCGCGAGGAGACTTGCTGGAAGTGGACTTGCGCATACCGCGCATCGCCGCGAGCGATCAGCGGCTTGATGGGCCGCGGCGTGGTCCCGATGGACGACCGCCAGCGGACCGACCGCCACCCGTTCGGCCACCACCGCCACGACGGGGGCCTGCACCTGTGCCGCGCTCGCGCGAACCTGACGCACCCGATGGGCCGCCGAATCCACCTCGCTCGCCAGCACTATCGCGCATCGAGAACGCGCGAAGCGGGCCACGAATCGTGGCGCGCCGCTTGATCTCCGAGGGCTTCTCGTAGTACTGCCGACGCTTCAAGTCCTTGGTGATGCCCTCTCGTTCGCACAGCTTCTTGAAGCGGCGCAACATCTGCTCGGCAGTTTCGTTTCCTCGGGTCTTGACTCGGATCGGCATCTCGTGAATTCCTTTGGTTTGGAGGGGCGGCGATTATGGCACAAAACCCCGACCAACGCAACCGCCGTGGAAAGTTGGGAGACTCATGGGATGCCCGTCGTGGTCGACACCAACAACGCGCTGCATGTGACGGGTGTGTTCGCCTGCGACATGGCCCCCGCTGATGAGGCGGCCCTCGCGGTTGTCGTCAACTCAAGCCGATACGCCGCAGATGCTGTCTGCCTCGTGTGCGACGGCGCGCCGAGGGGGCGGCCGACGGCTCCCAGCGGAGCCGTGCAGTTCATCTACTCGGGCAGCCGGCTCTCCGCCGACGTGGTGATCGGGCGCATTGTCGATGCCTGCACCGCGCCACGCGCGATGACAGTTGTCACCAATGATCGCGCCGTCGCTCGCCACGCCGCTCGCCGACGCTGCCGCGTCATGAAGGCCGACGAGTTCCTGGCGCTTCTCGCGCACGACCTCGAGGCGCGTACCTCCGGGGCTTCGCGGCGCAGCGCAAGACCGAGGCTCTCACCGCTCTCGAGCGAACAGGTGGAGGCGTGGAAGGCATACTTTGGTCTCGCCGATCCGAACAGCATCGAACGACTTGCCACCTCCGCGCGCGACGGACCCGCGCACCGGAAGCCGCACGATCGGCGCGATCCTCGCCCGCTCTGACGACTCGCCTACTCTCCCGACATGGCTGAGGCCACCCCGCCGCTGAAGTTCATCGAGATCTCACCGCGCGCCCCTCGAGCGATCTCCTTCACTCCGTGCGCGATGGACTTCGCACACCCGCCGAGCGACCCTGTCGCCGAGGCCCAGCGCTGGTTCGGCGAGGCATTTCAACTCGGCGTTCCCAATCCCAATGCGATGTTCCTTGCGACATCCGGTGCCGACGGGGCGCCATCGGTGCGAACCGTGCTGCTCAAGGCATTCGACGGGCGCGGCGCGGTGTTCTTCACCAATCGCGAATCGGACAAGGGCTCTCAACTTGCGAAGAACCCGCGCGCCCAAGCGCTCTTTCACTGGGACCAGCTGGGCCGACAACTCAGGATCGCGGGAGCTGTCACGCCACTGTCTGCGAGCGAGGACGACGCCTATTTCGCCACGCGACCGAGGGACTCGCAGATCGGCGCTTGGGCAAGCGACCAGAGCCGCCCTCTGGCGAGCCGGGATGTCCTCGTCGGCCGAGTGCTCGAGTGTGCGGCGCGCTTCGAAGGCACCGTCGTCCCGCGGCCGCCGCACTGGGGTGGCTATCGACTTGCGCTTGATGTCATCGAGTTCTGGCAGGCCGACCCGTTCCGGATTCATGAGCGCGCGCGCTACACGCGCTCAGGCACTGGCTACGACATCACCTTGCTGTTTCCGTAGACCGTGGCCGCCACGGACCTCCCGTTCGCGCCGCGGGGGCATCCATCCGCCACGCACGATGATGCTTCCGGGACCCGCGACTTCGGCGAGTCTTCGCAGCGTCCCCCGTTCGGCGACAACGCGCACGCCGTGCGGCACGAGCGTGGCGATCCCCTGCTTCACCTCGAGCACGATCGACACCTCCACGGGGCGCCCCTTGAGACTCGTCACGCTGCCCGATGCCTGCCGCAGCGCGCCAAGCAGCATCCGCATGCGCTGGCCGAAGGCCTCTTCCGATTCATCCGTCAGCGTCGGGTCCTTCACACGGATCTCGATCGCGGCCGCCAGATGCGCCGAAACCTCTTCGATCGGGTAGACCCGGTCGACGATGACGCTGGGCTCAGCGCGCGAACGATCGAGCGAGCCAACGAAGGCGACCACCCGACCGTCCACGAGGTGTTCCCCGCAGGCGGCGTAGGTATCCGGAAAGAGGACTGCGTCGATTGACCCGCCTCGATCGGCGAGCGAGGCCATCGCCATCTTCCGATTGGCTTGGGCGCCCCGCTGCGCGGCCACTTGCCGTACGCGGCTCACGACGCCAACAACGATGAGCGGTGCGCCTGTTCCCAAGTGGTCCAATCGTGTGCTGTCGGTCGTGGCGAACGACGCAATCTCGTCGCGCCAGAGGTCCAATGGATGCCCTGAGAGGTGGATGCCGACCACCTCCCGTTCGTGGTTCAGCGTGGTCATGCGGTCCCACGGTTCCGTGCGACGCAACAGGTGTGGCCCCGATGGCTCCGTCCGCGCCGCGCCCGACAGATCCGACTCTGGGACGCCGAACATCGAGAGTTGCCCTGCCGCGCGATCGCGCGCGGCGGATTGCCCCGCGCCCATCGCCTCTTCGATGCTCGCGACCATCGCCGCGCGATTGGCCGCCGTGTGCAGTGAGTCGAGCGCTCCCGCCTTGATGAGCGCCTCAAGGCCCGTTCGGTTGAGTATGCGCGACGGCAGTCTGTCGCACAGGTCGTGCAAATCTCGGAAGGGACCATTCTTGCTGCGGTCGTCGATGAGCGCCGCGATCGCGGCTTCTCCTACCCCCTTGAGCGCCTGCAAACCGAACCGAATGTGCCCATGGCACGCGTCATGCGGCTCGTCGGGGGCAAACACAACCGCGAAGTTGCACTCCGAAAGGTTGATGTCCGGTGCCTTGACATCGAGTCCGACATGCCGTCGTTCCTTGGTCGAGTCCGACCATGTCACGCGACGGCACTCGTCGAGGTACACCGCCCAGTCTTCGACCTTCTGCGCCTGGCTCTCGAACGACAACACGGCCGCCATGTACGGGGCCGGGAAGTAAGTCTTGAGGTACGCCGTCTGGAAGGCGATGATCGCGTAGCCGGTCGAGTGACTCTTGTTGAAGCCGTATCCGGCGAACTTCACAATGAGGTCGAACAGTTCATCACCGCGCGTCGGCGAGAGCCCGCGCGCGGCAGCCCCGGCGACGAATTCCGCGCGCGCCGCGTTGATGACCGACTCCTTCTTCTTGGAGATCGCCTTGATGATCGTGTACGCCGCACGCAGTGGGATGCCGCCGAGTTGGTGCAAGACCTGCATCACCTGCTCTTGATAGACCATGATGCCGTAGGTCTCGGCCGTCAGGCGGTCGACGACCTCATGCACGGGCTGGGCCGACTGTCGACCGGACTTGCGTTGGCAGAAGTCATTGATGAGGTCCATCGGTCCGGGGCGAAAGAGCGCATTCGCCGCGATCAAATCTTCGAGCCGATCCGGCTTCATGTCGACAAGAAGCTTCCGCATGCCGCCGGACTCGAACTGGAAGACGCCCGCGGTTTCGGCGCGTCGGAAGAGCCCGAGCACTCGTTGGTCGGCGAGGTTGATGCGGTCAAGATCGAGAGGATCGTGTCCGCGCGCAGCGCCACCGGCGTCGAACTCCGCCTCGCGCCCCACGGCGACCCATCGCTCCCGTTCGGGAATCGCAGCGCAAATGAGCCGCTTGGCCAACTCGATGGTCGAGAGCGTCCGCAGCCCGAGGAAGTCCATCTTGAGGAGTCCAACGCGCTCGCAGGTCGGGCCGTCCCACTGGGTGATGATCTCCTGCCCGCCACCGGTCGCTCGGCACAGCGGCACGATGGTCTCCAACGGCTGGGTGGCGATGACGACGCCCGCGGCGTGGATGCCAGCGTGGCGCGCGTGGTCCTCGAGTCCCTGCGCATGCTCGATGACGCTGCGGACCGTCGGGTCGGCGTCGCAGGCGGCCCGCAACTGCGGCTCGCGCGCCAGCGCACGCGCGAGCGTAATGTGAAGTTCCGGCGGCACGAGATTCGAGAGCCGTTGTCCCTCTGAGGGCGAGAGCCCAAAGGCGCGCGCCACATCCTTCACCGCAGCCTTGGCCTTGAGCCGCCCGAATGTGATGATCTGCGCGACATGCCCGTACTTGCGCCGCACATAGTCGATGACGGCGGCGCGGCCCTCCTGGCAAATGTCGATATCGATGTCCGGGTTCTCGTTGCGATCTGGATCCGTGAACCGCTCGAAGAGGAGCCCGTAGCGCTCAGGGCATGCATTGCTCAGGCCGAGCACGAACCCGACCATTGTGCCCACGCCGGAGCCGCGCGCGCAGGCCGGGATGCCGTTCTGACGAGCCCAGTTCACGAAATCCCAGACCACGAGGAAGTACGCGCTGATCCCCTTGGTCGCAAGAATGCCGAGTTCGCGGTCGAGTCGCGAACGGATCGCCGCCGTCGTGCCATGCGGACCGTACCGCCATACGAGTCCCGCCTCACACAGCATGGCGAGCGCACGGTCGCATCCCTCTTGCGCCGC
>SYGQ01000036.1 GCA_005799475.1 Planctomycetia bacterium | reverse complement strand
CGACAAGGGGGAGTTCACGCAAGCGATCCATCACTTCGCGCGCGTTGTGGCGGTCGCGCCACATGCGGCGCCGCTGCGGAACAACTACGCGAATGCGCTGTTGGCCGCGTGGCGCCCACGCGACGCCGTCGAACAATGGCGCGCCGCGCTCAAGGCCGATCCTTCGTACTTCGGCGCGTACCTAGGACTCACGAACGCGCTCGTGGCATGCGGCGATGCCGACGCGGCCGTCGCTGCGGGGCGCGAAGGACTCGCCCTACGCGCCGACTGGCCCGAGATGGAGCACAACCTCGCCAATGCGCTGGAAGCGGCGCTGCGGGTCGATGAGTCGGTCGCGCTCCTTCGCTCGTGCGTGGCGCGTCACCCACGCCATGCCCGGCTCCGATCTCGCTTTCTGCAGTCGATCAACTATGTCGACCTGCCGCTCTCGGAGAGCGTCAAGGAGCATCACGCCTTTCTTGAGTGCACGCCGACGGTGGAGGCACGAGTGCGCCGTGGCGGATCCGACGCCGCGCTCAAGCTCGGCATCCTCTCGGGCGACATGCGGTCGCATTCGGTCGCGTACTTCGCGCTGCCCTTCATCGAAGGCCGGGACAAGTCAATGCACCTGACGATCTTCTCGACCGGTGTCGCGAAGGAAGGCGACCCGATGCGCGCTCGGCTCAAGGGACTCGCCGACGAGTGGGTTGATCTTGCGGCGGCTTCTGACAGCGCGATCGAGGCAGCGATCCACGCGCGAGGACTTGATGTCCTCGTCGAGCTCGGCGGCCACACTTCGGGTGGACGACTCGGTGCGCTCAATCACAAGCCCGCGCCGGTCATCATCTCCGCCATCGGCTACCCGAACACCTCCGGGCACCGCAGCGTCGACTTCCGCGTGGTCGACTCGATCACCGATCCGCCGGACGAGCCCTCCCAGTGCACCGAGAAACTGCTCCGAATCGATCCGTGCTTCCTGTGCTACGCGCCCCCCGAGAGTGCGCCGCTTCCACGGTCACCAGCGAACGACGCGCCAATCACATTCGGGTCGTTCAACTTGGCAACGAAGATCTCACCGCGCTGCGCCAGACTCTGGTCGCGCGCACTCTCGGGAGTGCCGGGATCCCGGCTCCTTCTCAAGAGTCAGGCGATTGCGGACGCTTCCGCGCGCGAGCGGTTGGTCGCGATGCTGGTCGCCGCCGGGATTGCCCGGGAGCGCATTGATGTCATCGAACAGATGCCGACGCTCACCGAGCACCTCTCGTGCTACTCGCGCATGCACATCGCGCTCGACACCCTTCCATACAACGGCACGACGACGACCTGCGAGGCATTGTGGATGGGTGTGCCGGTGATCGCGCTCTTGGGCGACCGTCATGCCTCGCGCGTTTCGGCGAGCCTTCTGTGCGCGGCGGGCTTGCAAGAGTGGGTCGCGAGGAGCGAGGACGAGTTCGTCGCGCTGGCCGCGCGACTCGCGAGTGACCGCACGGTGCTCCAACACACCCGCACGCAGTTGCGCGCACAGGTGGGGGCGAGTCCCCTGTGCGACCGCGGCGCGTATGCGACTCGATTCCACGCCGCAGTACGCTTGGCACAGTGACACACACACGCACGGTTGAAGAAGGGGCATCCGCGACATGGAGTGTGCCGCGGATCGCCGCGCTCATCGCCGGACCCGCGATGGGGGTTGTGCTCTGGATGCTGTGCGAGCCCGCTCGCGGAGCCGATGGACTGCCCGTTGCTGGATCGCCGTTTTCACCGCAGGGTGCGATCGTCATGGGATTGCTCGCCTGGATGGCGATCTGGTGGGCGACGCAGGCCGTTGAACTTGGTGTGACGGCACTACTGCCGGTTGTGTTCCTTCCGCTCTTGGGTGTGGCCAGCGTCGAGAAGACGCTCAGTCCATTCGCGAACGACCTCATCTTTCTCTTCGGCGGCGGATGCATCATCGGCCTCGCGATCGAACGGCACGGACTCGGCGAACGACTCCTGCACTGGGTCCTCGCGAAGATCGGTCGTTCGCCCGGCCGCGTCATCGTCGCGTTTCTCATCGTGACAGCATCGATTAGCGCGTGGGTGTCGAACACCGCCACGACCCTCATGATGCTGCCGCTGGCGATGGCGGCGCTGGCGCTCTACTCACGCGGCATCGATCGCAATGGCCACCATGGGCGCGCACTCGCCAATTTCGAGAAGGGGGTGCTGCTGTCGGTGTGCTACGGAGCCACCATCGGCGGAGTCATCACGCTCCTCGGCAGCGCACCCAACCCGATCGCCGCAGAGTGGATTCGCGCCAGCGGCGGATCGATGAGCTTCCTCCGATGGTCGTCGGTGGCGCTCCCCATCGCCGTGCTCATGATGGCGGTGGCGGTCGTGGTCTTCCGCGTGATGCTGCCCACGCGCGGGCTCCCCGTGCCGTCGCACGACCCTGCAGCGCGCGACCCAGTGCCGATGACGCGCGCCGCATGGGTCACGAGTGCCGTCTTCGCGCTGGCAGTCGTCGGATGGATCGGCGGTCCCTTCGTGAAGGAAGCGTGGCCAGCGATCCAGATCCGTGACGGCCTTGTCGGCATCGTCGCGGCGATGCTCTTGCTGACCATTCCAGCCGCCAAGGGAAGTGCGACGGCTGTTGTGCCCTGGTCGAAGCTCGAGCGAGTTCCGTGGGGAGTCTTCATCGTGTTTGGCGGCGGACTGAGCCTGGCCGACGCCATGCAGGCCACCGGCGTCTCCAAGACGGTGGCCATGTGGGTCGCCGGGATGGGCAGCGTGCCCGAGATTGTGGCCATCGGCGCGGTCGTGGCCGCACTCGTCTTCTCGAGCGAGATTGCATCCAACACGGCGCTCACGGCGACCGCCGTTCCGATTGTGGGTGCGGTCGCCCCCGGACTCGGCGTGGGCTCGGACACGCTTGTCGTTGCGGCGGCCATGGGCGCGAGTCTCGCCTTCATGCTTCCGGTGGGGACACCGCCCAACGCGCTCGTCTACGCCACAGGGAGGGTGGGCGTCCGCGACATGCTGCGGGTCGGGCTCGTGCTCAACATCGCGTCGATCATCATCTCGACGATTGTGTGCCGCTTTCTTCTTTAGAGCAGGTTCCGGCAAGGCCAGAGCGAGTCGGGAATCACCGACACACGCTCCGTGATCCAAGACCAGAGGAGACGAGTCGGGTTTCGTGTGATCCTTGCCTGTCAGCACCTTGCCTTGCGCACATCTGACGCGCTCGCGACCGTGCGCGAACTTCGCCGCCGCGGCGCCGCGTTTTTGTCGCTGCCGGCGGCCTACGAGGAATCCGTTTGGTCGCGCGTCGAAGGCGCGCTCGGCCACTCGATCGAGGAACCACACGCGGTTGTCCAGCAACTCGGCCTCCTTCTCGATGCCGACGACGAGGGCGACTTGCTGCAAGTCTTCACCACGCCCGTGCAGGACCGACCGACGCTGTTCATCGAGATCATCGGACGAAAGGGATCCAAGCGAGTCTCGCCGCTTGTGCACGCCTAGCGCTTGGCGCCGGGCTTTCGTGCGCGATAGCTCTCGCGCTTGATGACCTTGGGCTTCGTGCCCGATGGCACGGGCCTGTAGCCGCGCTCCTGATGGGCGACACGGAACGACTCGAACGAGGTCGTATCGAGGAACTTGTCCACGCGCCGCTGGATATCGACGAGTGAGTCGTGGAGTGAGCACGGGTTGCCGGCGCCGCACACGCCGCCGCCGAAGGGGCAGTTTGGGCTGTTGTCTGGTCGCTCGAATAACTCGAACACCTCGCGCAGCGTGGTGTGTTTCGGAGCCTTGACGAGCGTGTAACCGCCGCCGGGACCCCGCGAGCCACGCACCAGACCGGCCAGGGAAAGCGAAGTAAGGATCTTTGCCACAAACGGTGCCTGCAATCCGCGCGCGTCCGCGATTTCTTGGGCGTTCAGCCGAGTCTTGCCCTCGTCAAAGACTTCCGCCAGTCGGCTGATGGCCGCAATCGCGCACTCGGTCTGCTTTCCGTACAAATGGATCTCCTTTACCGAAACGATACCACTCGCCGCTGGGACTGCTGGAAAACGAGGTGTGCTTGTGGCTCAGGCGGGTCGCGGGTTCTCGGTGGCGAAGGAGTAACGAGAGACGGAGTGATGGATCTGTGTGACGCGGATACCCACCCGCACATGGCGATCCCACAACGCTCAACCCGGAACATCGTGTGGCCCTGAGGATCCGTCCGTGTCGTTGGCGGTGCCCGTGGCGACGGAGCCAGGGACATGGCAGCGCAGGCATGAGGAGCCGGCGTTATCGACATCTTGACCCGGCCGTCGTCATCTGTGCATTGAAGAGTGGATCGCGTCCTGATTGGTGTCGCCGACCTGCATTCCCGGAGCATGGAAGTCCTCGCGCGTCATCGGGATGAGCCCCACGAGGCAGAGGGCATCAAGGGCGAATGTCGTGATCGTGATGCGGCGTAGTGATGGTCTTGGCATGGCGGTCCTCCTGCTTGTGGAGCGTCAGAGAGACATCTCCACAAGAGGTCATCGGCCACATCGAGCGATTCAGCGGTCCGGTTTCCAGCGCGCGAGCTCGTCGCCACCCACAAACCACACCCAGTCGGGGTCGCTTGGCGAGTTCACGCGGGCCGGGCGGCCGCTCGTGGACGAAGGGGGCTGACCCGCCTCGTCGCGTCCGTCCTTGCCGACGCTCCATGCGAAGGGCACGCCGCCGTCGAGTCGATACCGGAGTGGCGCTCCGTTGTAGGGATCTACCGGCGCTTTCGGAAGCGACGCGGGCGAGAGGTCGGCGAGTGTGGTTGGCCAAGAGCCTCCATGCGTGCGCCGGTAGTGAATCATGGCGACGGCCATGCGTGCAGCGTCGCGTGCTCCCTTGGAGAGCTGTCTCGCATGCGCCACGCGGGCGAGCGCCGGAAGGAGCATCCGCGGGATCGTCCACTTCACTTTCGCCCACCCTGATGAATGAAACTTCTGCTCGAGTTCGTCGTCGTAGCCGAGGTCCTGTTCCCAGAGCGGACGCCGAGATTCGGCCTCCGTGCGGCGACATGTGGTCGCGATCAACTCAGTGACCTCTCGCCGCGACGCGAAGGCCATGGCTTGCAGGGGTGCGGTGAGCGTGTTGAACGCGGGGTCATCGCCGAGGGCGCCGCCAGTTCCGGTCGTGACTCCGTCCATGAGATGGAGAAGTGCCGCACCATGTGCGGCATTGAAGTATCCGTCACCAGCTCCATCATCGGAGTATGTGCGCTGGATGAAGTCCATCAGTCCGAGTTCCTCGCCGGAGAGATCCGCCTCGAAGGCACTCGCGGGAATGGACTCTAGGACTTCCGCAAGTTGGTCCAGTTGAGCATCTGACAGTGCGTCGGGCTTCCACTCCATGGCCATGATGACGCGCTCGAACGCGAGCGCTCGGATGGCTGTGCCGACGAGTTGCGAGATGAGGAGGTGCCCCTCTTCCACATGCACAGCGAGGCGGAGCATGGCATCGACATCGTCGACGAAGCGCTGGCCGTGACCACGCTCGATCGCCATCAGCGAGTCGGTGGCCACGAGTGTCGCGGCTCGCCGAATGAGGGAGAGCTGTGGCAACAGAATCGAAAACATCGTCTGCTGCGAGGTCGACCCGCCGGAGGAACGCGCGCCCACATGCATGACATCGGCGTCCTCAAGCCGTCGAGAAAATCCAGGGAGGTAACCCAAGGCTCTCTTGCGCGAGCCCGCGACGATCTGGTCGATGCCGCCTTGGCGTTCAACGATTGCTTGGCGCGTCTGCTCCCATCCGGGATCGCCAGGGAGCGCGGCACCCTCGGTGGGGCCGAGGTTCTTGAATGTGAGTTCGCGTCCCGTCGTCGGTGCCGCACCGCCGTCAGGCACGGGATCGGCGAGCGCCACCAGCCCGCGCTTGTAGAGCGGCCACGCCTGATCACCCTCAGGCGCGACGGGGAACTTCGCGAGGTACTGCGCCGTGGCGTCGAAGGAGATGACCGGAGGACTCGCACGCAAGCCGAGCACGGCGATGGCATACACAGCCACGAGCGCGCCGAAGCCCCAGCACGCCGCGGTCAAGGCCAGGTGGAACCCTCGGTCGAACCGCGATCGTTTGGCAAGGGACCCCGCTCGGAGCGCTCGCGCTGAGGCGATGGGGTCGCCGAAGTCACGGATGAGATCGGAAGGGACGCGGCCTGCGGCGAGCCCGTCTCGAAAGTGCGTGTGCAGTTCGCGCGCGATGTCCGTGCGCTCGCGGCGACGAAGGCGTGTGCGCGCCACGACCGTTGCGATCAGCTCGTCGATCTCGCGCGGCAGCGCGTCAGTGTCGTTCACCATGCGAGTGCCTCCTCCACGATCCCGAGTGCGCCCATTGCCTCGGTCACACTCTTCCAACGGCGCGCGTCTTCGGCGAGGCGTCGCTTGCCGCTGGGAGTGAGCCGGTAGTACTTCCTCGGCCGCGCGCCTTCTTCGTCCCAGCGGCTCGCCACGAGTCCCTTGCCCTCCAAGTTGTAGAGGAGGGGATACAGCGTCGACTCGCCCATCACGAAGATGCCGTTGGTCTGCCGCTCGAGCGTCTCCACGAGTTCGTAACCGTACATCGGTCGCCGTTCAAGGAGTTTCAGCACGGCCACCGGGCCGGCACCACGCATGAGTTCTCGGTCGATCATGGCACACATACTATGCCAGACGATGTATGAAGTCGAGGGCGTGTGGTAGCACTCGGTTCATGAAGACCCCCAACTGTGTTCGCGCCGTGGTTGCACTCGTCGTATCGCTGGGATCGTCCGGGGCGCTCGCCCAAGTGCCGCCGGCTCCCGCGCCCGCGACTCCGGCCTGGCCAGCCGATGCTGCGGGTCTCACGGCGCTTGGCACGGAGCTCGCGAATCAGTGGGTCACCGCCCGAAGCGCCGGGGTTCCGGAGGCCACGGGTGCGCTCATGCAGCCGGGCTTCCAACTCGTCACATTCCGCGGTGCCGCCGACAAGGTCAGTGGTTCGAGCCGGCTCGTGGGTGTGAAGACTTCCGAGTCGCGCGTGACCAATGTCGTGGCGACTCGCACCGGCGATGCGCTCGTCGTCACCTATCTCGTGACCGGTTCGATCACCGTTGAAGGCAAGGCGATGCCCGATGCGCCGATGCCGAGGCTCGCGGTTTGGCAGCCCACCGATGCCGGTTGGCGCCTCGCCGCGCTCGCGTCGCTTGTCATGCCGAAGGAGCGCCCGGAGACGACCCCTCCGGCGTTCGCCGGCGATGCCGCACTCAACGCCGAAGGGCAGGCCATGCTGACCAAGTTCCTCGGCGCTCAGCAGCGCAAAGACATG
>SYGQ01000035.1 GCA_005799475.1 Planctomycetia bacterium | reverse complement strand
GTGACCCAGCTGCTCTTGGCGTACGCGAGCACATACAGCGCGCCCTGCGCGATTGTCGAGTGATCCTTGACAAGCGAGAGGTCGACGGCGAGCCCGTTCCAGAGGAAGATGGCCGTCGTGCGCCCGGCCGAGTCGAGTGATGCGAGCATCTCGCGCACGCGCTCGGGTGGGATGGGAAACACACTGCCGCGTGGATTCACGCTCTCCTCGAAGACCTCGCCGGTGTCGGCAACATAGACGACTTGCGCGTCCTCGATGGATGTTGGCAGCACCTCAAGAAGCCGCTCGAACCACATGCGCACACTGACAACGCCTAGGCGTGCCGCCGACGTCGGGTCGTTCACCGGCATGGAGTACGCCACCGAGAGGCCGACACTATTGTTGAGTGCGGGGGTGAAGTCGCAGTGGAGTTGGAACTCGAGTGCGGGCTTCACATTGGCGCCGCGAAGGCACGAAGTGATGATCGGCCGACTGTCGAAGCTCTTGGTGTAGAGCTCCTCAACTCCCTTGGATGGGAAGGGCCGCCCGGCGCTGTCGACCGTGTTGAAAGCGCAGAGGGTGCCACTCGTGTCGAAGACCGCGAGCACATCGATCTCGGTCGACTCCTTGATGAGGTGGTTCGCAAGTTGCGTGACCTCTTCCTTCGAGCAGGTCCGCATCGCTTCGATCACGCGGGAGTCGCTCGCGATCAATTGCGCTCGCTCCATCGCCGGTCGCACTCGGTCCATCACACGCTCACGCGTGATCGTCGCGATGGCGCGCAGGCTCTGCTGCTCGTCGGTGGGCTCGACATCGAGCCGTTGGACGGACTCGTCCGAGCGTGCGGAGCCGCTGGACTCGGGCAAGTTTGCGACGAGGAACGCCGCGAACGCGAGCGCGCCCGCGGCCGCGCCGCAGGCAAGTGCGATGAGTGGCCACTGGCGTTTCATCGCCACGCGAGTTGCCACCGAGGATTCGTTGGGATCTGAACTTGGCACTGAAAAACTCCTTCGGGTGCGGCGCACCTCTAGGACAATGAGCGAGCGGGGGTCGGTCTTGATACCGAGGGCCGATCCGGAACGAGCGGAGTTATAGGACATGGCTGCGGAATGAGTCGGAAACCTGAATCACCTGCGCCGTCAGGGCGAGCAGTAGTCCCACTCGCTGAGAAGTCGAGTCAGGTCCAATCCGTCGACCACACCGTCGTCGTTGACATCGGCGAGTGGCTCGCCGGTGGCGCGAAGGACAGAGACGCGTGTGTACGCAGTGTCGGAGACGACGAGGTCAATGCGTGCATCGCCGACGATGTTGGCCGCGATGATGCGACCAAGTTGCGTGCCCAGCGTGAAGCGCGAGAGGTAGGTGAGACCGACCCCGCTGTCGTTGCGCCAGAGAGTCGCATAGCCGTAGTTGGGATCGGGGTAAGAGATCGCGGCAAGGTCGGGGCGACCATCCTGGTTGAAGTCGATCGGTGTCGTGTCGTGCACCTAGCTCGTGAACTGCTCGAGCGCGCAGGGGGCAACCCCCTCGGTTGCGGGCGGTGGGGGTGGAATCCGCGCATGGCGTCCTTGAGTGTGCCTCAGGAGTTCGGTGGGATACTCCGAAACGCGAGGCTCTCGGAGAAAGTCGAGCAGAGAGTCGCCGGTTCTAGGATGCCCAAGATGTCGAGTTGCGGCGACCGGCCGGCTCTTTCTGCGATCCTGGCGACTCTCGTGGCCGTCGCGGGGTGTGTGAGCGGTTCTCGCGACGCATCGTTCGCGACCACAGCGCTGCAGGTTTCCGACGGGTTCTACTCAGGGAGGGCACCCGAGGGCGCGAGCGACTTCGACTCGCTCGTAGCTCACGGCATCACGACGATCGTTGCGGTCGACGGGCCGTGCCCGGATGCCGCATCAGCTGTCGCACGCGGCGTTCGCACGATTCACTTGCCGATCACCTATCACGGGATTCCGCACGCACGCCGAGTCGAACTCATTCGTGCCGTGATGGACGCGCGCGCACGCGGCGGCGTCTACCTGCACTGCCACCACGGCAGGCATCGCGGTCCATGCGCGGCGGCGGTCGCCGCGATCGGTCTCGGGTGGATCACGCCAGACCACGGCATCGCACTCCTGGCCGAAGCGGGAACATCGTCGGCTTACGGTGGGCTCTTCGAGGCCGTGAGGACGACGAAGCGAGTGAGCGCGAGCGATCTCGAGAGCGTCGGCTCCGAGTTTCCTGAGTGCGAGATGCCATCAGACATCGTCAGCGCAATGAGCGAACTCGATATCGCCCTCGATCAGCTTGCGCGCGTCGACGGTTCGTCGGGAGCATCGCCCGCGGCACTCGCCGGCGGCATCTCGGAGGTGCTGCGACGCCTCGCCGACACAGACGATGCGCAGGAGTACGGCGCCGGATTCCTCGCGATGCTCTGGGCGTGCGACGCTCGCGCTCGCGCGCTCGAGGATGTGCTGCGCGAGCCGACTGTTGAGGGCGCGCGCCGCGACGACGCGCTGACAGCATTGCAGTCGTCATGCCGCGAGTGTCACGCGAGGCATCGCGACTGATTCGCACCCCACGCGGCGGTTACGGGCGGCATTAGCATTCCTGCCATGCGCTGCGCCGTGATTCTGGCACTTCTTGCGCTCGCGCCGTGCGCCGCAAACGCCGAACGAATGCCGACGCCGATGAGTGCGCTCCTTCGCGCGAGCGTGCAACTGGAGGTCACAGTCACCGGCCTCACGCAGGACCAGCGCGGCGTGTTCGGCATGGGCGACCTGCACCTTCACTACACCGCGCGAGTCGATCGCGTCATCCGCGGCGCGGGCTTTGCGCCTGGGCAGACCATCAAGGTGGAGTCCGTCGTCCTCTCCAACGCGCCGTTGACGACGGGGAGTTCGGGCGATCGCAGTTCGTTCAAGGGCTCCAACGGACTGCCGCTCCTCGGTGACCGCGCGCGACTCTTCGCCGAGGGCACGCCCACAGCGGTGCGACCGGACGCACCGAGTGGATGGCAGCAGATTGAGCGCCGCGTGGCAATGGTGGCGCAGGCCGACGACGCCGCCGGACAAACCGCGCTGAAGAAGTTCGTCGCGGCGTTGCGGTCGCACGGGCCAATCGTTGCCGACGGCTTCGTCGTCGGGCAGGCGCACGGTGCGAGCCAAACGCCGCCGGGATGGCGTGTCTTCGATCAGGGGGACGCGTGGCGCTGTGAGTGCCTCATCGTCGCGTGCGCGGATCGAAATCGTGCGTGCGCCGCGACATCGGCGTGCAACGATCGCACAGGCGCGCTGCCAATGATCACTCTCGACGCCTCAGCGATCGAGGCGTTCACGAAAGATGACGCTGCCACGCGGCCCATCCGCGAGGAGTTCCTCGCCGCCGCGACGCGCGCGCTCAATCTCGGCGACACGGGCGGCCCGTCTGTGCTCGGCATGTCCTTCGTCCCCTCGGGCGAGTTCACAATGGGATCCGACGCACCCGAGTCGCGCGCGGACGAGCGCCCAGCGCGTCGCGTGCGCGTGGGCGCGTACTGGATCGACCGCACGGAAGTCACGAACTTCGAGTTCGAGGTGTTCGCAAAGGCAACCGGCTATGTCACCGTCGCCGAGCGGCCCGTTGACTGGGAGGAGCTCAAGAAGCAGTGTCCGCCGGGAACGCCGCAGCCGCCTGCCGAGATGCTCGGGCCTGGAGCGCTTGTCTTCACGCCGCCGTCGGCGCCAGTGCCCTTCGACGATCCGTCGCAGTGGTGGAAGTGGACGCTTGGCGCCAGTTGGCGTCATCCGAAAGGACCCGCGAGTGACATCAAGCCCTTCCTCGCGCATCCCGTCGTGCAGGTGTCGTATGAAGACGCCGCGGCCTATGCCGCGTGGGCGGGCAAGGCACTCCCGACGGAAGCGCAGTGGGAGCGCGCCGCTCGTGGAGGGCTCGATGGTCGCATCTTCGTGTGGGGCGACGAGCCCATCACGGCGCGCCGGGCCAACACATGGCAGGGGCACTTCCCAGACTCGAACACGAAGGAAGACGGCTACGAGCGCGCTGGTCGTGTTGCGTCCTATCCGGCCAACGGCTTCGGGCTTTTCGACATGGCCGGCAATGTGTGGGAGTGGTGCAGCGACCGCTACGACCCGGCGGCAACGGCCGCGCATGCCGACCGCGTGCAGCGCGGCGGCTCGTTCCTCTGCCACGCTGACTACTGCTCAAGCTACCGCCCGAGTGCGCGCATGTCGTGTTCACCCGACACGGCGCTCGAGCATCTTGGGTTTCGCTGCGTGGTTGATTCGAAGTTCGGCGAGTCGGTCGACAGCCCGCGACGCTAGGCCCTAAACCGCGCGGTTTCCTTGCGCGAGTCGCGGATGATCGTGTCGGCGGCCTTGGGATTCGCGCGGCATTCAAGCAGTGCGCGCAGCATCATCGGCGCGACGATCGTGGCGTCGGATTCGATCACGAACATCGGCGTGCGCTCGGTGAGTTTGTCCCAGGTGATCTTCTCGTTGGGTGTCGCGCCGGAATAGGAACCGTAGCTTGTCGTCGAGTCGGAGATCTGGCAGAAGTACGCCCACGGCTTCACCTTCGCCTGCAGGTCGTACTTGATGCTCGGCACGACGCAGATTGGAAAATCGCCCGCGATGCCGCCGCCGATCTGGAAGAACCCGATGCCCTTGCCGCGCGAGAGCGCGCGGTAGTCGTCGTAGAGGCGCGCCATGTACTCGATGCCGCTCTTGACGATCGAGGCGTTGCACTCGCCGAGTTTCACATGCGACGCGAAGATGTTGCCGAATGTTGAGTCCTCATGGCCCGGGACCACCATTGGCAAGTTTGCTTTCGCCGCGGCAAGGAGCCAGCAGTCGCCAGCGGGGCCTTCGTGCTTGCTGCGCGGGATCGACAGAACGAGTTCGTAGAAGTACTCGTGCCAGAAGCGGCGCTCGCCGTTCTTGGTCGCGCGCTCCCACATCGGGACGAGGATCTTCTCGACGGCGCGAAACGCTTCGTCTTCGGGGATGCTCGTGTCGGTCACGCGCCGCATGCGCTGGCGGAGGATCTTCGTGTCGTCGCGCTTGGTGAAGTAGCGGTACTCGGGGAAGTCCTTGTAGCTCTTGTGCGCGACGAGACGGAAGAGCGACTCTTCGAGGTTGGCCCCGGTGACGGAGAGGCCGTGGATGAGTCCCGCGCGAATCGCTGGCGCGAGCGAGATGCCCAGTTGCGCCGAGCTCATCGCCCCCGCGACAGCCCAGTACATGCGACCGCCCGCGCGGACATGATCCCAGTAGGCGTAGAGCGCGTCGCGCGTGGCGCGCGCGTTGAAATTGCGGTAGTTCCCGGCGACGAAGGAGAGCATCGGCAGCGCGCGCGTGGCCATGGGCGCGCGAGGGTACTGGCGGCCGCCCCACCCGCCGCACGCCCGCCCCACCCGCGGTTACGGGCAGATTGTGTGCCCTAGGGCACACAATCTGCCCGCAACTGGGCGGGGGACTACCTTTTCGGTAGAGCGACCAATGCAAGACGACAAGCGCGCGAAACTCGAGGCGGATCTGGCGGCGGCGCGCGCGAGCTACGAGGCGAACCCCGCTGATGAGGCGCTTGCGATCTGGGTTGGGCGACGGCTTTCGTACTTGGGGCGCTATGACGAGGCAGTGGCGCACTACACCGAGATGATCGGTCGCTTCGGCTCGACGCCGCGGCTTCTTCGTCATCGCGGACATCGGTACATCACGCTGCGACAGTTCGATCGTGCGATTGAAGACCTGTCGCTGGCACAGATCCTCGCGGCGGCGCTGCCGACGGAGATCGAGCCCGACGGGATCGTGTTTCCTGCCGGTCCACGCGCCACGCTTCAAGGAGAGCTCTTCTATCGCGCGCCTGGTACGCCAGCCCGAGCTCCGGGTGTTGAGGCTCGCACGACGCTTCAGGGCAACATTCTCTACCACCTTGCGCTCGCGCACTTCGTCGCGGGGGACCCCGCAGCCGCGTCGCGCTGGTGGCAACGCGCGGTCGACATGGCGGAGAACGGCGACTCGCTGGTGTCGGCGACCTACTGGCTCGCGATCGCGCTCTTCGAGCAGGGGAGGGCGCACGACGCCGTTGCGGCACTCGCGCGCATTCGTGCGGACGGCATGGATGTTCGAGAGAACGGCACCTATCACCGGCTCTGCCTCGCGCTCAAGGGGGAGCTCCCCATCGAGGCGTTCTCGGCAGAGGACGGCCCGCTGGGAATCGGCGTCGATCGCGCGACGCTCGGATTTGGGACGGCGATGTACCAGCGGCATACTCGGCACGACGAGGCCGCCGCATGCGCGGCGCTCGCAGCGACAGCCGCACTGCCCGATCGAGCCAGTTTTGGAGTGATCGCGGCGGAATCGCTCGTGCGGCCTCGGTTACGGGCAGATTGAGTGCTCTGGAGCACTCAATCTGCCCGTAACCGAGGGGGGTGGGGGGGACTAGCCCCAGTTACTCAGGATGATCGAGAGGTCCCCGGCGTTCACGACGCCGTTGTGATTGACATCGCCGACCGGACCCGCGCTGTACCACGCGCCAAGAAGGATCGCGAGATCCACCGCGTCCACGGTCCCCGAAAGATCGAGGTCGCCTCGATCGAGGTCGCACTGATCTGGGACATGATTCTCGTTGATGTCGTAGGCGGTGCCGTCAGCAATCTCGGCTGGATCGTGCGCGCCGTTGCCGTTGCAGTCGATGCGTGTGAGTGCCACGCTGTGCTGTCCGCCGCCAGAGAGTCGCACGCATGGGCCCAGCGCCGCGGGGACTGTGCATTGACCGTAGAGGTTCCAGCCCCACGCGACGACGCTGCCGCCGGTCGTCAGCGCCGCTGTGTGCGCGTAGCCGGCGGTCACGGCGACGCACGTGCCGAGCGTCGCAGGAACAGTGCGCTGGCCCTGCGCGTTGCTTCCCCAGACGACGACGCTGCCGTTCGTCGTGAGCGCGACCGTGTGGTAACGGCCCGCAGCGATGCGCGCGCACGCGGGGAGCGTTGTAGGAACGGTGCACTGCAAGTCGCCGTTGTCCCCCCAGCACACGGCGTATCCGTTCATTGTGATCGCGGCGCTGTGGTAGTAGCCCGCGGCGACTTGCGCGCACGCGGGGAGCGCTGCAGGAACATCGCTCTGGCCGAAGGTGTTGAGGCCAAAGGCGACGACCATCCCGCCGGCGAAGCCAGGCTTGAGCGCGACGGTGTGGAATCCCCCCGCAGCGACTTCCTCGCACCAGCCCAGTGTCGGCGGCGGGTAACTCTGCCCGTACTGGTTGGAGCCCCACGCGACGACGGTTCCGTCGAGCGTGAGTGCGGCGGTGTGGCTCACGCCAG
>SYGQ01000034.1 GCA_005799475.1 Planctomycetia bacterium | reverse complement strand
GTGCGCTTCGCCGCCATGATGCCCGCCATGCGCGCGACTTCGAGGAGCGAGCCCTTCTCAAGCGAGTTCTCGCGGATGCGCTTCTCCAAGTCATCGCTGATGACGACAAATCCCTCGGCCCTCGCCATGCGCGGCGTGATGGGTTTCTCGCCGACGGCGACCATCGTCGCCTTGCCGGTGGCGTCGATGTGCGAGAGTGGGTTCGGGGTGCTCATGTGTGCAACCTCAATGGGGCCAGGGGAAGTATCGAAACAACTCACCGACGGGGGCGTTGGGGGCGACGGCGGAACCGGGCGCGACCTCGACGAAGCCACTGCTCATGCCGAGCGCCACGAGGTCGCCTGAGCCGCGCTGCGTCACGAGCCGAGCGCGACCGTCAGCATCGAGCCGCACCAGTCGGTGCCACCAGAGTTCGAGTCGCTTGCCATCGTCGTTGCTGAGCGCGATCGAGGCGCTCGAGTCGGCGCGAGCACCGCCGGCGAGCGCGTGCAACGCAGGAAGCGCCACGCGCACGAAGGTGACGAGCGCAGAAACAGGATTGCCCGGAAGACAAAAAACCAGTTGCGCCGCACCACTCGCCCGCTCGACGCTCGCCACAAGCATCGGCTTGCCCGGTCGCTGCGGCAGTCCGTGGAACAGCACCGTCGCGCCAACTCGCGCGAGCGCCTCTCGCATTGGATCGCGGTGGCCCATCGACACGCCGCCTGTCATCACGACCGCATCGCTCTGTGAAAGCGTGTCCGACAGCGCGGTGGTGACCGCATCGACAGCGTCTCCAACCGCCCGTTCAACGGCGAGGTCCACCCACGCATTGGCACGCAATGCGGCCGAGAGCGCCGGGAGATTGCTGTTGGCGATCATGCAGCCGCGCGCGTCAGCGCCAGACTCGCAGAGTTCATCGCCGGTGGTGATGCACGCCACACGCAGGCGCGAGGCGACGCGCACCTCCGCGACCCCTGCGGTCGCGATCGCGGCAATCGATGCCGCAGTGATCGTCGATCCCGCTTCCGCGACGACAGTGCCCGATGGCCCGTTCTCTGCGCGGCGCCTGACATTGGCCCCAGTCGTCAACTTCGCGAGCGCTCCGAGTGTGGGACGAATCGCCACGGCGGCACCAACGGCGTCGTGGATCTCCTCGACATCCTCGCGCATGATGACGCGATCGCAGCCCTGCGGCAGCGGCGAACCCGTGGAGATGCGAATCGCCGCGCGCGCGTTGGTGAGCGCCACGCTCGCACGGCCGATGCGCGACTCGCCGACAATCTGCAGCGGCGCGTCAGAATCGCCAGCGCTCGCGCTGATCGCGTAGCCGTCCATCGCTGAGTGATCGAATGGCGGGCTGTCGCAACGGAGCGCGACTGACTCGGCAAGGATCCGACCCCCCGCGAGGGCCAGCGCGAGCGTTTCGGTCGCGGCGGGAGCGTGAATTCTCGCCACGACCGCATCGAGCGCCGCCTGCGGTGCATCGAACGCGAATCGTTCGCCCCGGAAGCCTAGTGCTCGCGTCGCTTGCGTCATCGTCGCTAGAGTATTCCGCATGACGGTTCAGGTGCTCGTGTTCGGGGCGATCGCGGCAGCTGCGAACGCGCATTCGGTGTCGGTGGCGGTGCCATCCTCGCCGACGGTGGCGGATGTGCTCGCGGCGTTGGCGGCCGAGCACCCGGCGCTCCGCTTCGCGCTGCCGAGCGCGCGACTGGCCATCAACAGCGCATTCGCCGCTTCGACCGCGGCCGTGGGACCCGGCGACGAGCTCGCCCTCATTGCACTTGTCGGCGGCGGATGACGGCGCTCGCGCACATCGTCGACGGTCCGGTCACCTCGGAAGTCGTCACCCAAGCGCTCGCGACGCCCGCCTGGCGCGCGGGCCGCGAAGGCGCGCACACCGGCGCGATCGTGCGCTTCGACGGTGTCGTGCGTCGCATGGAAGTTGATGCAAGCGGCGAAGGCCGCGCGCTCGTGGCGCTCGACTACCAGACCTACGACCCGATGGCCGACCGCGAGCTCACCGCACTCGCGGCGCGCATTCTGGAGACGCATGCGCTCTTGCGCATCGCCGCGATCCATAGCCGCGGCCGCGTCGAAGTCGGCGCCACTTCGTTCGTGCTCATCGTGGAGGCCGCGCATCGCGCCGAAGCCCTCGTGGCGATGGAGGCCTTCATCGACGCGCTGAAGGTCGATGCGCCCATCTGGAAGCGTCCGATCTGGGCGTAGCGGTCTCGTCGCGTTCACGACAGCACCAGTTTCGTCGCAGCAATCACAAGGACGAGTGCGAGGATGCCGCGCATCCATGCGATGCCCAAGTGGCGGCTTCCGATTCGCGCTCCAATGGCGCCGCCGATGCAGCCTGCGCACGCGAGTGACGCCAGGCTCGCGTCGGGCCGCCATCCATCGAGTGCAAGACCTCCAAGCCCCGCGATCGAGTTCGCGAGAATGAACACCGCGCTCACGGCGGCAACCCCGTGGACGGTGGCCCAGCGCCGAAGCAGCATCAGTGGACTGAGCACGATCCCGCCGCCGGTCCCGGTGATCCCTGAGAACGCGCCGATCACGGCCCCCGACGCGAGCGCGATCGGCCGCGATGGTGGCCGCACGCCCTTCGATACCGCATCCGCGCGGCGCATTTGCATGCAACTGATCGCCATGCGGCAGGCGGCGAACATGAGAGCGACCCCAATGGCCATGCGAATGGCGCGCGGATCGAGGTGCAACGCGGCACCCGCGAACGCTGCCGGTGGCGCCGCGACCAAGAATGGCCACGCGAGTTTCCACGAGAAGTGCCCAGCCCGGCAGAACTGCGCCGAGGCGATCGCCGCCACAAGCACATTGACGGCCAGCGCGGTCGGTCGCATCGTGGCCGCGTCGATTCCCATGAGTGCCATCACCGCGAGGTATCCCGACGCGCCCGCATGACCGACGCTCGCATAGAGCGCGCCAACGATCGTGAAGGACGCCGCGAGGATCCAGATCGACGGCTCGTCCATGGCGCGCCGGTTACCCGCCGATGGCGGACATTGATCGCGACGGCTGGTGAAAGTCAGGCGAATCAACGCCGTGCCCAGCCTGCTTGTTCCACGCAGCGTCGGTCAGAAACTCGGCGATCGCGTCGTCGCTGGCACCGTCGCGCAGCAGCGAACGAAGATCCCACTCGTCCTGCGAAAACAGGCAGGGCCGAATCATCCCGTCGGCCGTCAGCCGAAGGCGACTGCACGCCCCGCAGAATGGGGCGCTCAATGGCGCGATGAACCCGACTCGGCCGGGCACGCCGTCGGCGAACTCATAGAGGCGCGCGGTCGATGATGCATCATCGTCGTCGCAGGCCCGCAGGGCGTACTTCGTCTCGATCATTCGGCGCGTCTGGGTCGCGGACACCCAGCGTGACGCGTCCCACTCGTGCCCGGAGTCCAGCGGCATGTACTCAATGAAACGCACTTCGATCCCGTAGCGGCGAGCGAGTCCGGCCAAGTCCGGCGCTTCGTCATCGTTGACGCCGCGCACGAGCACCGCATTGACCTTGACGGGCGTGAGACCCTCGGCGATCGCCGCCTCAATGGCATCAAGTACCGTCGCCACCTTGCACTGTGAGCGCGTGATCGCAGCGAACCGGTCGTCGCGAAGCGAATCGATACTGATCGTCAGGCGGCGCAGGCCCGCGTCGCGCCATCGCCGCAGCGTCGACCGCGTCGCCAACGAACCATTCGTGATGAGCGCAATCTCCGCCGGGCACTCGCGAGCGATCGCTGCGATGAGTTCGGTCAGGCGCGGATGCAGAGTCGGCTCACCGCCGGTCAAGCGAATCTTGCGCACGCCGAGCGCGCAGGCAATGCGCGCGACGCGCGCGAAATCCGCGACCGAAAGGAGCGCCTCGCTGGGCGCAAACCGCGCCGACGGATCCATGCAGTAGACGCAGCGAAAGTTGCACCGATCGGTGATGCTCAGACGAAGGTCGCGGATCGTGCGGCCATGCGCATCCACAAGGCGCACCCCGCGCACGCCGTCGGGCGCACGCACCATGGGCGCCAAGGTTCGGTCGGTCGCGACCGAACTGCGCAGGATCGGGAGCGTGGTGTCAGCCGTTGTCACGGGCAAACTGGATGCGGGCCCACGCCCACGCTGCCACCGTCCTCGGAAATCCGACCGTGTTCATGCCGCTCAGGATCGCCTGCTCCACTTCCTGGCGCATGGCACCGTGCTGCATCGCGCGGCGAACATGGCTTCGCAGCGCCGACTCAAGTCCGGCGCCGACGCAGATTCCAATCTTGATGAGTGCGAGCGTCTTGGCATCGAGCGGTCCTGCGGCGTCGACGGCGCGCCCGACGCTCTCATGCGCGCGACCGAGCGCGGGGAACGCGGCCACGAACTCCCGAAATGTCGGTGGGGGAGAGGAGCGTGCTCGCGCCGTCGTGCGTCGGGGGGCATCCCTACGCGTTGCGGGTGTTGGGCGCGCTCTTCGGGTTGCCATCGGGGTCCTTTCTCGTGACCGGAGGTGAACTCCGGAGGCCCCGTCGCGTGTGAGCCCTATCACGGATATTCTACTCTCAATATCTGACAATGTTGGGTCAGCGTCGCGGCATTCCTGAAAGCCTACGCCAGCGCCCCAGGCACTCTGAGTTCGAAGCACGCTCCAGCGCCGCCATCGGGAGTCGGCCGCAACTGCAGCGTTCCGCCGATTCCGTCCGCCAGGGCTCGCGACACCGCAAGCCCAAGTCCAAGGCCGGGCTGGTTCGACCCCTCCGCTCCGGCGCGGTCAAACGGTCGCCAGATCGCATTCGCGTGCCGTGGCGCGATGCCCGTCCCGCGGTCGCGAACCGTGATGACGACCGTGGATCCTTCGCTGGTGACGGCGACGGCGACGACGCTGGTGCCATCCTCGGCACGGCCATACTTCGCGGCATTCTCGATGAGGTTGGCGACGATCTGCGAAAGTGCGTCGTGGTCAATGCGAATCGTGGCATCCGTGAGCGTGCTCGACACCGTGGTTGCGCTCGCGGGGGCGCGTTCGTGCGCGATGGCCTCGATGACGCCGCGCAGCGCCGCGTCGCCCATCGTTGTGGGTCCTTGGCGCGGCTTCGCGCCGCGCTCGACGCGCGCCAAACTCAGCACATTTTCCACCAGATGCGAGAGCCGCTTCGACTCCCGGCACAGCGTGTCGAGGCACTCCTGCCGCCGCGAGGCATCAGGAATCATGTCGTCGCGCAGCATCTCCGCGTAGAGCTGGAAGGTTGTGAGCGGCGTCCGCAGTTCATGTGTGACGCTCGAAGCGAAGCGCGCTTGCTTGTCGCCGAAAGAGACCCCTGCGATCGCGGCGGCACCCGCGCCCACGAGTGCAAGGATGGCCGCGACCCACGCGAACTGAACCGCGGTGGTGCCAGAGGCAACCTCCGCGGGGGCCACGGTCACGAAGCTGTCGGCCACGAGGTCCGCCGGAATGCTCGCGAGTCGCGCTGGCCCGAATGCGTCCATCCCCGCGTTCGACGGTACAAGCCGCGCATCGACGGCGATGTCCGTGATCTGCGCCACGAGGTGCGTCGAGAGCGTCGGCCAATCCACAAGAAATCCCTGAATCCGCTCGCGCCCGCTCTCGCGCACCCGCCGCACAAAGACAAGTTCAGGGGGACTCGTCGAGAGCCACGCCGGGACGAACGGACTGATCGACGATGCGCTCCCGGGTGCTTCTGCGGTGGCGCTCTCGTCGTTGACCTCAGCGTCGAGCTTCGATTCGTGAGATGGCGCCATGGTCTGTCGTCCCGGCGCACCTGCCTCGGGGTCCTTAGCGTCGGCGACTTCGATGGGGGAGGAGGGTGGAGGCAGTTGAGCCGCCGCGGACGGAGCCTCTGCCGCTGTCGCGGGGCGCGCTTGTTTGGTCAGGATCGTGTCGTCGACGAAGGCCTCTGCCTGCTGCGCGACCTGCTGTGCTTCGTTCGATGCGCGCGCACGGGTGGCAAGGTCGCCAAGGGGTCCGTCCGACTGCACAGACGCAGGCGCGGGTGGGGGCGCAGGCGCACCCGCGCCGCCGCCGAGTCCTGCCGCGCGACCCGACTCTCCCTCGTTCTTCATGTTGCGGCGTGTGAGCCCGATCTTGCCGTCGGAAGGTGCCGACGGCGGGGGTGCCCTGCGCTGGCTCCGCCACGCTTCTTCAAGGACGACATTGGCGAGTTCGGCTTGTGTCGTGCACGCGTCAAGCGACTGTGGTGCCGACGAGATGAGTTGATGCAATCGATCCAGCGACGACTTGCGTTGCTCAAGCGCCTTCTCCGACAGGTACTGCCCCTCGGCCAAATCGCGCAGGTTTCCCTCGGGAATCTGCGGACTCGTGAGCGCGCCGCGATCGTCGGACTCGAAGTAGATGGGGATCCAGTCTGGCGTCGAGATCAAGAGGGGACTCGGCGACATCACCTCACCTTGTGGGACCGTCTGCAAGAGACGATTCACCGCCCCGCGCGGCGCGTAGAACGACGAGTACTCGCCGATCGGGCGCGCCGCTTCGCGCGCGAGGCGCGGCGTCATCCAGCTATCCATGCGCCACAGCGCGAGCCGCACGACTTCGGCCTCAGCGATTTCGCCGAGCGTCTCGGCCTGACGCACTTCGAGCCGACTGACTTCTCGAGTGACGAGCGACAGTCCCGCAATCGTCGCGATCGTCGCGACCGCGAGCGCCACCACCCACGCCATCCGATATCGACCCAGTCTCATGGACTCACCGTCGCGGCATCGGCAAGCCTGTACCCCTTGCCGCGCACAGTCTCGACGAGCGCACCCGCGCCGACCTCGCCGAGCGTCTCCCGAAGGCGCATGATCTGCATATCGACGGCGCGCGAGTCGGTGCCACGCGGGTCGATCCCCCACACCACGCGCAAGAGCTCGTCGCGCGAAATCGCGCGCTCGCGTGCCCCCGCGAGCGTCCGCAGCACTTCCACATCGCGCTGCGTCAGCGTCACAGACTTCTTTGTGCCCTTGGCCTCGCAGCGGCTGAGCGAAATCGTCACAGCATCAAGTCGAATCGTCGCCACCGCCGTGGGGCGTTCGGCGCTGCGCCGCAAGACCGCGCCGACGCGCGCAAGCAGTTCACGCGCGCTGAATGGCTTGATGACATAGTCGTCGGCACCATGCTCAAGCCCGTCGACGCGGTCGCGTTCATCGCCGCGCGCGGTCACCATGACCACAGGCAGCGTCGGCTTCGCCGCACGAAGGTCGCGCAGCACCTCGAACCCGTTGCGCCCGGGCAGCATCACATCGAGCAGCACGAGATCCGGCGACGCTTCAAGAATCTCGCGCAGCGCCCTGTCGCCGCGCGCGCATGACAGCGGCTGATACCCGCCGTAGCGGAGCGCGTCGCACAGCCCCTCGCGAATGGCGTCATCATCCTCGACGACCATCACTCGGGGCTGTGCGGCGGTCATGCGTGAAGTTCTCGCGTTCTTGGGATCAGGTTCCAGGTGCGACCGCGGCAGGCACTGGGAACGTCATGCCCTTCTGCGTGGCTTGCGTGCGAATCGCCGATTTGAGGGCATCGTCGAGGGTGGCACCCGTGGCGGCAGTCCGCTTCAGCGCCTCGGCCGCAACGAACTGGTCGCGCTTGAACTGAACTTCCTGAATCTCCTTCTGGATGTCCTTGCGCTTGGACTCGTTCTGCGCCAAGATCGCGCGCTTTTCCTCGATGGTCTTGCCGCGCATCGAATCCGGGAGATCTTCGTCCTTGATGTCTTCGAGCTTCATCGTTCCCTTCGAGCAGCCATCGACGATGTCCCACTGCCGGTTGTCGTAGAGTTCACCGCCCTTGGTCTGGCAGCGCTGCGCCGCGACGCCTCCACCGAGGCTGAGCGCGTTGGCATCCTGGTCGGACTGATTGGCCCACGCCTGTCGGCCGGCCGAACCGACGGGGAGGTAGGTGGTATTGATCGACTGCGAGAGCGTGTTCAACCGGGCGTCGAATGGCGTTTCAGCGACCGTGGCTCCCGTGGACTGGTCGATGCAAAGGAACTGGCCGTCGGCCCGCTTCGCGACATCGCCCCACGCCACCGCGATCGGATCGGCCGCACTGCCGCAGTAGATGCTGTTGACGAGGATGCCCTTCTCGATGCTGGTCTTGCTTGCGGACTGATAGGTGACCTGCGAGTCTTGGTCGGCGCCTTCGTTGCCGGCGACGATGATGATCTTGAGCGCATTGGCATCGGTCGACCACTCAAGCGTGCGAGCGGCCTTATCGACGACGCGCCCGACGAGTTCAGTGCCGCCGTTGGTTCTCAATGCGAAGAGCTTCTGCGAGATGAGATCGAGGTCCTCAGTCAGCGCGGAATCGACGACGACCCAGCCCGTGTTGGCGTCGTAGGCGTCGCAGCCGTAGGTCAAGAGCGCGACGCGCAACTGCGGCACAGGCTTCGCCGTCGCGAGGTCATTGACGACCGACCACAGACGCGCCTTCGCGCTGTCGATGAGCCCATCCATACTGCCGGAGATGTCTAGGCAGATGGCAAGATCGACACTGGGACGGACCGAGGCTGGCTTGGGTGTGTCGTCGCAGGCGATGATGGACGCGGCAATGAGTGAAGCAGTAAGTAGTGGCATGGTGTATTCCTCTCTCTAGGTTAGAGCGTGGGGGTCTGTGGATTGCGGACAAGGATGTTCTTGTTCTGATGACGCACGAGGGTGTCGCCCGGGAGCGACAGCGCGCCTTGCCGACCCTCGCCGGCGAGTTCGGCGACGAGGGCGAGATGGCGATCGCTCCCGAACTCGATCGTCTCGTCGATGGTGATCTGCTCCATAGTGGTGGCGCCAGCGGTCCCGGGTGCGGCCGCCCGCTCGGACGCCACCAACTGCGAGTCGACCCAACGGCCGCTGTTGTTGTAGAAGCAGCGGTCGTTCACCTGCTGCACCGAATTGATGGTCTGCGCATGCAGGCCCGCGTCAACGAATCGGTTGTCGTACGCGACCTGCGCCTTCCCTTTCATCTCGTTGAAGTTGATCCCTTGGTTCAGGGCAGCCGTGCCCGTGCGTGTGGCGGCAGCGCGGCTCTCAAGGAGTTCGCGGCATCCGCCGGCGAGACCATTCCAGTTGCCGAGGTTGGTCCCCTCGTTGCTGAAGAAGGCCGTGTACTCGGTCAAGACGCCGAACCGCGCCGAGAGTTTGACGATCTCGTCGATGAGTTCACGCGAGCGCGGGTCGTCGAGCGAGGGCGGCGACCCAACTGGCGCGGCAGGCCGGTCGCCCGCGAGCTGGCGCACTTCGTCGACAAGTTCCGCGATCCGGCGCGTCGCCCAAAGTCGCGCGACGAATCCGTGGCGCGTCGTGGCGATGGCCGGATCGAATGGAACTCGTGCGGAAACGAGCCCCTGCGGCGTCGTGGCACCAAGCGTGAGCACCGTCGGTTTGTCGCCGCGGTACGCGCCAAAGACCACGAGCTGCTCGCCCGCAAAGACATCCGGGATACGCCGAGGGGCGATGTCGTGGATGCGTCGCGTGTCCTCGGCGCCGCCCGTGTCGGTCACCGTGAGCGCAATGTCAGCCAAGACGGGACCAGCGAGTTGGCGCGCCACATGCGAGACCTTCAACTCGACATTCTCGCCGGGCACGATGTAGGTGGCCTTCGCGCGAGTGGTGTCGGCGATGCGGTCAAGCAGCGGAACATTCACATCCGCGCCCACGCCGATGGCGTAGATGCGTCGGCCGTGCGGGTTGCCTCGCTCGGCGATCTCCTTGATCGCTCGCTCTGAAGTCTGGCCCACCGTCGGAAGCCCATCCGTCAGAAAGAGCACGATCGGCAGCGTGTTGGGCGTGTGGGGCTGGCGCAGCGCTTCGACGAGCGCGTCGGAAATGTTCGTGCCGCCCGATGGACGCAGCGCCGCGATGTACGCGCGCGCCTCGGCGAGGTTCTTGCCATCGACAGGGACAGGCTCGCGCGCGAAAAGCGAGACGCCATTGGAGTAGTCAATGATGTTGAATCGCTCGTTGGGGAGGAGGCCCTCGACGATCTGCGTCATCGCGGTCTTCGCTTGGTCGAGCTTGCCGCCAGCCATGCTGCCCGAGCGGTCGAGGACGACGGTGACCTCGCGCGGCATCGATCCTGTCGAGTTGCCAGACGCCGGTATGCCACCCAAGAGCATGAAGTAGCCGCCGCCGTCTGTTGGATCCGGATACGCGGCGACCGTCGCTGCAGTTGATGCGCCCTGCGCGGGCACCACGCTCACGAGAAAGGGTCCCGGCGCGCGCTGCGACGCCGCGTCAATCGCGAAGGAGCGCACGCGAGGGTCACCCACAGGGCGCGACTCGACGAGCGCATGGCTGGGCGAGTACACGGCAGCGATTCCCGTCGGCATGTCGATCACCACACGCAGCGACCACGGCGTCGTCTGTCCGAGGTGCTCGCTGCGCGGCAATGCATAATCGAGGCGGCCGTCCGTGAAGGCAAGGAGTTCTTCCCACTCAACGCGCACTTTCTGCGTGGCGCCCGCACCGATGGGGAAGACGCTCGAGCGAAGCAGTGTCGCGCCCGCGAACTCAAGCAGCCCGGGATCGCGGCTCGCGCGCACGATGGAGTCGTAGAGTCGGCGCGCGTCGTCCCGTGGCATGATGTTGGCGACCCCTTCGCCGGAAGTGGGTTGCCCGGGCGCGGCGCTGAACGAGAATCCGTTCACGGACGCGCCCGCTGGCACCGGCACGAGGACGACAGCCTCCGCGGGCGAGCCCGACGGATTGTGCACAGTCATGTCAAGCGCCGTCGTCGCCACGCGATCGCGTATCACGATGGCCGCATCGACCTGCGTGATGACAATGCCCTGCGCGACGCCCGGTCGCAGTGGCAGAATGCGGTGCTGAGGGACGATCACATGGGTGACAGAAGGCGCGAAGTCGACAACGACCGTTTGCGCGTGCGCGAGAGAAGCCAGGCCGAGAGCGAGCGCGGCGGCGGCGTGGAGTGGTGTGGTCAGCATGTCGGAACACTAATCCCGCATGCACCGGCGGTCGATCACGCGTATGTAACAGCCCGCCATAAGCGTTCCATGGGGCCCATGGCGAACCGGCCCAGCCACACCGAGGAGAACCCGACGACGATGCACCACACGAAGACCGCGATCGCACTCGCACGCGCATCAAAGACCCTCGCGAAGAGTGCTCCACCCCACCAGTACGCCAACGCGGTCATGAGCATCGAGGTCATCAGATACCCCGTGAGCGCCATGCGCCCAGTTCGCTCGAGAGCGACGGCGACAACGCGAGGGAGTGCGCCCGCGTACTCGACCGCCGCACACGCGTAGGCCGGCGGGAGCGCAATCGACGAGAGCGACAGGAAGAAGCCGTGCATCGCGAGCGCGATCGGAGCCTCGGTGCCGAACAACCAGAATCCAAGCGAAGCCAGGATGCCGCTTGGAACTCCGACGCCGAGGCCAAGTCGGATGATGCGCCTGCGCCGCGGCGTCGCCTCTGGCGTTGGCCCGAAGAGTCCGGTGCGGAACGCGTACATCCCTAGCGCCATCAACATGAGAGTCGTCCAGCCCCAACCCATCGGCGCAATGGCGAGGAAGAAGAAGAAGGAGAACGCTCGGAAGGCGAGCGCGTCAATGAGCGGTCCCTGCCGATAGGCGGCAGTCTCCGCGTCGAGCCACTGCTGGCTCTCAGGCGAGTTGGACGCCACATCGAGTACGGCATCGAGCCCGCGCAAGGGCGGAGAATCGGATGCGGCGGCGATATCAGCGGGCGCGGCCGAGCGGCTGGTGGCCATCGCCGTCGCCACTTGATCGGCGAACACAAACTGTGCGACGCTACCTGCCAACGCCATGAGCAGCATGATTGATGCAATGATCACGAAGACCCGGCGCAGTGCGCGACTGGACCAATTCCCAATGGCCAGCAGCACGACTCCGGCGATCGAATAGAAGAAGAGGATGTCGCCGTACCAGACGCCCAGTCCGTGCACCAGTCCGATGACGGCGAGGAATCCCATTCGTCGCATGCCCGTGCGCCACCGCGATTGGCCCGCGGCACTCGCGCGCGCGATCTGTGTGGCGATTCCAAATCCAAAGAGCAGCGAAAAGAGCGTAACGAACTTGAAGGTGCAGAACGACTCGACGAACGACGCGACGACAAGGTCGGCCGTCGTGCGATCGACCTCCGGCAGAAGATCATCCGTCGTGAATGCTTGTGGGAACGGCCACAAGAAGAAGCGCGTGTTCACCAGCGCGAT
>SYGQ01000033.1 GCA_005799475.1 Planctomycetia bacterium | reverse complement strand
CGCGGCGCGCCCATCCCGTACGCGCGTCCCGAGGGCGAGCCGCGCGATCCAGACCTTGAGGCGTGGGAGAGAGCGATCAACCGCAGGCTCGATGCCGGTCGCCGTGCCGTGGCCTCGCTCGGGGCGCTCCTTCCTGAGGGGGCGCGCCCGAGTGCCATCGATCGCGCGAGTGAAATGACCGCCGAGGAGGCGAACAACTACTTTCTCGACCGACCGTAACGGCGCGGGCCACTCGCAAGTCACTTGCTCTTGAGGCCGCGCGTGCAGGCCGGGCGTTGCCGCATTCCGCGCACTAGACTCGCCCGCCCATGATCACCGTTCAGCTCCTCGCCAACGCGCTTGTCATTGCGGTGATGCTTCATGTGATGCTCGGCGGCTGCGCGTACGGCGTCATGCTCGAGCGCAAACTGAGCGCGTGGATGCAGGATCGTGTGGGTCCCAACCGCGTCGGCCCGCGCGGGCTCCTCCAACCCATCGCCGACGGTCTCAAGTTCATCATGAAGGAAGAGCACACGCCCGCGGGTGCCGACCGCTGGCTCTTCACGCTCGCGCCGGCGCTCGCGATTCTTCCTGCGATGGCAGCGTTCGTCATCATTCCGTGGGGGGGCACACTGGAGCTCTCGACGCTGCCCTCGTTTGTCACCGGATTCCTCAGCGACATCGGCATCACACTCTCGTCGCAGGTTCGCATCGCCGGCGCGGATCTCAATGTTGGCATCATCTACCTCATCGCCGTCGCAAGTCTCGGCGTGTACGGGGTCACGCTCGGCGGCTGGGCCAGCAACAGCAAGTTCTCGTTCCTGGGCGGCATGCGCGCGGGTGCGCAGATGATTTCCTACGAGATCCCGATGGGGCTCGCCCTTTTGTGCGTCATCCTCGCTGCGGGCAGTCTCGATCCCTACCAGATCATCTCGTCGCAGCAGTCAATGGGATGGAACCTCATCCAGCAGCCTCTCGTCGCCATCGTCTTCTACACATGTGTCCTTGCGGAGGCCAATCGTGCGCCATTCGACCTCGCGGAAGCCGAGAGCGAACTCGTTGGCGGCTTCCACACCGAGTACTCGTCGATGCGCTTCGCGATGTTCTTCCTCGCGGAGTACTTCCATGTCATCACCGGCTCGGCCTTCTTCTCGCTGCTGTTCCTCGGTGGCTGGAGCGTCAACCCGTTGGGCGGGCTCTTCCCCGGATTGGATCTTCCCGCGGCTGGCGGCATCGGTCTCATCCTGTTGCAAGTCGGCGTCATGTTGGGCAAGACCGCCTTCATGCTTGCCTTTGCGATGGCGGTCCGCTGGACGATCCCGCGGTTCCGCTTCGACCAACTGATGAAGCTCGCATGGCAGGGGATGATCCCCGCCGCGCTCGTGCTCCTTGCCGCGGCTGCGGTGATGACCTACCTCGGACTGCCGCAGTACCTCTGGATGGCGTCGCTGGCGAGCCTCGGCGTCATCTGGATCGCGCTGCCTCTGATGCCGAAGGATCGCAACCCTAACCACAAGCTCCCGCTCCTTGGCAGCCGTTACTCACCCACCGACGAAGAGGCCGTGGCGGCTGCGTCGTCGCAGCGGCTCGCGCACGCGGATGCTCCCGGTAGTGGCGCAGCGGCCGGCACCGCTGCGATGCGCTGAATGCGGCTCACTCCGTTCGAAACTGCCCACGCGCTCGTCGCGCTCACACGACTTGGCATCCTTACGCGGTTCCGATTCGGCGGTCCCTATTGGCGATGGCGACGCTCGACCGCGTTCGGGTCGCGCGAACACACGCTCCCATGGCGCGAACGAATTCACGCCGCGTTTGAGTACGGCGCGTGGGTCGCGAGAATGCGGCGCATTTCGCGCTGAGTCGCGTGCGACTCGTAGACTCGCCTCGTGACCAAGGTCAAGACGAGTTTCGTCTGCCGCGACTGCGGCGCAGTGGCACCGCGGTGGTCGGGCCGATGCATGGAGTGCGGCGCGTGGGACGCCATGGAGTCGTTCTCGAGCGACTTCGACGACAGCGGCTCCGCGAGCACGCCTGACGCGGCATCGACGCATGCGCTGCCACTCGACGAAGTTCCTGCACTCGAAGTGCCGCGCCTCCCGACCTCGATCGGCGAACTCGACCGCACGCTCGGCGGCGGCATCGTGCCGGGCAGCACGGTCCTCGTCGGTGGCGACCCAGGCATCGGCAAGTCGACGCTGCTCCTGCAGGCTTTCGCCGCGCTTGCCCACTTGGGACACCGGGTTCTCTACGCCTCGAGCGAAGAGAGCGCGCAACAAGTGAAACTCCGTGCCCAGCGCATCATGCCGCTGTCGCAGGGCAGCGACGGGCTCTATCTCCTGGCCGAAACTTCAGTGGCTCGCATCATCAATGAGGCGAAGCGCGTGCGGGCGCAGCTCGTCGCCGTCGACTCCATCCAGCTCGTGCAGCGGCACGACGCCGACGCATTGCCGGGATCGATGACACAGTTGCGCCGCTGCTGCCTCGAGCTCGTGCAGTTCGCGAAGTCAACGGGCACCGCCATCGTCATCGTTGGCCATGTCACCAAGGAAGGTGACCTCGCCGGTCCCAAACTCCTCGAGCACCTCGTCGATGTCGTCCTCTCGTTCGAGGGGGAACGGCACCACGCCTACCGCCTCGTGCGCGCGTCGAAGAACCGCTACGGATCGACGCACGAGATCGGGCTGTTCGAGATGACCAGCGACGGACTCGCCGAGGTCGACGAGAGCGCGCTTGCCGCCGCCAATGCCGCGCAACCGCGACCGGGCAGCGCGATCGTCCCTGTGCTCGCAGGCAGTCGTGTGCTCCTGGCCGAGATTCAGGCGCTCGCGGTGCCGGGCTTCCTCGGCAACGCCAAGCGGAAAGCCTCGGGGATGGACTCCGTGCGGCTTTCCATGCTGATCGCCGTCCTCGAACGGCACGCGGGACTTCGCCTCGCCGACCAAGACATCTATACGGCGGTCGCGGGCGGGCTGCGCATCGTGGAACCCGCTGCGGACCTTGGGATCTGCCTCGCGGTCGCCGGAGCCCATCTTGGTCGTGCGCTTCCGCCGGGATGCGCCGTCCTCGGCGAGGTGGGGCTTTCAGGCGAACTGCGTCCCATGCGAAGCCTTGAGCAGCGCATCGCGGAGGCGCACCGGCGCGGTTGCAACACGATTGTGCTGCCCCACGGGCACGCGATCACCCAGTGCGGTGCCTCAATACTGTCCGTGCGCTCCATTTTGCAAGCGATTGACCTACTATCGCCCGCACGGATCGACGGCTGAAGGTGACTGACTTTCTCACGATTGACGGGATGTCGAGGGTGGATCTCCAGCGACTGCTGGACGCCACGCGGGCCAATGTTTCCATCGCAGAGGGGCGCGCGGCCGGCCGTTCGTCGCTGGCGGGCCTCGTGATCGCCAACCTCTTCTTTGAGGACTCCACGCGGACCCGCTGCTCATTCGAGACAGCGGTCCATCGCCTCGGAGGGAGCGTCCTCAACCTTTCGCCCACGGGGTCGAGCATCAACAAGGGCGAAACCCTCATCGACACCGCGCACAACATCGCCTGCATGGGGGTCGCGGCAATTGTTGTCCGCTGCGCCGTCTCGGGCGGTGCGAAGATGGTGGCCGACGCGGTCGCGTGCCCGGTCATCAACGCCGGCGACGGCCGTCACGAGCACCCGACCCAAGCGCTGCTGGATGTCGCCACACTGCTCGAAGAGTTTCACAGCGTCGAAGGTCGCACGATCGCGATCGTCGGTGACATCACGAACAGTCGCGTGGCGAGGTCGACCACGCATGCGTTGACCACGCTGGGTGCGCGCGTTCGACTGGTTGGGCCACCCACGCTTGTGAGCCCGGCATTCGAACGAATAACGAAAGGCCCGGGGTCCGTACAGACGATGAGCAACTTGGACGCTGCGCTCGAAGGCATCGATGCTGTCATCATGTTGCGTGTGCAATTCGAGCGGGCCGCAGGAGGCGCCATTTCAAGCGATTATCGGAGCATGTACGGCCTCACCCAAGAGCGAGCTTCGCGCATGCCGCCTCACGCACTGATCATGCATCCGGGACCAATCAATCGAGGCATGGAGATTGACGATGGAGTGGCCGATGACCCCATCCACAGCCGGATCCTGCGACAGGTCACTATCGGTGTTGCCGCAAGAATGGCGGTCCTTGAGAACCTTTTGGCGCCAAGTCTCGTCTTGGAAGGGGTCTCCGCCTAACCGACCGCCCGCGCGGTCTCGATAGATTCTCACCGCTTTGTATCAGAACAGGATCCATCCCCACTTTGCAGGCGTGCGCACCGGTTCGGTGATCGTCGGCTTGGTCGGTCTATCCATGCTTGCCATTGGCGGCTGCGAGACCGACGGCTACTTCGATCCAAGTCGGACGGGATACTTCGAGAACACGCCGACAACAATGCCGGTTCTTGAACGGATTGATGTCATCGAACCGCCCGAAGAGCCTCTTGGGGTGACGGGTCCTCCCGAGCCACAAGACCTCGTGGTCAACTCGCTGCAGTATCGGCTCGCGCCGGGCGATGTCATCACGGTCGAGATCTACGAACTGATCACGACTGGTCGCAGTGAGGCGGCCAAGCGTGTGGTCGACCCGGCTGGGCTCATCCGCCTGCCAACCATTAATGAGGTTCGGGCCGGTGGGCTCACGCTCGAAGAACTTCGCGAGGAGATCCGGAAAAAGCTTGAGCCATTCCTCCGAAACCCGATCGTCACCGTTGACATCGAGCAGGGGCGGAGTTTCGAGTTCACAATCCAGGGAGCGATCCAGAATCCCGGCGTCTACGCGCTCGACAAGCCTAATTTCCGGCTGACCCAGGCGCTCGCGATCGCCAATGGCGCGGAGGCTGTGACTGAACGAGTGCTCGTGGTTCGTTCTATGGCAACCGAACGAGATGTTCAAGATGCCGCGAATCCGAGCACCCCCCCGGGCACGGATCCAAGCACCCTGAGCAATCCAGGGGCGCCATCGTCGACTCCTCGCGTGAATCCAGAGTCGACCCCGGTTGACATCGAGGATTTGATCAAGCAGCTCGGAACAACAGGAACTTTTGAGGTTCCCGCGCCCGCGCCCGCTTCGGCTCCCGCCCCTGCACCAGCACCGGCGGCTCCGGCTCCAGAGCCGACACCTGCGCCTACCCCACCGCCCGGGCCAGCTCCAGCACCGGGAGCGGTCAGCGGGATGCAGGGGCAGCCCGTCATCGATGTCGACTCGCTCGAGCCGATCTCAGTCCACGACGGCGCCGTTGTCGACCAAGCCACGCTCACGCAGCGACCTCCATCGAGCCAGCTCGCGAATGACGCCGACTCGTTCGTCTTCGATGTGAACAGCCAACAGTGGGTGCGCATCAAGGGCGGAAAGGTCCTTGCGCCGACACCGCTCGTCCCCGGGCCGGTCAGCGAACCGGACGGCGAATCCGCGCTGACGGGCGAGGCCGCGAAGTCGGCCGTCGCGGCAAAGCGTGGCAAGCGCGATCCGCGTGCGGTCTTCAACACGCGGATCATCGAGATCGAGTACGAGCGGTTGGTGAAGGGAGACCAGACACAGAATGTCGTCGTCAGGCCGGGCGACGACATCTATGTCCAGTACCCGCCGCTCGGAGTTGTCTACATCGACGGCGAGATCCAGCGACCCGGCGTGTTCCAGTTGCCCACGGCGGGGCGCCTCACGCTGAGCCGGCTCGTCGCATCCGCGGGCGGTCTCACGCAGATCGCGATTCCCGAGCGCGTTGATCTCGTTCGCCGCCTTCCCGGGGGTCGGCAGGCGGCGATTCGCGTGAATCTCGCCGCGATTCGAAACATGGCTGAACCAGACATCGTTCTCCACAAGGACGATCATGTGATTATAGGAACCAATTTCTGGGCGACGCCGCTCGCGGTGCTGCGAAATGGATTCCGTATGACCTATGGATTCGGATTCCTCCTCGACAGAAACTGGGGCAACGATGTCTTCGGGCCTCCCCCGATGCAGGAGACGGTCAATTTCTAGCGCGCGGTGCGCGGGGCGTCTGCCAAGAGTTCGCTCCAGAGCCGCGGGCTTTGAGCCGAACTATCACTGATACCGCCGGGTATGCAAGAATGGACGCCATCCGTGTCGATTGCCGCCCCCATCAGTAGCCCACCACATGCGACCGCCGCCCGAGCCATCGTCGTCTCCCGGCGACTGCTCGTCGGATGCGGCATTGTGCTGTTGGCGCTCTACCTCGTCCTCTTCCAAGACTTCGTCTCTCAGCAGTTCCGCTTCGCCATCTCGATGCCAAGTGACTGGGGGCACACGCTCATCATTCCTTTCGTTGCCGGGTATCTCGTCTGGCTCCGACGCAGTGAACTCGCCGCTCTACAGCCGTTCACCCCGAGCTGGTGGGGAATCGGGCCCATCATCGTGGGCGTGGGCTGGTACTCGCTGTGTGTCTTCGGCCCGAAGCCGTTGTTTCACCACAACGCGATGTCGGTGGGCATCCTGCTGACCCTCCTCGGGACGGCGTGGCTTCTCTTTGGGACCTCGGCGTTGCGCTGGTTGTGGTTCCCGATCGCCTTCTGGTGGGTGTTCGGGCAGTCGGTCTCCGAGGTGTTCATGAATCGGCTGACCTTCCAAATGCAGGATGTGTCTGCCGTCGGGGCCCAGTTCATGCTCACCGCGTGTGGGGTCGACATCGACCGAAACGGCAACACGCTTGTGGTCTGGTCCGACGGCGTACCGCATCCGCTCAATGTTGCCGAGGCATGCTCGGGGATGCGAATGCTGGTCGCGTTCATGGCGCTGGGTGTCTTCCTCGCGCGGACGCGCCTCGCTGGGTTCTGGTCTCGCACCGTTCTTGTTCTCGCCGGAATTCCCGTCGCGCTCGGGGTGAATGTATTGCGCGTTGGAACGACGGGGATCTTCGCGATGTTCGATAAGAACTTCGCTGATGGTGAGTTTCACGAACTGATCGGATTCGTTTGGCTTGTTCCCGCGCTCTTCATGTACATGGGTGTGCTGTGGCTCATCCGCAACCTCTTTGTTGCGACGAAGGAGGCGGCCGGTGCGATGTGACAGGTCCATCCGGATCGCGTTTGCGGCTCTCATGGCCATCGTCGTGGGCTCGGCCGTTGGATTTCGCGCGGCCGTCGCATCGCTGAACATCTATCTCCGCAAGGAGCCGGTGCAACTCCGGGAGCCACTGGACTCGATTCCGACGACTCTGGGATCGTGGCGGCGGTTCGGTCCCGACGGACGAATGGGCGCGGCGATGGTGGAGAGCCTCGGGACGAGCCAGTACCTCGATCGGCACTACGCCTTCGAAGGCGATCCGGCGAAGGGTGTGCTGACGCTTCATGTCGCCTACTACACCGGAATGGTTGATGCCGTGCCGCATGTTCCCGAGCGGTGCTGGGGTGCTGCCGGAATGACGATGGTGAAGCAGCCCGAGGTAGTGAGACTTCCAGTCAACCGATCGGGATGGGACCTTGCGACGGGGCCCGTTTGCCCAACGACGGGCGAGCGGTACCCACTCGTCAGCGTGCTCGACCCGGTGACGCGCCGGGAGTCGAAGGTGTCCGTGCCACTGGGGGATTCCGACGCGTCGGTCACCGTCTTCCAAGATCCCCAGAATCCCGAGAGAATGACGGTTGGTGGCTACTTCTTTGTGGCCAACGGGCGGCTGGCTTCGACCCCCTATGTGGTTCGCACCTATGCGTTCGACCTGACGAACCGCTACGCCTACTACTGCAAAGTACAGTTCACGCTCTCCGTGCCCCGAAACGGCAGGGAGGTTGAGCTCTGGACCGAGCGCACTTCGGACATGCTCGTCCACCTTGTGCCGTACCTGATGCGCTGCCTGCCTGACTGGCCGTCGCTGGAATCACCCGAAACGAAGGAGTCCTGAAATGGCAAATCCCACACCCACCTCTACGGCGAAGAAGTCCAGCACCGCGAAGAAGCCCAAGCTCAATCGCAAAGTGGTGATGCTCGTCGGCGGGTTCGTCCTGTTCGCCCTCGTTGTGCTCGGCGGTGTGGCGTACTTCACCATCGCGGGGGCACCGGAACGGAACATCCGCCTCGGCGACGAAGCACTGAAGGCCGCCGAAGCTGCCGAGCTCGCCGGTAATGCCGACGAGGCCTACAAGCGGTTCCAAGATGCTTTGAGTCGGTACGGCCGCGCGGTCAGCAAGCGCCCGAACAACTTGGATTACAACCTGAAGATGGTCGACACGCTCCTGCGCGTGACGCCCAAGACTTCCAGTGACGCGACGGAACTCTACGGACGATTGGACCGCCTGCTCCGCAAACGAACACAGTCGGCTCCGCTCGATGCGGCGCAGTGGATGAAGTACCTGAACTCGGCCGAAGCTCGAGCGAACCTCTTCGAGGACCCAGGACTCTGGAAGGACATGGTGGACATCTGCGACGAGGCGCTCGAGAAGCTCCCTAACGGCGCGCCCGGGCGCGAGCAGGTCGAAAGCGCGCGCATCCGTGCCCAGTTGGCCCAGGACAAGGTGCTCACCGTGGAAGAGCGCGTCGCGGCTGAACAGGCTGCCCGAGTCTTCCTCGCCGAGCACCCGGGCGACGCCCCCATGTGGGCCTCGCTCTTGCGATCCATCCACTCCGACGCGACGCGGCTCGCGCTCGCCAACCGAGGCAGCGAGAGTTTGGAGCGCACCAAGGCGTTCGAATCCGATCTCATCAAGGCGCGCGCTGGCGCGCCCAACGATGCGGCGATTCAGGTCGCGGAGCTGGCCAGACTCATCAGCCGCGCGTTCGCCGGGGATCCGTTGGTCACGCCGAGTGCGGTCGACGAAGTCGTGGCCCCGCTCTTGTGGAAGGGCGGCGATCACGCAAGCACTGAGTTCGGGT
>SYGQ01000205.1 GCA_005799475.1 Planctomycetia bacterium | reverse complement strand
CGGCGTTGACCGTGCCCCGATAGCGGGCCAGGTGTTGCTCCAGCCACTGGACGCTCTCGGCGGCGCGGTGGGTGGTGGGCTCGTCCAGGAGCAAGACATCCGGCTTCTGCAGCAGGAGTCGCGTGAGCGCAACGCGTCGGCGCTCGCCGCCGGACACCTTGTCCAGCGTCGCGTCGGCCGGCGGGCATCGCATCGCTTCCATCGCCATCTCCAATTGGTTGTCGATGGTCCACGCGTCCAGCAGGTCCAGCCGCTCCTGCAGTTCCCCCTGCCGCGTGAGCAGCTTGTCCATTTGCTCGGGCGTGAGGTCGGTGGCGAACTTCTCCGCGATCTCGTCAAACTCCTTGAGGAGCGCGAAGGTCTCGCCGAGTCCTTCGCGAACAACCTCGATGACCGTGCGAGTCTCGTTCGCCAGCGGCTCCTGCTCCAGGAATCCGACGCTGTAGCCCTGCGCCCGCTCGATCTTCCCCTCGAACTCCTTGTCGGTCCCCGCCATGAGCCGGAGCAGCGTCGACTTGCCGCTGCCGTTCAGACCCAGCACGCCAATCTTGGCGCCGTAGTAGTACGACACCCAGATGTCCTTGAGGATCGTCTTCTTCTGGACCGTCTTGGTCACTCCCTGCATCGAATAGATGATGCGCGTCGTGCCCTTCTGCGAGGTGACGGCATCGTTCCCGCTGCGGCGATCGGTTCCTTTGGCCATGGGGGCGGGGATGGTATCGGAAGGTCGGTCGGCTCTCGTTGCTGGTCAAGGCGCCAGCGAGGGCGCCAGCGCGCGATCCGCCTCAAGCATCAAGGACGGCCGGATCGGCGCACTCGTCCATGATCGCGGAGATGGCGACAAAGGTCGCCTCGGCAGACTCGACGATGTTCGCGCGATCGCGCGCGCTGAGCGTTGGCGCAACACCGTCCAGGGCCGCACGAAACTCGCCCCAGTAGGCACGGGTCTGTGCGGCGTGCGGGTCGATGGAGCGCAGCGTCCCATCCGGCAGGCCCCACGCCTTCCGCAGGACTCGCGCGATCACCATGCCGCCATTGGTGCTGCCCTCAAGAACATAAAGCGTGCCGACCAGCGCGATCGGGGAGTGCTCAGCGGTCGTGGCGATGCGGTCAAGCGCGGCGTCAATGGACCTAAAGTTCGGGCAGTCATTGGAGACCCCCATCGTCGCCAAGTCTGCGGCAAAATGCACCGATCGGCGGTGTCGATTCAGGAACACCTGTCCCAATCGTGGCTCAGCCGTCATGCTGCGATCGAGCGCACCCTCGAGAACCAGATGGATCGAGTGCAGCGCGCGCGCGAATGGCTCGTACTCGGTGGGCGTCACTTCACCGCGCACGATTCGCTGCTGCAGCGGATGGAACTCGGCACGGTGGTGCGCGTCCTTGGTGCGTTCCTTGAGTTCGTCGGCGAGCGAGGGCACGGCCACCTCCGCGGGACGAGCTCCGAACATCGCGGCAAACGGGCAGCGCGGGCCGGTGCCAGCGCGGGTGGACGAGGCGGTGAGGTCCGACGGCGTGAGTTGGCTTGACATCGATTACTCCGGAACGGATTCGGTTGTGGGGGTGGGTTGGGTCGTGGGGGTGGGATGGACCGGCTGCGCGACATCCCGCTCGACATCGCATGAGAAGAATGAGGTCGCGAGCAGTGCCGGCACCACGAGCCACGCAAGACCCTTCACCAGAAAGAAAGTGAAGGCGCCGATGCCGAACCATCGTGCGAGGGGGCAGCGGCTGGCGCTGTTTGCATGCAGAGCGATAGAAGGCGTTGAGCTCCCGAGCGGACCGTTGTTGCTGTTGCGACGCATTCTCACAATCATATAGAAACCACGATTCCCGTCAACCGGTGCCGATTGTCACCCGTTGTAGGGTTCCACTCGTGTCGATCCGAATCCCTAGGGTTTCCGTCAATGCCCTGGCCGCAGCGATCGCGCTCCTCTTCGTTGGTTGCATTGAAGCCCCGCAGTCGGCGGGACCGAGTTCATCGCCGAGACCGAGTCCGGCGGTGGTGGCAAGCCGCGGCCCAGGCAACGCCCTCATCCTGAGCGACCTCTTTGTGACCTGCGGCGCTCCCGACGATGCATGCCGCGCGTGGCTCGTGGAGCATCTGGTCGACACGCTCATCTGCGTCGATGGTGCCGAGCCGGACATCGACGCCGCCAATCGCGCCGGGTTGCGAGTGCTGCACCTCCCCTGCACCTACGACGGCATCCCGGAGGCCGTCACGCTGGCGATCACCAAGGCTGCGCTCGAAGCGCAGGCGCGTGGCACACGGGTGGCCACGCATTGCCACCACGGGAAGCATCGATCTCCGGCCGCCGCCGCGACCGCGATGCGGGCACTTGGCGCGAGCGTGCACGAATCGGAAGCGGCGCTGGCGCTTGCCGGAACATCATCGGGATACCCTGGACTCTGGAGGGATGTGCGGGAGCAGGAATTCATTCCGCTCGATGCACGCGCGTCACTCGATGCCGTCGCGCTGGCCTGGAACACGGCGGTTCCACCCGCGGAGTTGGTCCGACTCATGAACGAGATGGAGAGACGGCTCGACGCGATGAGCTTATCGGTGGCGCGCGGTGCCCTTCCGAGCGCTGCGGATGCGGGGGCGCTTGCGGATGCGCTCCGGTTGTGCGGCGACGAAGGGCGAGGGCGAGCGGAGGGCATGTCATCGGACTTGGGCGCTCTGGCACTTCAAGCGCAGGCTCTCGAAGATCTCTTGACGGCGACGCGGGCCGCCGACTCGATGGACGACGAGGTCGCAGCAAGCGCCGCCGCAGGAGCCGCCGCAAGAGCCGACGCAAGAGCCGACGCAGCGGCCGCACTCGCGTCGATCAGGGCGGGCTGCGCTTCGTGCCACGCCGTTCATCGCGACCGGTGATGCCACCGGGCACGAGTGACGGATCGCCCGTCCGAGAGCAACCGCCCCAGAGGCCGAGTGCTCAGACACCTCTGACGCGGTGGAAATTGTCCCGTTTGGGGAGAATTCTCACCGCATCAAGGGGCTTCGCCGCGGCGAGTCATCCCGCACTCGCCTCGCCGCGCCTTGCCGCGCCGACTGGTTCCTACCCGGGGTTCGACCCGAATGCCGCCAGGACCAGCGAGAGATCGAACCCGTCCACGGTGCCGTCCCCGTTGGCGTCCGAGGTGGGCGAGTAGCCCAGCCCCCACCAGCCGAGGACGGCATTCACATCCAACTGAGTGACCGTCCCATCGAGGTTGATGTCGCCCAATGCGGCCTCGCACTCGTCGGGATGACCGTCGGCATCGAAGTCCGTGGAGACGCCGAACAGGATGTCGTCCGCGTCATCGATGCCATTGCCATTGCAGTCCTGCATGGTGGCCGGTTGCGATTCGGCCTGCGCCTCACCCTGCGCTGCCACGTCCGCGCTGATCTCTGCCGCGGCCTCCACGGCTTCCGTGATGTCCGCCTGGACAACCACTCCCGGCACCACGATCACCTCTAGCTTTACCTCCACCACCTCCTCCTGCACGACCGTGGCCAGCACACGCTTGCCCCCGGCCATCCCCCGAACCTGGATGCCATCCTGCGCTGCGCCTACTGTCGATGGGATGACAACGGCCGCAATCATCACGCACGCCATCGGGACTGGAATCTTCATGAGTGTCTCTCCTCGGTGTTGAATGTTGTCGCGAACCCCACCCAGATACGAAAATCGGCTCGGGAGCACGCAAAAGTTTCAGAAGTGGCAGGCGCGCAGGTGTGTCGAGGCGGTCACAAGGAGGCGATGCAAGCAAGGCGCGTAGGATCGATCCCGATGGCCAGCGAGCCAGCTCCCGAGTCACCTCCACCCGCCGCTCCCATCCGCTCCCCCGCCGAGCGGTTGTTTCGCCGTGTGTGGGTCTCCATTGCCGGATTCACCCTGCTGGCGATCGGCACGGTGCTTCTGGTGACCCCCGGCCCGGGTGTACCGATCATCGTGGCGGGTCTGGCCCTGCTCGCGCTGGAGTACGCGTGGGCGAAGCGATGGCTCAAGAAGGTCAAGGAGACGGGAAGGTTCCTGTGGCAGAAGGCGTCGGGGGGGACGGCGGGATCGAGTTCCACGCGGCGGGAGGACGGCGTCAAAGACGGCGTTGACGGCAACGATCCAGAGCGTTAGAATCCCGCCCTCTACTGCGGGGTAGAGCAGCCTGGTAGCTCGTCGGG
>SYGQ01000204.1 GCA_005799475.1 Planctomycetia bacterium | reverse complement strand
TCTGGTGGGGCCATCGCATTCCCGTCTGGTCGCGCACCTTCAGCCGCGACGAGGCGCCACTCGACGGTGGGTGGACCGCACGCGGCGCTGCCGAGATGCGCCGTGATCTTCCCGACACGCGTGTCGAAGTGTTCGTCTGCGTGCCCGAGTCGCTCGACGCCACACTTGCCGGCGAGCTCGCGCAGGCGGGCTTCGTGCAGGATCCCGATGTCCTCGACACCTGGTTCTCGAGCGCGCTCTGGCCGATGTCGACCTTGGGCTGGCCCACTCCGGCGCGATTCGGCATGGACGGGCTGCTCGACGCCTACAACCCCAGCAGCGTCCTCTCGACCGCGCGCGAAATCATCACGCTGTGGGTGAGCCGCATGGTGATGTTCAACAGGCACTTTCTCGGTGGGCGAATCCCGTTTCGTGAAGTGTTCATTCACTGCGTCGTGCAGGACGGCCACGGGCAAAAAATGTCGAAGTCGCTCGGCAACGGCGTCGACCCTCGCGACATCATCGCCACGCACGGCGCCGACGCCATGCGATTCGTGCTGACGCAGATTTCGACGGCGACGCAGGATGTGCGACTTCCCGTTGATGTGCTGTGTCCCTTCACGGGCGCATCGTTCAATCCGGCGACGCACACGACCGAATCGGGGCATGTCGTCGCGGCGCCCATCCAGATCTGCCCGACCGATCCATCGCGACGGATGGTCTCCGCGTACGGCGTCGCCAGCGGTACCGCAACGCCGACCGCTGAGATGCCGCTCGCGCGCAACACTTCATCGCGATTCGACATCGGCCGGAATTTTGCCAACAAGCTCTGGAACGCGTCGCGGTTCGCGCTCGCGCAACTCGGCGAAGTGGGCACCGATGGCGCGACCGAAGTTGCTCCGACGCGCCTCGTGGATCGCTGGATTCTCGCGCGTTTCGCGCGCACGGTGGCGTCGATCAATGGCTCGCTCGCCGAGTACCAGTTCAATCCCGTCGCCGACGCGCTCTACGACTTCGTGTGGCGGGACTTCTGCGACTGGTACCTCGAGGCCATCAAGCCCACAGTGAAAGCGGACCCCGTACAGCAGGCCGTGCTGCGCGGCGTGCTCGACGGGATCCTCCGCATCATGCACCCAGTGATGCCGTTCGTGACCGAAACACTTTGGGAGCCGGTGCAGTCGACGCGCCGCGCACCGATCTCCGGGCTCGCCATGCCGGTTTCGCCGCTGTGCACGACGGCCGCGTGGCCTCAGCCGGCGCCAGCCCTCGACGATGTCGCTGCGGTCGCGCAGTTCGAGCGGGCGCAGGCCCTCGTGCTCGCGATCCGAAATGTCCGCGGCGAACGAAAGGTGAATGACAAGCGAAAGATCGTGCTCCACACGAGCGTGCCGGCCATGGCGATCGTGCGGGGGGCGTCGGGCGTTGTCGAAACGCTCGCGGGTCTCGAGCGAAGCGTTCCCACGACCGACGGTCGCCCGGCCGATGCGGCCACCATCGCGTTCATGGGGGAGGAGCTCTTCGTGAGTTCGCTCGTCGATGCCGTTGACGCAAGTGCCGAGCGCGAGCGACTCGCAGGCGTCATCGCGCAGAAAGAGCGGGCCGCTTCAGGATTCCGCGGAAAACTCTCCAACGCGGGCTACCTCGCGAAGGCGAAGCCAGAACTCGTCGAGGAGACGCGGCAACTCCTCGCACAGGCCGAAGCCGATGCCATGTCTGCCAAGCGAGCGCTCGACGCGCTCTCGGCATCGGTGGGAGGCTGAGGCCATGAAGGTGTCCGCCCTCACAATCACCCTGCTGTGCGCCTCGTGCGCCAACCACCAGGATGGCGCACGAGAACTCCCGGGCGCGACTTCGCCGATCGTGCCCTCGCCGTCGGAAGGCGGCATCGGCGACGGGGGAGCGTCGGTGATGCGCAGGGGAGCTGCCGCCGCACCGAGTGTCCTCGTCGAACCGTGGGCGCACGGTGACCGGCGCGGCGAGAAGATCGCGACAGACCATTACTCAATCCGGACAACACTGCGCAGCGGTGATATGCGACGATTCCTGCCGCGTTTCGTCGAACTCGCGCTTTCGCAGTACACGCAGGCTCTCGGTGACCTGCCACTGCCGCGCCACCAACTCGAGTCGTTCATCTTTGGGACGCGCGACGAGTGGGCCGCCTTCACGCGCGAGCGGCTCGGCGACGAAGCCGCTGCGTACATCGAACTCGGCCGCGGCGGCTACACATCGCGAGCGACGGCGATCCTTTACGACATCGGTCCCAACGACACGCTCACGATCCTCGCACACGAGGGGTGGCACCAGTACTCACAGTCGGTGTTCCGCGAGGAACTGCCGGTCTGGCTCGAAGAGGGCATCTCCACCTACATGGAGGGACACCGCATCGTTCCCGAGACCGGCGAGGTGTCGTTCATGGCGTGGCGCAACCTGGAACGGTTCGGTGAACTCCGTGACGCCATCCGTCGCGACCGACTCATTCCGCTCGAAGAACTCTTGACCCACACACCGCAGGCGTTCCTCGCGCAGGGGCGCGACCGGCTGCTCGTGTACTACGGACAGGTGTGGGCGCTCACCCACTTTCTCAACGAGGGGATGGACGGCCGCTGCCGCGACGGTTTGAAACGCATGCTTCTCGATGCCACACGCGGCGAGGTCGGCCCGCGCGTGATGGCCGCTGCCAAGACCGACGAGGACCGCAGGGCCCTCGAGCGCGGGCTCAAGCGCGGCGGCATCCGCGCGCTCCCAGGATCCGCCGTCGCGCGCGCGTATTTCGGTTCCGATCTCGCCGCACTCGGTGAGGCGTACCGCGAGTTCATCGTGGCCATCACTGCGCGCGGCTCCAGCGAGTTCATCTGGCGCGGCGCGAGTCCGATCCGACCGAAGACCACACCTCGTCCAGTGCCGACGCCTTAGAGGGACGCCATCCCTCGACGCGTCCTCGAGGACTCGTCGGCGATGCAGAAGGGCTGGCCGCAGCGACTCGGCGCTGCGTTCAACGAGCCCGTTCAGCGAAGGAACGCTTCGTGGAGACCGCCGTCGACCGCAATCACCTGACCGGTGGTCTTGGAGAGTCGCCCACTCACGAGGAGGAAGTACGCCTCCGCCTGGTCGGCCGGGGTGATCGGGGTCTTCGTGAGCGTGCGGTCGGCGTAGAACCGAGCGAGCTTGGCGACGAGCGCCTCGGTGGGTTCATCCACCGCGTGCGTGATGGCGTACTTGACGAGCGAACTCAGGACCCGCTCGCGCGGGAACATGGATGAGTCCTGCACAACGCTGGCCGGCGCAACGCCGTTGACCCGCACGAGTGGCGCGAGCTCAAGCGCGAGTTCGCGCACGAGGTGATTGGCGGCGGCCTTTGAGGCGTCGTACGCGAGCGAACCCTTCTTCGGGACGACGGCGTTGGCGCTGGTCGTCAGCACAAGATGGCCGCGCAGTCCCTGATCGCGCCAACTCGTGGCCGCCTCGTCCGCCACGATGTAACTGCCGGTGACATTGGTGGCAAAGGTGAGTGCCCACTTCTCGTCGGGGATGTGCCCAGTGACATCGCTCGCAACGATGACCCCCGCGGTGACACAGATGGAGTCGAATCCACCGTAGGCCAGGGCGACCTGATCAAGCATGCCGCGGACCGACGAGCGGTCAGTGATGTCGGCGCGAAGGCCGATCGCGGGGCCGCAGCCTGAGATGCCGCTGCCGGCCACGCCGATGCCCTGTCCGACTCGATCGGTGATCTCCTTCGCGGTGGCGTCGGCGGCGGTCCCATTCAGATCGACGCACACCACTTGAGCGCCCTCGCGCACCAGTCGATGGGCCGTCGCTTTGCCGATTCCGGACCCAGCGCCGATGACGATGGCGACCTGGCGTGCGAGTTCGTTCTCGGGCGGCATGCGCCGCAACTTCGCTTCTTCGAGCTGCCAGTATTCGATGTCGAATGCCTCTTGCCGAGGCAGCGCCACATACTCATCGATCGCCTCGGCGCCGCGCATGACCTCGACGGCGCAGTTGTAAAACTCCGCGGTCACGCGGGACTCTGACTTGTCCTTGCCCCACGCGATCATGCCGAGGCCCGGGATCAACACCACGGTTGGGTTGGGGTCGCGCATCGCGGGGGAGTTGGGGCTCTTGCACGACTCGTAGTAGGCGCGGTAGTTCGCGCGGTATCGGTCGAGCGCTTCGGCGAGCTTTCGGCGCAGCACTGCCTCGTCCTCGCGCTGAGGGTTCCAGTCGACGAAGAGGGGCTGCACCTTGGTCCGCAGGAAGTGGTCGGGACAAGACGTGCCGAGGCCCGCGAGGCGCTCGGCATCATGAGAATTGACGAAGCGCAGGATCGCGTCGTCGTCCTGCACCGTGGCGATCAGGCGACGCTGGTCGGAGACTCTTCCGCGCAGCCACGGCAACACACGCGCGAGCATGTCGCGGCGGCGGACTTGCTCGACGGCACTGCACCGCGCGCCACCGAACGCGGCCGCGTCGCCACCCTTCTTCTGATAGCGACCCTCAATGAAGGTGGCCGCTGTCTCGATGAGATCAAGGGTCTGTTCATAGCAGGCCTTGTCATCGTCGTGCCACGCGATGAAGCCGTGCTGGCCCATCATGACGGCGCGTACGCCAGGGTTCTCCCGCGCGATCCGCTGCATGGCGAGGCCGAGTTCGAGCCCAGGCCGCATCCATTGCACATAGGCCATCGTGTCGCCGAAGATCTCCTTGGTGAGCTGCTCGCAGTGGCGCGATGCGGCAATGGCGATGATCGCGTTCGGATGCATGTGATCGACATGGCGACCGGGCAAGTAACTGTGGAGCGATGTGTCAATCGAAGTCGCACGCGGATTGAGATTGAAAGTGGCGTGCGCGAACATGCCGACCATGTCGTCCTCGGCCTGTGACTTCAGTCCCCTATCAGACCGGGCGAGGTAGGTCGCCTGCAGCCCGATCAACTTCTCTTGGTAGAGCGACGAGAAGTTCTCGCGCTTGCTAGTGCGCAGGTCGCCACCGGAACCTTTGACCCACAGCACCTCGACGCCCTTGCCGGTGAGCGGATCCGTCTCGGTCAGTTTGGACGAAGTGTTTCCACCGCCGGTGTTGGTGATGCGCTGGTCCGCGCCAAGCAGGTTGGAGCGGTAGACCAGCCTCGCGACGCCGTCGAGCTTGGCAGCCTCGGCATCGTTCCAGCTGTGGGTGACATGGCGGTACTGATGCAGTGGTGTCGGCATTGGGTGGCCTATCGGCGGGCGCGGGGAGGAGTGGGCGTGAGCGCGGCGAAGCGCGCGCGGGCATCATCCCACGCCGCGCGATCGGCGGTGCGTGGGCGAAATCTGCGGACTTTCGTCGAAGCTCGGACGATCGCGCGCATGCCGGCGAGGCCCCGAACCTTTCCCAGGGCGTGCGCCTGAATGAGCAGATTGCCCGCTGCGGTCGCCTCGATCGGCCCCGCGAGTACCTCGATCCCCAGAGCATTCGCGGTCGCTTGGCTCAACAGATGGTCTTGCGAACCACCGCCAACCACATGCAAACGCCGCACCGTCCTTCCCGCGAGTGCGGTGCCGCGGTCAAGTTCGCGTCGGTAGAGCAAGGCGAGTGACTCGAGGATGCAACGGGTGATCTCGCCGGGAGAGCGGGGGACCCTCTGGCGGGTCTCCCTGCAGAAGGCGCGGATCTTGGAAACCATGTTTCCCGGCGAAGCGAATCGCGGGTCGTCGGGCAGGATCAAGGACCGTAGTGCAGGCGCCTTCGCAGCGAGGCGCGCGATCGCGGAGTAGTCCAGAGGGCCGCTCGATCGCTCCCATTCGCGCCGACATTCTTGGAGAATCCAAAGACCAACCAAGACCTTGAGGAACCGCGTCGTGCCGCCGAAGCCAGTTTCGTTCGTGAAGTTGGCTGCGCGCACCCTCTCGTTGATGAGAGGGGCCGGCAGTTCCAAGCCGAGCAATGACCATGTCCCCGAAGAGAGGTACGCCCAGTCGTCGCTCGTGCCCGCGGGCACGGCCGCCACGGCACAGCCCGTGTCATGCGAACAGGAGGCGATGACCTGCGCGGACTCCAAGCCCGCGACCGAGCGCAACTTTCCCAAGCGAGTGCCTGGGGGGACAACTCTGGGAAGGAGGTGAGCCGGGATTCGAGCCCCGCGCACCACTCGCGACGACCAGCCGCGACGGATCGGGTTCCACAACTGGGTCGTGCTCGCAAGTGACTCCTCAGCTCGGGCGACCCCTGAGAGGAGCCAATTGAAGTAGTCGGCGATGTTCAGGAACCGCTGGGCCCTCCCGAGAATCTTCGGGCGCCGACGAATGTCATCGACGAGTTGGTAGAGCGTGTTGATCCCCATCAACGCCACGCCAGTCTCGGCGAAGATGACCGGCGCGCCGATGCGTCGCACCGTCTCGCCGAACGGTCGAGCCGTCCTCGGGTCGCGGTACTGAAATGGCTGCGAGAGCAGCGGCTCACCATCGCGGCAAAGTGCGTAGTCGACGCCCCACGAGTCGCAGCTGACGGCGGCGACCTTGACCTTGCGCGCGGCGATGAGGCGCAGACCGCGGAGGACTTCGCCATGGAATCCAACGACATCCCACCGCAGCGTCCCAGCCACTTCGGTGGCACCGGTCGTGAAGCGGTGGACGACCTGAACATTCAACTTCCCGCGGGAGAGCGTTCCGAGAATGACGCGCCCGGACTCAGCTCCGAGGTCGATGGCGATCAGTCGGAGGGCCATGCGTGTGCTCAGAGACCGAGCATCCGCTGGCGGTAGTGTTCGTCGGGTCGTCCCGCGATGCGCTCAACCTGCTCGGGGGTCATGAAGTCTGGTCCACCCAGGAGTGCAGCGCCAAAGTGAATCTCTGCCGCCTTCTCAGCCATCAGAAGTGTGGACATCACCGCCGTCGGATTGGGTCCGATCGCGATGATGCCGTGGTTCTTGAGAAGGATGACGCGAGGCTGGCGGCCGGTGCGCTCAACGAAGGCGATCGTCTCGCGTCGTATGCCCTGCGCCATGACAAGTCCGGGGTCCAGATAGGGGACGAACACGGATTCGGTGCCGCAGCACACGACCTCGTCGGGGAAAGTTCGCCGACGCGCAAAGCTCTCGGCGCGAGGCGAGCAGAGGATGCGGTTGACGGCGAGAGCGTGGCAATGGCCGACGGCGTTCACGCCGGGGAGGGCGAGGAGCCACGCGTGAAAGACTGCCTCGACGGAGGGCTTCTTGTGAGCTTGGGCGACGCGCGCGTCCATCAGCGATTGGTCGACCTCCTCGTCCGACATTTTCTGGCGGTCAAGCAGTGGCAGCAGCCTGTCGAAGCGGCACAGCGCAATGCCATCCTCGGTGAGAGTGCCAAGGTTCGCGCCCGAGGCCTTGACGGCGAATGTGTCGGCATCGATCCGCACGGACGCGTTGCCCTCACCGAGAATGGCCATGCGGCGATCCTCTCGGCCAATGTCGTGAGAGAGGCGCAGCAGGTCAGCGATGACGGGAGATTGTTTGCTCATGGTGTGGTTCAGTGAGAGCCGCAGACACAGACATCAAGACCAAGTTCCCGCATGGCTCCCGCCTTGGCGGCGAGGGCCTTGGTCGCAGCGGCCCGCGTCGGTGCGTAGGCGACTTGAATGTGATTTGACTTGTGGCGCGCCATCATCTGGTCGCGGTCGATGCCCTGGAGGACGACATGCATGATGGGCCACTGCGGGGTGGACAGGCGCCAGCGATCCTCCGTCTCGTCGCGGGGCAGTTCCACAACCTCACCAACGCCGATGTCGAAGCGGAGTTTGCCGCCCTCCACATAGACGCGCGACCAGACAATCCATCCGGGCTTGGAGATGCCCTTGACGGTCCCGCCGCCGAGGCGGAAGTACATCGCTGGCTGGCGCTCTGAGACAGTGCCACGGTATCCGTTGACGAAGTGAGCCGGCGGAGCGGCGCCGGAGATGAGGAACACCCAGACATACGCCTCCAGTTCGCGCTTGCCGGACTTTCCGCGGTACTGGCGCCCCCAGCGCAAGTCGTGCAGCGTGTTCTCGGGCTCGAATCCGAGCGTCTTCCAGAGTTCGTAGGTGACGAGGCCGTCGAGGCCAGCGCACTCGTCCACCTCATTGAAGTGCGGGAGTGCCTCGCCGGCGAAGAGTTCCTCTCGCGTGCGTTCATGGAACACCGGCGGGCGATCGCGGTTGTTGAGCAAACCCTCGGCAAGGTCTGAGGCGGGGGTGAGGTCCTTGAGACCCTGCTGGTACTGGATGCCGATCGTCGCGCAGCCGAATTCGTCGGCGAGGCGGACAGCGGCGATGTACATCTTCAGCTGCAGGAGCGTCTGTCGCCGCGTCAAGTCGGTTCGCTCGCTGCGGCCCCAGTCGAAACGCATGCCCTTGCGCAGGAGCCAACGCAGAGCGGTCGTGGCCTCGGCGTCCTTCACTCGAAGCATCGTGGCATAGAGAGTCGATTGGCTGAGGCGCTCCTTGTAGACGCCGGTCGCATGCAGAAGTTCGTCGGGGATGATGGCATTGAACATGCCCATGCATCCTTCGTCGAAAACTCCCATGATGGCCTTGCGAGCGCGAAAGCCCTTGGCCCAGCGTGCGCCGAGGCGGAGGGAATCGGCGGGGAGCCGAACCTCGCTCAGTGGACGCACATGCAGCGTGCGGTGTCGGACTCGGCCCGTGCGCAGCCAGGCGCGCAACCCGCCAAGGAACTTGGCGTCAGTGAAGTCCTCGCTCCACAGGCTCGAGTAACGGACGCCCGCCTTCGTCAGGGAGGCGTTGAGATTGAGCATGCCGACGAGTCCCGGCCAGATTCCCGACCAGTTCGCGACAGTCAGAATCGGTCCGCGGTGGCTGACGAGGCCGTGGAGCACATGGTGCGAGTACTGCCAGACGGCTTCGGCCACGATAAGTGGAGCGTCGACGGGGATCCCCCGAAACACGTCCATGCCATACTTCTGCGAGTCGATGAAACTGTGGCCGACGGCCTTGCGGAAGCCGTGGGCGCGGACGACTCTCCCACCCTCATTGGTGATCGCCCGGCGAAGTCGAGCCTCCATCGCAAGTTGCTCTCGCTCGCACGCTTGGTTTGCGGTTGCACGGAGGTCGCCGTTGGCGATCAGGTAAACGGTTGGCGTCTTCTTCAACGGAGCCCTCTGAGAACTGATGGATGGTAATTGCCAATCTCGTGCGCGGAGGGGATGGCTAGTATGCGCCCACTCTCACAAGGAGCGGACTGATGAGAGCGATCCGGTCAGTTTGCGGCTCAGACACCGTCGGCTCGTTGAACACAGAGGCACCACAATGAACCTGCTGATTTTCGGCTGCGTCATCGCGCTCGCGCCAACCCCGATTCACTCGGCCGACACGGCCACGCTCATCACGAGCCAACGCGAACGAATCGCTGCCATGGCGAAGGCACCAGAGGCCAAGCCGCACCTTGCCTTCGTCTCCAATGGCGTTGCCGACTTCTGGACGATCGCGAAGGCCGGTGCCCTCGCTGCCGGCCGCGATCTTGGCTGCTCGGTGACCGTGGAGTTCCCCGGCGCCGGCCTGAGCGACCAGAAGCGCATTCTCGAAGACCTCGTCACGCGCGGCATCGACGGCGTCTCGGTGAGTCCGATTGATCCGACGAATCAGCGCGAGGTGCTCGACCTTGTCGCCGAGAGGTCGCTGCTCATCACCAACGACTCCGACGCGCCCGCCGCGGCGCGCCTCTGTTACATCGGCATGGACAACTACCTTGCGGGGCGCCAGTGTGGCGACCTCGCTCGGCGTGGCCTCCCGCAGGGAGGCGAGGTGGCGATCTTCATCGGCCGTCTG
>SYGQ01000032.1 GCA_005799475.1 Planctomycetia bacterium | reverse complement strand
GAGGAGAAGCGCGATCGCAAGGAACCCGCAGGCCATGATCGTCGCCGATCCGGTCAGCAGGCCATCCAGACCGTCAATCAGGTTGGCCGCGTTGCAGCCGGCGATGATCACAAACCCGAGGAAGAATGTCCCCACCCAGTAATAGAGGTCTCCGCACAGGATCGAGGCCGAGCCGATTGTGCACAGAACCTCGTTGGGCGCGCCAAAGAACGGCTGGAGCACGCCGGTCACGGCTCCGATGCCGATCTCCGACACCGCGAGCGCAGCCGCAGCCACGAGTTGGCCCGCGATCTTGAGTCGTGCATCCCACTTCCAGATGTCGTCGGCGAGGCCGGTCAGCGCGATCGCGCTCGCCCCGATCAGGATCGAGATGGGCACGGGGGCAAGGTCGGCGGCGTCCCCCTCGATGGCGATGAAACTCATCAGCATCGCCGCCATGAACCCGATGAATACGGCGAGCCCGCCGAGGTACGCGATCGGGACCGCGTGGTGCTTTCGCAGTCGATCGGGCGAGTCGATCACTCCGGCAAGCACCGCGATCTTGCGGACCACCGGCGTCGCCGCCAGGGTGATGAGAAACCCAGTGATGAAGACCGGCGCGAAGATGTTCAGCGTGTCGACAGCATCGATGAACGCGCTCTGCGCTTGCGGAGCCAGAGGGGCGTGGGACTCAATCAGTGGGCCGGTGAGCTGCATTCCCATCGGATCATCCTGCCGTCGCCGCCTGTGGCTTCGGCGCGGTCGTCGTCGAGTAACTGACGAGCGCCTGTGCGTTCTTCCGGTAGTACCCGCTCGCGGTCTGTTGTGGACGGCTCAGAACGGCGCCCAAGACCACTGCGCGCTGCTTCCCGAGTTGCCCCAACACACGAGCGACAAGCCCGCGTTCGTCGCGCATGGCGCGGACGACGAGGACGGTGGCATCGAGCGCATTGGCGAGCACCATGGACTCACCCGCGAACGCCGCGGGAGCCATGTCCACAACCACGAGGTCATAGCGGCCCTTGAGTGCATCGATCACCGGCAGTGTTCGCGCGCCGTCAAACAATTCCAGCGGCCGATCCTGCCCGGCGCCAATCAGGTCGAAGCCTCGTGGTGAGTGTTGAATCGTGGCGTCGAGTGGCGCGGAACCGGCGAGGACTTCGCCCAGACCAACACCCTCATCGGAGCCGCCACAGGTGCTGGCCGCCCCAGGCTTGCGGAAGTTTGCATCGACGACAACGACGCGTTTGCCAACGGTGGCGGCGCTCGCCGCGAGGTTGGAAACGAGCGCCGTTGTTCCCGAGTCCGGCATCGCCGAAATCACTCCGACAACCTTCGCCTGCTCGTCGACGAGAGCCTTGGAGACGCCCGACCAGATCGTCCGGTAGTTCTCCGCGAGCACCGAGGTCGGCGCGTCACGCACGATGAACTCGACCTGCTCGGGGCGCGACTCATCGTCGCTGATGTCCGGAATCACACCCAGAAGTTTGCCGCCAGTCATCGGAATCAAGTCACTGGCGAAGCGCACGCGCTGATCCGTCATCTCCTTGAGGAAGATGAGTCCAACGCCGAACGCGAGTGTCAGGAACCAGACACCCGGCAGCACCACCTTCGGATTCGGGAACGAAATCTCGCGTGGCGTCAGGGCCCGCTGCGCCGTCTCCACCGGAATGGCATCGATGCGTGACCGCGCCAGTTCAAGGTCGCTGACGGCCTTGGAGATCTCCGCCCGCTCGTCCTCAAGGCGTGTCAATTGTTCCTTCCTCGCCTCGAGCTCCGAGACCTTCGAGGCAAGCCCCTCCACCCGCTTGGTTTCGACCGCGTAATCCGCTGCTTGCTTCTTGATGAGATCCTCGTAGCCCACGACCTGGTCGCTGAGCTTCTTGTAATCGCCACGGAGGTCACGCTTGACGATGTCGTCGAGGGCGGACTTCTTCTGCGCGTGGGCTGAGGCGAGGAGGTGTTCATTCTGGAGCACTTCTGGGTGCGAGGCTCCGAAGCGCTCCCGCTTCGAAGTGAGGTTGATCGTGATGTCGTTGATGTCGCGCGAGAGCTGCACCATCGCATTGTCGAGTTCGCCCCTGCGAATGTCGTCCTCGGTCGGCTCAATCTTTCCCTGCAACTTGGCATCCACCTGTCCGCGCTGTGACTTCACGAGGCTCAACTCCATCGTCGTGGCGGCGATCCGCCGCTGCAGTTCCTCGAGCCCGCGCTGTGTCTGCGCGGCGTTTTCTTCGTACGAAGGGATCCCCTCCTCTTTGATGTACTTCGCGATGTCGGCCTTGCGCGTGCCGATCTCTTTGTCGAGATCGTCCTGTTTGCGGACGAAGACGCTCTTGGTGTTGTTGAACTTCTTGTCGCTCTCCGCCTTGAGCTCGTCGAGGTAGGTGTCGACGATCGTGTTGAGGACGATGGGGACATCGCCGGGGACATGCGTGGACCAGTAGAGGAGGAAGAACTGCGTTCCGCGGCGATGACCAGAACTGATGTCATCTTCAAGGTCATCCACGGCCTCGTCAATGATGAACTGCCCGTTCTCGTCGAGGAACCACTTGTGCCACTCCGTCTTGAGGATGTCGCGGTCGGAGACGGCACGCGTGAGGATGTCGCGCGAGATCATCTGTTGCGCTTCGGTCTGGGCGAGCCGGGCCACGGTTTCTTCCTGCGGCGTGACTTCGCCGAAGATCTCCTTCGCGTCGCCGAGTTGGTTCCTGAGCCTCATCACGACTTTGCCGCTGTAGAGCGGATAGATGAAGAAAGCCCCCACCTGGAAGATGCCGGCCGTCACAAGGCCAACGCCTGCCCACACGCAGATCCGCTTCCAATGCTGGCGCAGGATGCGAACTGGATCGACGGCCACATTTTTTGTGGGAGTTGCGCGCGCACCCCCCGCAGGGCGGGAAGGATGCGAAGAAGGGATAGGTACAGCCATGTCGATCTGGTTCCTTGCTATCCGCGGGTTCCCTGGGACTCTGTCAACTTCTTCTCGGCCTCGTCGATCTCGCGACTGGCCTCGGCATCGGGTCGAAGTGCCCGCGCCCGACGGATGGACTCTTCGGCCTCCGATCGGCGTCCCAACAGCGCTTGAACCATCGCAAGGTGCGCATAGGTCGGCGCCGTGGCTCGCATCCGCGCGGCGCGCTGGAGGTGGCTCAGTGCCTCAGGCAACTGATTGGCCTTTGTAAGTGCGTACCCGAGCGTGTCCATGAGGTCGACATTGGCCGGCTCGTGTGCGAGTGCGATGCGGGATCGCTCGATGGCGCTCGTGACCTTTGATGGGTCCATCGCCTCAATGAAGGCAAGATTGTTGATCGCCGCCGTGCTGTCGGCATGGATGGCGAGGCACTTCGCAAAGGCATCGGCCGCCGCAGCACGGTCGCCCGCCGCGTAGGCCGCGTTACCGAGCATCATGAGTCCCAGGAACTTCTCGTCATCGTTCGTGGCCAAGGCCACGGACTTGATCGCGTGCTCCACGCCCTTGGCTGGACCACCCGGACCCGCCTCGACCCAGCGGTTCGCGATGTTCCGCTCGAGCGCGCTCGTCATCACGCCGTCGGCTGCCATGCTGATGAACTTCTCGAGATCGGCGACCTTGTCCGCCGGATAGAGGGAACCAGCGGCAATGATCCATCCGTCGACCATGGTCGGCTCCGATGCGACGCGTTTGTACATCTCGCGTAACTGGATCACCCCTTGATTGCGCTGGACATCGTTCTCGCCGGCGCCGGCGATGGCCGCGGCACCCGCCATGGTGAGGAACGGTACGGTGCTGGTGTCGCCCTTGGCCGTCCGCAGCGCCGCGAGAATCCCTGCATAGTCCGAAGGCACCGCACGAATGCGCATGAGGATCGACTTGGTGAGCATGCCCATGTCCCCGGACGACTGGTAGAGCTTCTCGTAGGCGTCCCCCGCTTCCTTGAGTTGTCCTGCGGCGATGTAGGCCTCAGCGAGCGCATCGATCCAAACCGGGTTGTTGGGTTCACTGGCCATGGCGGTGTTGACCGCGTCGATCGCGCCCCGAAAGTCGCCACTGGCGATGAAATAGCCCACCAACGCACGCCGTGCGTCGACATTCCTAGGAGTCTGCTCCACATAACGACGGACGACTTGGATCGCCGACAGCATGTCCCCCTCGTCCATGTAGATCGACGCGCGCAGCCGGGTCGCGGGCCAGAAGTTGGCCTGCAGTTCATAGGCGCGGTCGATGTCGCGCTTCGCCTGCGTGAGGATGTCGGCCTCACCAGCCCGCTGGAATCGCCGCTGCAGCGATCCGGCGCGCACGATGTACGGGACAGGGCTGCTTGGGTCTGCCCTGATGGCCGCGTCGATGGCTCGGTCGAACGCAGCTTGCGCGGCCTTGACCTCGCCCGGATCCATCGCACCGAAACTCGACTCGAGTTCAGCGTTGGCGATGTCCGCCGAGAGCAACTGATCGCTGAAGGTCGTGGCCGGACCAGCCAGTCTCGCCACTTCCGCGGCCGTCTTCTTCGCCGCAGCGAAATCGCGAACTTCGAGTTGCACCGACGCAAGACGCCGAGCAAGGTCGAGCGTCGGTGTCGCGAGGAACTGGGGCTCAAGGACGGCACGCGCGAAGAGCGGACGCCGGTTGTCGATCCAGTATGCGGCGACCGCACGCGCCGCGTCGCCCTGACCGGAGCGGTCGAGCTCGATGGCCTTCGCGAAGCACACCTTGCCGTCTTCGGGACGACCGTCTTCGGCCAACAGTTCTCCAACGTCGAACCACCCGCGCCATGCGAGCGGGCCCGTTTCCTTTTCGGCGAGAGCGCGAAGCGTCCGCTCCGCCTCAATACCGCGGCCGGCCCGCTGCATCGCCGCCGCATAGATGCGAATGGAAGGACGGGTGTCCTCATTCATGCGAAGCAGTCGGTCGAACACGGTCTGCGCCTCGGCCTGCTGGGTCTGCGACAAAGCGTCGAGTTCTTGCTCGCGTCGGTCTGAACCGAGCGACTCCCAGTCGGCGGCCGAGTACTTCTGGCTCCCGTCAGAGTTGATGATGAATTCGCGCGTCGGAGGGGTTTCGATGAGGATCCGCAGCAGTTGCCTCGCGTTGTCCACATCGCTCGGCCGCACGGCATAGAGCCGTCGCCGCTCGATCATGCTGTCCGCGCGGCTGCCGAACTGCCCCTCGACCTCGAGAAAGATGTTCCGGAGTTCCGCCGACTCGGGCATCGCAAGCATTGCGGCCTGGAGAACCTCACGCGCCGCCGGCATGTTTCCACTGCGCGCTAACAGGCCCGCATAGAGTTGCACTGACGCGATGTCGTTGGGGCGGCGCTCGTACGCGGTGCGGTAGGCGTCGCGGGCACCGGCGATGTCACCGGAACGCTCCTTCGCAACGCCGAGGAGCCGGAAGCCGGCCGCACCGGCACCGGGCAGGGCCTGCGCGATTTCGAACTGCTCGATGGCCCTGGCGAAGTCGTTCCGCTCCATGGCCACGCGACCGCGCAGCAGTGCCGGGATGCTGCGGTCGATGGCCGACTTCTCCGCGAGCGCGATCACTTGATCGGCCCCTGCGGCGTCCTTCGTCCGCAGCGCCTCCGTGAGGAGTCGGTCGAGAACGACGGACTCCCCTGGGGCCAGTTCGACAGCCTTCGCCTTCGCATCGGGAAATGCGGCGGCGATCTTCGCCAATTCGCTGTTG
>SYGQ01000203.1 GCA_005799475.1 Planctomycetia bacterium | reverse complement strand
TCGCGCCAGCGAAAACCGTTCGAAGATTCGATTCCCCTCACGCGGGGTTCTTAGGGCAGGACGCCCCAGCGCGAGAAAATCGCGGTCAGGTCGCCGCCGCCGATGGAGCCGTCGTGGTTGAGGTCGGCGTAGGCGGGGGTGCTTGAGCCCCAGGCTGACAGGATCAGCGCCATGTCGAGCCCGTCAATGAGGCCGTTCAAGTCGAAATCACCTAGCGCTCGCTCGCACGCATCGAGCTTCCCGTCACTGTCGCTGTCGCCGCCTCCGCCGAGTTCGCACGAATCTGGGATGAGATTGCCGTTGCAATCCTGCGAGGCGCCGCTGGCGAGATCACAACTGTCGGGAATCTGATTCGCGTTGCAGTCTTGTGCAATGCCGCTGGCGATGTCTTCCGCGTCGGGCACGCCGTTGTTGTTGCAATCGATGGGCAAGAGTTCGAAGACATACGCGCTGCCCTGATCCTGTCGAAGAGGCGTGCCGATGTCGTCGCCGGCGGCGCCGACGACGGCCCATGCGCCCCACTGTGCCGCGGAATCTCCGAAGATCTTTCCGGCCTGGCCGTCTGCGGCGGTGAACCGTGCCTTCTCGGTCCATGTCGCGGTGCCCGCACGGGTGAACAGGTACGCGGCACCGATGTCCGTGTAGGTCGCTGTGCCGCTGCCGGCGAGCCCGTCGTCGCCGTGTGCAGTGGCGACGGCGACTGTGTCGTCAATGGAGACGCTGCTCCCAAAGAAATCGCTGGCAAGTCCGTCGCCAGCGACGAGTTTCGCCGCCTGATTCCATGTCGTTGCGCCCGAGAGTTGGAAGACATACGCGCTGCCGCGATCGGCCACAGTGCCGAAATCGTCGCCGGGGGCGCCGACGATTGCTTGGTCGGATGCGATCGAAAGCGACGCGCCGAACTGGTCGCCGCCCGCGCCGTCGGCGGCCACAATCTTCGCGTCCTGTGACCACGCGCCGCTGCTCGCACGCTTCCAGATGTAGGCGCTCCCGCGATCGACGAAACCACTGAAGTCGTCGAACGGACAGCCCAACAGCGCGCGGTCGCCGCGGACGGCCACCGCAGTGCCGAAGTTCTCATTGGCGGCGCCGTCGGCGCCGATCGCCCAGAACTTCCCCTCCTGCGCCCACACCCCAGCGGTCGACTTCGTGAAGATGTAGGCCGAACCTTGGTCGAGAAGGGTCGTGAAGTCGTCGTAGGGAGCGCCGATGACCGCCATGTCGGCGGTCGTGGTCCCCGCGAGCGTGGTGTTGGTGATGCCGATGGACAACCCGAAATAGTCGCCGGCGGCACCATCAACCGCACTCACCTTGGCGACTTGGGTCCATGCGCCGCCGGCCGCGCGTTTGAAGATGTAGGCGGAACCCTGGTCGGCATTGGCATTCATGTCGTCGCCGGGGGCGCCCACAATGGCCGTGTCGCCGAACGCAGCGACGGAGGCCCCAAAGTAATCGTTGGCGGCGCCATCGGACGCCACAAACTTGCCTTCGAACACCCAAGCGCCGGAGGCACTTCGCTTATAGATGTTCGCCGATCCCTTGTTGACGACGGTGCCCACGATGTCGTAGGGGATCCCGACGATGGCAATGTCCGGGGTCGCGCTCGAGACCCCCGCAGTGCTCGTGATCGCCGACGAGTAGCCCATGGTGTCGAAGGACTCGCCGTCGCTTGCGACCAACTTGGCAGCCTGAACGGGCGGCGCGCCCGCTCCCGGAGATGCGGCAAGTGCACCGGTGATGATGGCAAGGACCGTTGAGTAATGCAGGCGCATGGGGAAGCTGGCGCCGTCCCTGCGCCCTAGGTCGTTGATCTTGACATGAACACACGGCCGGTTCAAGTGAGACGGCCGAAGAATCCGCGTCTTCGTACACTCGTCGGTCCGGAATGCTCTGGCAGCCTGAAATCGCGGATCGCTATCGCGCTGCGGACGACGATGAACTCGCCCGTTGGATCTCGCGTCGCCGGGAGGAACTCGGGAAGGACCTGCTCGTTCTGGGCCATCACTATCAGCAGGACGAGGTCATCCGCCACGCGGACTTCGTCGGCGACAGCCTCAAGCTGAGTCAGACCGCAGCCTGCGAGGCCCCTCGACGCGGAACGAAGTGGATCGTGTTCTGCGGCGTCCATTTCATGGCTGAGACGGCCGACATCTTGACCGAGAGTGGCGTGCGCGTCATCTTGCCGGACCTCGGAGCGGGATGCTCCATGGCCGACATGGCCGCTTACGACGAGGCTCGCGTGGCGATCGAAGCGATCTCACGGGCGTGCGAAGGCGAGGGACGCGCACGCCTCGTGCCGATCACCTATGTGAACTCAAGCGCGGCCATCAAGGCGCTCGTTGGTCAGCATGGCGGTGCGTGCTGTACGAGTTCGAACGCGGCACAAGTGTTCGACTGGGCACTCGCCGGGGGCGATCAGCCTCTAGGGCCCGACGAGCGAGCGAAGGTGTTGTTTCTCCCCGACCAACACTTGGGGCGCAACACCGCCCACGCGAAGGGGATCGTGACGGAGTTCGATGCCACGCGCGGTGGCCCCGAGGCGCAGACCGTCGTGTGGGATCCACGAGTGGCGCATGGTGGGCTCACCGACGAACAGATCCGCCGCGCGAAGGTGATTCTCTGGAAGGGTCATTGCAGCGTGCACGGGCTCTTTCGCGCCGAACATGTCCAGACGATCCGTTCGCGCGGCGATGCGACGAAGGTGCTGGTCCATCCCGAGTGCGAGCAGGAGGTCGTTGACGGCGCCGACCTCGTGGGTTCGACGGAGTTCATCATCAAGACGATCGAGAGAGCTCGCGCGGGCGAGCGCTTCGCAGTGGGCACTGAGGTGCATCTTGTCTCGCGGCTGGCTCGCGCGGCCGCGGCGAGAGGCGTTTTCGTCGAGATGCTGTCGGGGTGCCAGTGCCTCTGCACGACGATGTTTCGAATCGACCAAGCGCATCTTGCGTGGGTGCTCGACGAACTTGCGGGCGGCCGAGTCGTCAACGAGATCCGAGTGCACCCCGAGGCGCGCCGCTGCGCGCGTCTCGCACTCGACCGAATGCTCGCCAATGTCGAGCAGGCTGTGGTGTTCGTGGACTGAGCGAGGCACACGATGAGTGACACGAGCGGCATGGCGAAGCGGTGGTGGCGACTGCTGCTGTGGGTCGCGTGCGGACTCGTTGTCATGGTCGTGCCGCTGATCGCGCTCGCGCCCACCATGCTGAGTGGGTCGCTTGGATGCGGACTCGTGGCCGATGCGATCCGCCCTTTGGTCACCGGAGAGGTCGAAGTACGCGGCCTCGCGCTCAGTTGGGGTGGGCCGCAGGAGATTGACGGGCTGGCGATCCGCGGCGAGGGCGGCGATGAGATCGTGGTCGGCGCCTCGGTCGATTGTGGACTCCTCCCGCTGCTGCGCCAGAGCCAACCTCTCCGCGTGCGCGTGAGGGGTTCCGTGGCAACGAGGTACGACGAGAGCGGGTCCTTCACGATCGCTCGGCTCGTCCGCACGCCCGAGGTCGGCGCGCCAACACCGACCCCGACCCCCGCGCCGGCCAAGAGACCGAACGCCGCGAAAGGGATTCCAGAGGGCAGTGCGCTCGAACTGTCGGAGGTGCGCATCCTGGCGCGGCCGATCGCCTCGGGCCCTGAGGTGGAGATCAGTGCACTCTCGGGCAGAATCGCCCTCACGGGAGCGGATCTCCTCGTCGACCTTGCGTCTCCGACGAGAGTGGGCTCAGAAGAGGGTTCGTTGGCGGTGCGAGGCCGCGCAGGCGGGATCCTCGCCGAGCCGTTCAGCCTCGATGCATGCTCCCTTGAACTCGATGCCAACGGAACGGCGCTGGCGATTCCTGCTGAGGGGGCACCGCTGCGCGTGGAATCGCTGGCACTCAAACTGACGAGTGCGCGTCTGGCTGACCGCGTCGATGCGACCCTTCGTGCCACCATTGTGCTCCCGGCGGGGTCAACGGCAACGCTGTCGGCCAACCTCGAAGCGTCGACGCCGCTCGACTTGGAACGGCTGAGTGTTCGCGGCAGGGTCGTCGTCGACGACCTTCCATCGAGCGCACTCGCGCCCTACCTCCCTGCGCAGATGGTGGCCTCACGCGACATCGGTCCAACGATCAAGGCGACGGTGGATGTCGATGGCCGCGCCGCGGACATCGCCGTGGCGACTGATCGGTTGTCGATGCATGCCAAGGCGGGGCTCGACGAGTCAGGCGACGCCATCGAGGTGGACTCGCTCGCCATCGAAGGTCGCGTGGATCCACACGCACTCCCCGATAGCGTGAGGCCAGACGCCCCGGTCGCGTTTGCGGTCTCGGGATCCGTCACCAAGTGGCCGCTTTCGCAAGCTGATGTCGGGGCCAGCATCTCGTCGGCCGCATGCGATCTCACGCTGACGCTCCAACCGACCACGATGTCGGGGCCGCTCGGACGACCGCTCTCGTTGGGCGCGACCACGGTGTCGATTGTCTCAGAGGCGCTTGGCGAGTCGATGCGATGCCGGATGAACAGCCAGATCAACGGCGCGCGTTTCTCGTGCGACGAGTCGATCAACGGACTTGCCCGTGTCCGCACCGAGGGCGTGAGCGCGCTCCATGCGAAGGGGCACATCACCCTCGAGCCCCTCCGCCTCGACTCGATGCCTTGGCTCGACGAGGCCACTGTCGCCGCACTGGGCGAGAGTGCCATCGATGCCCTGAGCCTTGAGATCTCCAATGACGGCGGTTCGTCAGGGGGAAGCGCCGCGATCAAGGTCGGCCTTGGAGGATCGTCGACGCTGGCGACGACGGTCGCGTTCACACCAAGTGGATTCACCACGGAAGCGATTCGTCTGGATCACGCGATGGCTCCTGCCACTGTCGCCTCCCTGACGCAGGGCGCGATCGTCGTCAGCGAGAGTGTGCCGGTCCACATGGAGATCGCCGCGCTCTCGGGAACATGGGAGGCGCTGAACAAGGGCGTGCTCCTTGCGGGTGAGGCACGCGCGAGTATCGCTGTGCCGAGGCTGGCGCTCGCCCGCGCGCCCGGAGTTCGCGGTGCTGTCCTCATCGAAGACCTCGCCGCCGAGGTGGGCATCAGGCTTGGCGACAGTGCGGCGCCGAAGTCGGTGTCAGTGCAGGCCAGTTGGCGCGCCGAGTCTGGGTCGGCACTCGTCGCTGGGAGGGGACGCGTGAATGGCTCGTTCGAACGCTCGACGGACCACGACGCGTTCACGATCGACCTCTCCGTGCCCGCGATCACGCTTGTGACCACAGGTCGCGTGGCACACGCAGAGCCCGGTGGCCCGCTCGCGATCGAGCTCGGCGCGACACTGGGCGAGTTTTCGATCCCGGCGCAAGCGCTGGCCGACCACCCGACATCACGAGGAGCCGTCGAGGGACGGATCGATCTCACTCACTTCAAGTGGCGCGGTCGCGCGCAGGGATCCTCGTGCCAAGGGAGGATCGAACTCAAGGAAGGAGTCCTTGAGTTGCCGGGTCGTCAGCCTCTTGTCTGGGGCGGAGCCGTGGGTTCGTTCAGCGCCGTCGACATGACCGGCGAGGCATCGCTCTCGCTCGCTGGGTCCGTTGGGGTCGGCGGGCCAGCAACGCCGTTCGCGATTGCCGCGCATGTGCGCGGCAACCTCAGCGAACTCCAACTCGCCCATGCGAGCGGTCACATCGAGGCCGGCCTCGACCAAGCCCAGGCGCTTGCCGCATGGGTGCGGGGGAGTGTTCCTCCGAGTGCGCCGATCGTGCGCGTCTCATCGATCAAGGCCGACTTCACCGTCCGATCATTCGCCACGCCAAGCGCGGACCACGCGGGCGCGGCGGATGTCACAGTAGAACTTGCCAAGGTGCGAGTCGAACCCGAGGGCCACGGCGCCTTCGACTTCGGACCGGCACGCCTCACGATGAAGTCGGGTTCGTTCGACCACGACCTCTCGCTCAGCCTCGCCGCGCCCGATTCAATCCAAGTCGATGCTGACCTCAAGGGCGATCTGCGCGGGTTCTTCGACGGCGCCACAACGCCGCTCGCGCTGTCTGCAAGCCAGATCCATCTCCGCGTGCCCGGTCCACTCACTCTGGCAGCGCTCGAGTGGTGGCGGGGGGGCGCGACGAATCCCTCCAGCCTCGAATCGCTGAGCGTTCTTGATGCGACCCTCGCGATCGACTCGCTTCGCACAGCAAGGACGGGACTCGCTGATGCTGCGGTCAAGGCGAGCGTCGCCGTCGCACCAATCAGCCTGTCGTTCAGGGGGCAGCAGCCCATCCAGTTCGGCGCAACCAGCATGACGATCGAGTCTGCCGCACTCGGGAAGGCACTCGAGTGTTCGCTCACCACTGGTGGCGTCAAGGCGGGATCGGTCGAGGTGCGGGCGCACGGCACCGGTCAGCGAGATGTCGCGGGCGCGTTCGCGCCGCTTTCGGGTTCGTGGAGCGCCAGCGCACGAGTGGCTCGTCTGCGCACGGATCTCCTGGACGCTCTCCTCATGCAGGCGGGCACGCTCACGGAGGCGCTGGGCGAAACGGTCGATGTCGATGTCGCTGCGATTCCCACGACCTTGGCCGACGGGACTCCTGGAACGGGCGTTCACGCATCCATCAAGACGCCGACACTCACCATCGAGGTCCCGGCGGCGCGCATCGGCGGCGGCTTCATCGCCATTGCGCCCGACGCGCCGGTGTCGACCACACTGACGATCAACGATGCACTGAAGAAGCGGCTCCTCGAGCCGATCAACCCGGTGCTCTCAGACATCAGAAAGGCGCCGCCGATCAAGGCCACGATCTCGCGCTGCGCGTATCCGACCGACGGCGACCTCACTCGGTTCGCACTCGACGCGCGGATCGAGTTCGGCGATGTCGAGGTCGTGCGATCCAACCAAGTGATTGGCGTTCTCGCACTCGCTCAGGAATCGAAAGACGCGACCGTCCCGGCGCGGATCGACCCCCTCGCCATCGCCGTGCAGGGTGGGGTGCTGCGATACCGCGACTTCGTGGTGAAAGTGGGCAAGTTCGGTGAGGACTGGAAGCAGATTCTGACGCTCAGTGGCGAGATCGACCTCACCCACTCGCCGCCGTTGGCGCGCGCCATCTCGTGTCGCTATCCGCTCGCCTCGCTCGGCCGAACCCTCGGCAGTGCGTCGGGTCCGTTCACCACGACGATGCGCGAACTCAGCGACCAGTTGCAGAAGCTTCCCGTCGACCCCGGCATGCTGTTCACCGTCGATGTCACGCTCTCTGGTCCGCTCGGTGAGGTGAACGGCCAGGCGCGGCCGCTCGACAGCAAGGTGAAGCTCGCCATCGACCCCTCCGCCATCGACGCGAAGAAGGTCAAGGACGGGATCAAGGACATCGGCCAGACGATCGACGGTTTCCGCAAGCTCTTCGGGAAGTAGCCCCCGCCCCGCAGTTACGGGCAGATTGTGCCCCCTAGAGGGCACAATCTGCCCGTAACCGGGGGGGCGCGGTCACATCGGCTTCTCGGCGATCGTCTGGTCGTAGACCTCGAGCAGTTTCGCCTTGTCGAAAATCAGCTCCGCGCGCGTGAGGCCCGTCAATTCATAGTGCGGCGTGAGTTCGATCGCGTCCACTGGGCACGCTTCCTCACACATCCCGCAGTAGATGCAGCGCAGTTCGTCGATGTCGAACTGCTTCGGATACTTCTCTCGATCCTCCCACGGGCTCTCCTCGGCGACGATGTGGATGCAGTTGGCTGGGCACGCCGTGGCGCACATGAAGCACGCGACGCACCGCACGCGCCCGTCCTCGTCCTTGTTCAGTCGGTGCACACCGCGAAAGGTCGGGCGGAACTGGCCGCCGTCTTCGACGGGCCGGTCATCGCGCTTCTGCTCGGGGTACTGAACCACCCACAGCGTGTCCTTGTTGGTCCCGTTGCGCCCGAAGTTCTGCACCAAGTGACGCATCGTCGTGCCGAGTCCCTTCACGATGCTCGGTACGAATAGCGCCTCGGCCAATGAGAGCGGCTTGTGCGTGACATCGATCACTTCGTCATCGCGGATCGGCATGGCAGTCGAGGATAGCCGCGCCGCCCAAGCGCGTTCCGTAGGATGACACCATGGCGAGCGCAAGCCCCACGCCCTCACGGAATTCCAGCAGCCGCGAACAGGAGGAAATGCGCGTGGGATGGCGCATGATGGGGCTGGCGTGGGGATTTGTCACGGAGATGATCGGGGGTGCGCTGCTTGGATGGGGCATCGGCCTCTGGTTCGGCAATGACACCCTCGGAGCGCTCATCGGCACCGGTGCGGGACTTGTCGTGGCGACCTATTCCCTCATTCGCGGCGGGATGCGCTTGAATCGCCAGCTTGACGAGATCGCAGCAAGGAGCCGAGCGACGCGTGGAAGGTGAACGCGCCAAGATCGAGGGCGAGCCCGTGAGGCTCCCGTGGCGTCGCATCGCGCTTGTCGTCGTCGCCGCGCCGGGCACGGTCGCCGTGGCGTGGACTTTCGCGGCGCCCAACTGGGGATGGGATGGATTCCCGCTCGCCTTGCGCGCATTCTTGGCCGTGGCCCCCGTCGGCCTCGTCGGATGGCTCGTCACTCTCCCGTGGCGCACTCGCCCCGTCATCGACTGGACAACCGCATGGCTCGCCGGCACCGTCGTTCGCTTCCTGCTCACGCCAGCGGCGGCGGCGGCGTTATACTTCTCCGCCCCGTTTGAAGCGCGCCAATTCGTGGCGGCGACGGGGGCGTGCTACTTCGCGTCGCTCATGGCGGAAGTGGCAATGATCGCCATGATGCTCCAGGGCCGCGGTCGGCGGCCCAGGATCGAGACTCCCGCCGACCAAGAGGCCTGAACGAATGTCATTTCAGCTGGCGACGACCCTCTTGGCGAGCGAGGCCGACCCAGTCAGCCACCTCGTCGACAAACAGCTCGGTGACAGCCCGGTCATGCTCAGCATGGTCACGATGGTCGTGTGCGCGGCACTCGTCTGTTACCTGTTGGCGCGCGCCGCCCGGGCGATCTCGACGGGGCCCGTGTCGATGGGAAACAAGCGCTATCTCCCTGCAACGAAGTTCGGGGCGACCATCGAAGTGATGATCCTCTATCTGCGCGACCAGATGCTCACTCCCGTCATGGGAGAGCGCCTCGCCAAGAAGTACGACGGCTTCCTGCTGTCGCTGTTTTTCTTCATCTTGATGCTGAACATCGTTGGGCTCATCCCGTTCATCGAGGTCCAAGAGTTCATCTATTTCTTGCGTGGACTTCCCTTCTCCATGGCGGAGCACCAGACCAATGCCATCTTCGGCGGCGCCGCCACGGCGTCGATTTCCGTGACGGCAGGACTGGCGATCGTCACCTTCGTTGTGGTTCAGGTGCAGGGACTCCGTGAGCTCGGTGTGAAAGGCTGGCTCGAGCACCTCTGCGGCGGCGCCGACATTGTCCACGGATCCGTCTTCCTCTGGCTGATCGTGCCCATCATCTTTGTCGTCGAGTTCGTCGGCCTCTTCGTGAAGCCTGCGGCGCTGGCCATCCGACTCTTTGCCAACATGGTGGCCGGCCACACACTGCTCTTGACACTCACCATGTTCGGCACGATGGCACTGAAGGCCGGCCTCGGGATGTTCGCCGTCTCCTCGATCACGGTCGTGAGCGGGGTTGGAGCCGTCCTTATCACCTTCCTCGAAGTGTTTGTGGCCCTGCTCCAGGCCTTCATTTTCATGTTCCTGAGTTCTGTGTTCATCAGTTTGATGGCCCACGAGGAGCATGCCGATGGGCACGCCGAGGGTGCTCCCGCACATTGATCGGGCACAGCCACGCACGGCCGAACTCGCTATCATGCTTGCCCCTCGTTGACGCCGTTCGTTGACGGGAACCGTCAGAATCACCCCGAAGTCTGCAATCCAAACGGAAAGCCACCACACATGAAGCTCGGACAGATCGCCTTCGCCACGCTCGCTGGACTTGTTCTCGTCAACACCGCGTCGGCCCAAGATCCACACGCGGCCGTTGAGGCCGTTAACTGGGGCAAGAGCCTCGGCGCGGGACTCGCCTGCGGCCTTGCCGCCATCGGCGCGGCGATCGGCATCGGTCGCATCGGCGGTAGCGCGGTTGAGTCCATCGCGCGCCAGCCCGAGATGACCCAAAAGATCTTCATCAACATGATCCTCACCGCCGCCCTCGTCGAAGGCGTGGCGCTTTTCGCGGTGGTTGCTGGCTTCCTCAACTTCAAGTGATTTGACCGCGCGCGCTGCCGGGGCGGGAACCCTCCCCGGTGGCCACGCGAGTGCAAGGAGTGATCCACATGCTGCTCGCCGCTGCCGACCCGCTGGCCTTCAACTGGTTACCGTTCTTCACCACCATTGTGGTGTTCGGGATCGTGTTCTTCGTGCTCGCCACAGTCGTGTGGCCGAAGATCAGCAAGGGGCTCGACGAGCGCAACCAGAAGATCCTCCACGAGATCGAGTCAGCGGAAGCCGCGCGTGCCGCAGCGTCCGCGAAGCAGAAGGAGTTTGAGCAGAAACTCACGGAGGCGCTGGAACAGTCGTCGCGCATGATCCGCGAAGCGAAGGCGGAGGCCTCTCGGCTCGGCGACGAGATCCGTGCGAAGAACGAAGCCGAGCTGGTCGAACGGGCGCGGCGTGCCGGCGAGGAGATCGAGACGGCGCGACGGTTGGCGGTGTCGGAACTCGAAGCCCACGCCGCCGCGCTTGCCGTCGGCATTGCCGGCAAGATTCTGCAGCGCGAACTCAAGCCTGCTGACCAGCAGCGAATCGTCGAAGAATCGCTCGCCGGAATGTCTGCGAAGCGCTAGTGACTTTCCATGAGCGTCGCCGATCCCATCGCCAGCGTCTACGCCAACGCGCTCCTCGAACTTGCGATCAAGGACGGGGGGAACGCGCGCGCCCAAGAGGTGGGTGAGGAGCTCAACGACTTCTGCGAGGCGATCATTGCGAACAAGGCGTTCGTGCGCTACCTCTCCTCGCCAGTGGTGGATCGAGGCGAACGGAGCCGTGTGATCCAAAGGGTCTTCGAGGGCCGCATCTCGAGCATCCTGTATCGATTCGTCCGCATCGTCGACCGCAAGGGCCGGCTTGGCCACCTCGTCGCGATGGGTGGCTGCTACGACGCGCTCCTTCAGAAGCTCTTCGGGAAGACCGAGGTCGATGTCTACACCGTCGACGGCAAGCCGCTGGGTGCCACCACCGAGGCCCTGATGCGCGACAAGCTCAAGGCGACTGTCGGCAAAGATGCCGTGTTCCACTACTACCCCGATGCCTCGATGATCGGCGGCATCAAGTTCCGCATCGAGGACGAACTCATCGACGGCTCAATCGCCACGCGCCTGCGCCGCCTGCAGGAAGCCATCGTCGCATCCGGTGGCGCCGCAGTGCGTCGGGATGCGAAACGATTCATCGCCTGAAACACGCGAACGCCCCCAAGGACTACCCATGAAGATCAAGACCGACGAAATCGCAACCGTCATCCGCCAGGAAATCGAACAGTTCGGCACCACGATGGAAGTCAGCGATGTCGGGCAGGTCGTCGAGGTAGGTGACGGCATCGCCCGCGTGTACGGCCTCTCGAAGGCGATGGCCGGCGAACTCCTTGAGTTTGAGACAGCCGATGGCACTGTCATCGGACAAGCCATGAACCTCGAGTCCGACACCGTCGGCGTCGCGATGTTTGGGAACTCGATCGGCGTCCGTGAAGGCGACACGGTTCGTTCGACGGGACGGCTCCTCGAAGTGCCGGTGGGCCCGCAGCTCTTGGGTCGAGTCGTTGACCCCTTGGGCAATCCCCTCGACGGCGGCGCTCCACTAGGCGCGACCGAGACGGGCAAAGTCGACATCGTTGCGCCGGGCATTTCCGCGCGCCAGCCCGTCAAGGAGCCGATGCAGTTCGGCATCAAGGCCGTTGACTCGATGATCCCCGTGGGTCGCGGTCAGCGCGAGCTCGTCATTGGCGACCGCAAGACGGGCAAGACCGCCATCTGCCTCGACTGCATCATCAACCAGAAGCAGTACTGGGGCACCCCAGATGCGGTCGTGTGCATCTATGTCGCTGTCGGCCAGAAGGACTCGACGGTCGCCGGTGTTGTTGACCTTCTGCGCAAGCACGGCGCGATGGACTACACGATCGTGGTCAATGCCGGCGCGTCTTCGTCGCCGCCGATGCAGTACATCGCCCCTTACTCAGGGTGCGCGATGGGCGAGTACTTCATGTGGAAGGGGAAGGATGCCAAGTACACGGGCCCCAAGCATGTGCTGTGCGTCTACGACGACCTTTCGAAGCAAGCCGTCGCGTACCGCGAACTCTCGCTGCTCCTTCGTCGTCCGCCCGGTCGCGAGGCGTACCCTGGCGATGTCTTCTATCTGCACTCGCGCCTTCTTGAGCGTTCGACCAAGCTCTCCAAGGAAAACGGTGGCGGGTCGCTGACGGCGCTCCCAATCATCGAGACGCAGGAGGGCGATGTCTCGGCGTACATCCCGACCAATGTGATCTCGATCACGGACGGGCAGATCTACCTGCAGCCCGAACTCTTCTCGGCAGGCGTTCGACCGGCCATCAATGTCGGTATCTCCGTGAGCCGCGTGGGCGGTGCCGCGCAGATCAAAGCCATGAAGGAGATCGCCGGCTCGCTGCGGCTTGACCTTGCGGCATTCCGTGAGCTTGAGGCGTTTGCGCAGTTGGGCACGGAACTCGACCCCGCGAGCACTCGGCAGCTCGAGCGCGGCGCGCGCATGGTCGAACTCCTCAAGCAGGGGCAGTACACACCGTTCGACACCATCGACCAGTGCGTCTCGATCTTCGCTGGCTCCAAGGGGTTCCTCGACGATGTGGCCAAGGACAAGGTGCCGCAGTTCGAGCGCGACCTCCTCGACTTTTTCCGCGGATCCCAGCGAGCGCTGCGCGCCGAGCTTGAGTCGGCGCGTTCGTTCAAGGGTCTTGAGGAGAAGTTCATGGCCGCCATGAAGTCGTTCAAGGCTGCGTGGAAGGCGACGTAACCTTTGGTCTGGCTCGACCAGCACCGACCGAGGTTCAGCGACCGGTCGGTGTGCGTGACGGGGGGTGCGGGCTTCATCGGTTCGCATCTGTGTCGCGGGCTCGATGCGCTCGGTGCGCGGGTCACCGTGATCGACAACCTCGTCAATGGGCGCCGAGAAAACCTCGAGGGGTGCTCGTCGCGGGTCACACTCGTCGAGGGCAGCATCCTCGATGCAGCGGCGCTCGAACAAGCCTTCGACGGCGCTGAAGTGGTCTTTCACCTCGCGGCGCTCGGGTCGGTCCCGGCGTCACTCGAGAGCCCAGCGAAGTACCAAGAGTGCAACGCCACCG
>SYGQ01000031.1 GCA_005799475.1 Planctomycetia bacterium | reverse complement strand
AGCGGTCGCCAGTCCGAGGAGCGGAAACGCGAAGAGGTAGCCGACCGCGGACCAGTGCGGCAGTCCTTTCGGACTCCACAGCGAGATGAGCGGAAAGACGACGATAGGGAGTCCCGCCATGCACGCGAGGAACCAGCGCGGATTCGCGCGCCCGCGTTCGCCCAGAGACTTGATCCACTCCCACAGAAGTGGCCCCCAGATCCACGGCAGGATGATCGCGGCCTGCGCGGCCAGCATTTCGACGGGCCGCAAGAAGTGAAGGCCGCCATCGGAGTGGGCGCGCGCACCTTGGAATCGCAACGAGGCCCAGTCATTCTGAAGGTTCCAGATGACGACGGGGCTGGCGATCGCCACAGCCAGCAGAGCGCCGATCCATGGCGCAGGATGAGCGAGCGCGCGCCGACCCTCGCGCGTCGAGACGAGGTAGAGCGCGACAGACGCGCCGAGGAGTACCGCTTGGTACTTCGCGAGCGCCGCCAGTCCGAGCGCCGCGCCAGCCAACAGCCATGTTCGCCATGGACTCCATGGGGGTCCGCCTGCGGGAAGGGTGCCGAGCACGCCGCCCTTGGCGAGCACGAGCGCCATCGCCATCGATGCGCACAGAAGCGGACCGTCCGGCAACGCCCATCCTCCATGGGCCACCGAAAAGAGCGCCGAGAGTTGGAGGAGGACGACGCACCACGCGCCCGCGCGCTCGGAGAAACACAGTCGCGTCAAGCGCCACACGAACCACGAGGTGAGGGCGAAGAGCGCGATGAACGGAAGCCGTACGAAGAGGGGATCGACTGGGCCGCTGCCACTGAGCCAGAGTCCGAGGCGCGTCAGCCAGTACACCAGCGGCGGATGATCGAATCCCGAGAGCGCGACCGACTGGCAGGTCGCCACCTCGTAGGCCTCGTCGATTCCCAAGGGCAGCCAACGCCCCGCGAAGAGGCGAAGCAGCGTGCCTCCAAGGATGGCTGTCCAAACGAGTGCCACGCTCGATCGCGGGATCGCCGTGTTCATGGCGCGTGGAATCGTGGACGGGCTCACGCGCCACCAGATCGCAAGCGTCGCGATCACCGTGAGCGCACCAAGCGTCAGCCCAGCAATCACATCAGTCGCAAAGTGCATCGAGAGCACGATGCGCGACAGGGCGATTGCGAGCCCCCATGCGAACGCCACCCAGCGCCATCTTGGGAACCAGAGAGCGAGGACGAGAACGGCCGCGCCGGCGGTCGTGGAGTGGCCGCTGGGAAAGCTCGCGCGCACGCTTCCCGTGGCGAACCACACGAATCCATACTCGTCTCCCTCGATGAACGCCATCGGGCGCCAGCGCGCACAGATGACCTTGATCAGGTTGGCGATGCCGCCGCTTGCAGCGACCGTGACGCCGAGCAGAAACGCCCAGCGAGCAAGATTGTCTCGCCCGCTCCGCCAAGCCCACAGGAAGAGCGCTGTCGCCGGGACGAGCGTCCACTCGGCCTGGCCCATCTCCGAGAGGCTCCTTGCGGCATCAGCGATTTCCCACGGCAACCCCGCACCGTAGAGCGCAATGTCCCGATCGAAGATGGCTGCGATGACGGTCGCCACAGCGATGACACCGAGCCAGGCCACAACGGTGCGCGCCTTGGGTCGAGCTGGGGCAGCACCCGTCACCGTCGGAGGCCTCCGACGAGCCAGATCGCGAGTGCGACCGCCATGGCGCAGGGCACCATCGACATCGCGAGCGTCATCCCGAAGCCCGCATCAGACGCGGCACCGATCAGCCACGGGCTCGGCACATCGCCAAAGAGGTGGATGGCGAGCACGCTTGTACCGAGCGCGAAGGGTCGGGTGGTTGCATCGACGCTGTTGACGATCACCGCGTTCACTGGCCCCTGTGTGGCGAACGAGAATGTAGAGGCGACCGCGAGTCCGGCGATGATGAGCCAGGGGGCCTCACTGTAGAGGGCCGCCAAGGTGGCGGGGATTGCGACCATCATGCATCCGGCGCATAAGAGCAGCGAGGTCCGGCGTCCGCCGCCGAGTCGGCGCGCGAGCCACCCGCCACCGAGGGTTCCGGCGAACCCCGACGCGACGAGCACGATGCCGAACAGCGTGGTCGAAGACTTGACCCCCCAGCCGCGTTGGGTCTGGAGATAGTCAGGGAGCCACACCGCGAGCGCACCGAACGCGAATGTGAACGCGGCATACCCGGCGACAGCCATGATGAAGTCGCGCGATCGCGCCAATGCCGCGAGCATGGTGCGTCGGCGCGCGCGTCGTGGAGGCGCGGGGCCGGCGTCGGCGATCACCGCGTCATGTTGCCCGCGCGGTGGGTCAGCGAGTCGAGAGCAGATGATCGCCAACGCGATGCCTGGAACTCCGCCAGCATAAAACACCGCACGCCAGCCCCATGATTGACAGACGATGCCCGCCACGATGTAGGAGAGGGCGGTTCCAACGGGGATCGCGGCGTAGAAAATGCTCAGCGCCAGCGGCCGGCGGCGAGGTTCGTAGTGATCGGCCAGAAGCGCGGGCCCGACCGTGGAGTATGCGGCCTCGCCGAGACCGACAATTGCGCGAGCCATGAGCAACTGCACCATCGAGTGCGCGAAGCCCGATCCAATCGTGGCGAGGCTCCACACCAGCACGCCGGTGCCGAGGATGGCGGTCCGGCTCCACCTCGCTGCCGCGAGGCCGATGAGCGGAGACGCCAGCATGTACACCAGCAGAAACACGCTTGTGAGAAGGCCGATGTCTGACTTGGACGCGCCAAACTCTGATTCGAGCGGCGCCACGATCCCGGCCACGAGGTAGCGATCGAGATAGTTGAGGAGGTTGACGCCCGTCAGTGTGAACAGCGCAATGCGCGCGCTGCGCACGGGAGAGTCGATGGCGCCCGCGTGGCTCGACACGCGGAGGTTCTACCGCATGGCCATGCCGCGTGCAGTATGCTCGCACCGCCGGGGCGCTCCCGTGCAGCGCAAAGCCCTAAGGAACACCCCATGAAATCAACCCTCCTCGTCACATTCGCGTGCGTCGCCCTCCTCGGAGCCTGTTCGGGTCCGCCGACTTCGGCACCGCAACGCGACGAACTTGGCGCGAAGGTCAAGGCCGCCATCAGCGATGCAAAGCGGGACGACCCGTCGATGGCGAAGTTCTTTGATTCGGCGTATGGCTACGCGGTTCTCCCCTCGGTGGGGAAGGGTGGTTTCATCATTTCCGGCGCCGGCGGCGATGGCGAGACCTTCAAGGGTGGGGTGCTCTCGGGATTCTGCTCCATGGGGCAAGGCTCGATCGGCTTGACCGTGGGCGGTCAGGCGTTCGACGAGTTCATCTTCTTGAAGGACGAGTCCGCCTACAACGCATTCGTCAAGGGCGAGTGGGCGCTCGCGGCTCAGGCTTCCGCGGTCATGGTGAAGGCCGGTGCCGGCGTGGCCGCGGACTATCAAGGCGGCGTCGCGGTCTTCATCAACTCGCTCGGCGGCGCCATGGTTGAAGCATCGGTGGGCGGTCAGAAGTTCAACTTCCACCCGCTCGGCGCGAAGTAGCCCGCCGTTTCAGCGGCCGCGACGATTGGGTCGACCTCTCGCGCGTCACGCACTGGATTCGTACAGGAGGAGAGTTTCGGATGACGACAACACGCGATGGATGTCCAACACGCCCTTCGTTCGGGTTCGCATGCGGAGCGAGTTCGCTCCTCGTCGGCGCCGTTCTTGTGTTCGGAGGAGCGGAGCAGGGCGCCCAGAGGCAGTTCAAGTACCCGGTCCATGACACGGCGCGCCCGCAGCCTGCATTGGTGACTCCCGGGAAGGCGTGCGAGTCAGGCGCCCCAAGTGACGCGATCGTGCTGTTCGACGGTCGTTCGCTCGATGGGTGGACGAAGGCGTGGGCAACGACTCCCGCCCAATGGACGATCGCCGACGGTGTCGCCACGATTGCGCCGGGCACGGGAGACATCGCCACCAAGCAGGCATTTGGTGACTGTCAGTTCCACATCGAGTGGATGGTGCCCCAAGAACTCAAGTGCGAAAGTCAGCACGGCTGCAACAGCGGCGTCTTCTTCCTCGGTCAGTATGAAGTGCAGATCCTCAACTCGCACGGCAACACGACCTATCCCGACGGGATGGCCGGATCGCTCTACGGTCAGTATCCGCCGCTGGTGAATGCCTGCCGGCCTCAGGGCCAGTGGAATGTCTACGACATTGTCTTTCGAGGGCCGCGCTTCGACGCGGCCGCAGGGCTCGTCCGCGCGTCGAGCGTGACCGTGCTCTTCAATGGCGTGCTCGTGCAAGACAGCGTGGAGATGCTCGGCGCCACGGCGCACGGAGCGCGTGCGCAGTACAAGGCTCACCCGGAGACCGGATCGATCCGCATTCAGGATCACGGTGATCCGATCAAGTTCCGCAATATCTGGGTGCGACCGCTCGGGGCGCCGCAAGTCGCCGAGTAGCTAGGGCGCGCCCGCATTGCCGAGGTACGCGTTGTTGCGCAGGTTGTTGGACGCGTTGAGCGCCGCGACCTTGTAGCACTCGGCGTAGGTCGGGTAGTTGTAAACATTCGAGAGGAAGAACCCGAGCGTGCCCTTGAGGCGCAGGACCGCCTGCCCGACATGCACGAGCTCGGTGGCGCCGGGCCCGAGGATGTGGACCCCCAGAAGCGCGTGGGTTTCTCGGTGAAAGATGAGTTTGAGGAACCCGTCACTGGTGGCGGCGATCTTGCCGCGAGCGATTTCGGCGTACCTCGCTACGCCAATCTCGTAGGGGACCTTTGCCGCGGTGAGCTTCTGTTCGGTCGCCCCAGCGCAAGAGAGTTCCGGGATGGCGTAGATCCCGAGCGGGTAGTCGTCGCCGAGTGGTGCGACGGGCTCTCCGAACATGTGACACGCCGCGATGCGCCCCTGGGCGGCGCTTGTGGCCGAGAGGGCCGGGAACCCGATGATGTCTCCGACCGCGAAGATCGACTCGACTGCCGTGCGGTACTGCTCATCGACCTTGAGCCGGCCGCGGTCATCCGCGGTCAGCGCGGCACATTCGAGATGCAGTCCGTCGGTGCAGCCCTGTCGCCCAGCTGAGATGAGCGCGACATCGGCCGCCATGCGCTTGCCACTCTCGAGTTCGACGAGGACGCGAGGCGGCGCGTCGTCCACCGGCGTGATCTTCGCGACCGCCTCGCCGCAGCGGAAGATCATGTCGAGCGATCGCAGCGCATGAACCATTTCGTCGATCGTCTCGTGATCCATGAACGAGATGGGGCGCTCGGACCGCTCGATGAGCGTGACTTTCGTGCCAAGCTCCGCGAAGAACGAGGCATACTCAATGCCGATGACGCCGCCGCCCACCACGATCATCGTCTTGGGGATGCCGACGAGTGTGCTCACATTGTCGCTGGTGATGATCGAGGGACGATCTTCGTTGGATTGGTCGGGACATCCCGCAGGGAGCACCGGTCGCGTGCCGCAGGCGACGAGCACGAACGCCGTCGTGAGTGTGCGGTCGCCCTCGGGGCTGTCGACCGCGATCGTGTGGGTGTCGACAAAGGAAGCAAATCCGCGCAGAACCTTCACGCCATTCCGCAGGAGGGCCGCGCGAACTTCCTGCGCGTCGGCATCGACGACGGAGCGGACGCGCTCCAACAGCATCGGCATCGTGAGCGCGATCGGATCCGCACCGGCGGCCTGGAGAGCCCGCTGCACGGTTTCGCGGCGCAGCGCGAGGACAGCCTCGCGAAGTGTCTTCGATGGGAGAGTCCCCAGATTGGTCGACACGCCTCCGAGCGACTTGCGTCTCTCGACGAGCGCGACGCTTTTTCCGAGCTTTGCCGCCTGGATGGCCGCGGCGTGTCCGGCGGGGCCGCTCCCGATCACAACAAGGTCGAACTCGTACTCCGCGCTCATAGGGAAAGAGCGTAGTCGCCCGTACGCGGTACCTTCGCGAGCATGGAGTTTGACCCGGCAACGCACTCGATGGCCGAGCGCTACCGGATGCTCATCGGCCTGATCGTGCCGCGACCCATCGCCGTCGTCTGCACCTGTTCGCCCGACGGCGAGTCGACGAACCTCGCGCCGTTTTCCTTCTTCACGGGAGGCGGATCAGTGCCCATGACTCTTCTGTTCTGCCCGGCGAATCGCGACGACGGTCAAGAGAAAGACTCTCTCCGCAACGCCAAGCCGGTGGACGAAGGTGGCAAGGGCGAGTTCACCGTGAGCCTGTGCTCCGAGCCAATTCTCAACGCGGTCCTCGCGTGCGGCGAACCACTCGCCTACGGCGAGAGCGAGTTCGCGCTCTCGGGGCTCGCACCCAGGCGATCGAAACTGGTCGCGCCGCCGGGCGTCGCGGCGAGCCCGGCGACCTTCGAGTGCCGTACAACGCGTGTCGTTCGGCTGGCCGCTGGAGCGCCCGGCGGAGGCAATGTCGTCATCGGCGAGGTTGTGTGGCTCCACATCGACGATGCCGCACTCGACGCGAACGGGCGACCGGACCCCGAGTCGCTGCGGGCCGTGGGTCGGATGGGTGGACTTGAGGTGTGCACGACGCATCGTCGCGCCGCGCTTCCGTTTGGGGTGGCAGCGCTCGGCGTGGAGAATCCCTTCGCATAATGGGTCGACCCTGCTACGCTTTGATCCGTGGCAAAGAAGAAAGTCACCGTTGCTCGGAAGTCGCCCTCGAAGGGGAAACCGATCATCACGCGCACCGCAAAGAAGGCGGCGGCGAGCGGAGGGAAGGCGGTCGTGACCAAGCGCGTGAAACCGAAGGCGACGCGCTCGCGGAAGGCCGCCCGCAAGTTCGCACTTCCACGGACGATCATCGAGACTTCGCCGCTCATCCTCTCGACGGATGGAGTGGGACCGACATTCGACCAGATTCAAGTCGCCGCGTATCACCGCTGGATCCAGTACGGGGGCAGCGACCTCGAGAACTGGACCCATGCCGAAGATTCGCTGCGGAGAACAAAGGAGTGACCCTTCGGTGGCGCGCCCGCGCGCCCGGTGGATCCGTCCTCGTCTCCGCGCTCCTTGCGGGTTGCGTGGTCGTGACGAGCGTCGGCTCTGGGAATCGGACGAACAGCCCGACGGTTGCGGGTCGCTCCGCGGCGGAGGGAGGCGGCTGGCAATTCCTTTTCGACGGCACGACCATGAGTGGATGGACGGCGTTCCCGGGAGGCGAGGGCACGCCGACTTGGAGTGTGCACGACGGTGTCCTCGTTTGCACGGGGAGTCCCGTGGGATACATCAAGACGACGCGCACCTTCAAGGACTTCGAGTTGTGCCTCGAGTGGCGGTTCGATCCCACCAAGGGCGCAGGGAACTCAGGCGTGTTACTGCGGGTTGAGGGACCCGACCAAGTGTGGCCACGATCGATCGAGGCGCAACTCCACAGCGAGAACGCCGGCGATATCTGGAACATTGGTGAGTTTCCGATGCAGGCCGATGTCATGCGCACCCAGGGGAGGCGCACGATCAAGGCTCATCCGACCAACGAGGTGCCGCTGGGCGAGTGGAACCGCTACGACATCCGACTCGTTGGTGAGCGCCTCGAACTCCGGGTTAATGGCGACCTCCAGAATGTTGCGCTCGGGTGCAAGGGCGAGCGCGGCCCCATCGCGCTGCAGGCCGAGGGGGCGCACATCGAGTTCCGCGATCTCAGAGTCCGTGAGTTGAGATAGCCGCGGCTAGACTCGGTTCGTGGATGATTGGGGTACGGACTTCCTGACGACAGCGATCGCGCTTTTGGCGATCATCGACCCGCTCGGGTGTACCGGAACTCTCCTCTCCATCACGGAAGGGGACACGCCTTCGCGCCGCCAGAACCAGGTCTTGCGCGGTCACCTCTACGCGCTGATCTTGTTGCTGGTGTTCTACTTTCTGGGCGCGCACATCATGCGCACCTTCAATCTCACGCTCGACGCGGTGCGCGTGGGCGGGGGGCTCATCTTGGTCAAGATTGGCTTCAACCTGCTCTCCGCGCGAGCCGAGCCGCGATCCACCAAGGAGGAGCAGGCGGACGACCGGACGCGCAGCGATTGCGCGTTCTTTCCGCTGGCGATGCCGCTTCTTGCGGGCCCCGGGGCACTGACGCTCGTTCTGACGCAGGGGGATCTGGGACCGATGAGCTGGGGGCGATCGAGTGCCGACCTTGGTGCGATCGTCGCGGCGATCAGCGCGTCGCTGGCGGTGCTCCTCTCCACCGGATGGTTCGTGCGCGTCCTGGGCGTCAGCGGCATGTCGGCGGTGAGCCGCATCATGGGATTCCTGCTCGTCTGCATCAGCGTGCAGATGATCCTTCTGGGTATCAAGGGCGTGATGGGGTAGCTGATTGTCAGTGAGGACCTGATCCAGCGCGGGGAAAAAACTGTAGTGGGCGAAGGGTGCCGCGTTCGAGAGTTTCCACGCCTCAGGCACCGCGGCCTCGGCTCGGGGGTCTGGAAGACCCGGGCACGCCCCTAGCCGTTGATGCGCATGAACTCGCGCATGAATTCTTGGAGGGCGCGGGCGCCATCGAGGGGCATCGCGTTGTACATCGAGGCGCGGATGCCGCCGGCATCCTTGTGTCCGGCGAGCGCGTCGAGACCCTCGCGTGCGGCTTCCGCGGCGAAGCGCGAATCGAGTTCGTTCGTGCGAAGCCGGAATGACACATTGATGTCGGACCGGCACGGCCGTTGACTCAGCCCTGTGTAGAAGCCGCCCGACGAGTCGATCACCGAGTAGAGCAGCTGCGCTTTGGCCGCGTTTCGTCGCGCGAACTCCTCAACCCCGCCCTCCTTGATCATCCATTTGAACATCAGTCCCGCCGCGTGCATGGCGAATGTCGGCGGCGTGTTGAGGCGGCTTCCCGCCTTCGCGTGCTGCGCGTAGGACGCCATCGTGTGCAGCGGACGGACCGTGCGCTCAAGGAGATCGCGCCGAATGACGACGAGCGTCATCGCCGCCACGCCAAAGTTCTTCTGGGCGGCCGCGTACACGAGTCCATGCGCGCGCCAATCGATCGGTCGGCCGAAGATCTCACTGCTCGCGTCGCACACGAGCGGCACACCCGGTGCGGCTCTGGGCGGCGTCGAGTAGCGCGTGCCGTGGACCGTGTTGTTCGAGCAGTAGTGGAGGTACGCGGCTCCGGCGGTCGGCGTCATTTCGCCCAGCGTGGGGACATGGTCGTAGTGAAACCGTTTGCCTTCAAAGATGACCGCGATATTCGCCCTCACCGCAGCACGCGCCTCGATGATGGCCTTCGCGCTCCAGACATCAGTATCCGGATAGTCGGCGGTTGCCCCATCAGGCAGGAGGTTGAGTGCAAGCTGCGAGAACTGCAGCGTCGCGCCACCCGGGAGCATCAGGATCTCGTACTCCTCGGGAATTCCACCGAGGGTGCGGCAAGATCGCATCGACTCTTCGAGCACGCGCTCAAAGGTCGGACCGCGGTGGCTATGTTCGAGGATCCCCACTCCGGTGGCGTCAAGATCGACGAGATCGCCGCGCAATCGCTCGAGCACCTCGAGAGGCATCGCTGCGGGACCTGCGGAGAAATTCCACATGCGGCGCACGGTCGCGGCGCCTCCGATGGCTGTCATGAGCGATCAGGCTCCTGCTGAATCGCCTGCACGGTCACGCCAAGCACATGCGCGCGCGCCCTGATCTCGGCGAGCTGCCCCTCGGTTGGCGTGGCATTGACATGGATTCGTGCGATCCCCGCCTCGCCGCCGGCGCAGATCACATTCTCCATCTCCTCGACATTGATACCCGCGCGGCCAAGCACTTCGAAGACACCGGCAAGCGTCCCCGGAAGATTGAGGTGGCGCACATGGAGGAGCGTCACGGCGCTCGTCGCGGTCGTTCGATTGACGCACCCTAGCGCAACGCCTCGTTCGAGCCACTGCCTCACTGAGCGCACGACATCGAGTTCGACCGCCTCACGGGCCTGCCGGGTCAGCGAAGCTGAGGTGGCCGTCGCGAGCACGCCCGGTTCCGCGAGCAGCGCAGCGAGGGATCCGGAAATGCGCGCTGCGGGTTCGGTCGTGTGGAGATCGAGTCCCACCCGGATGCCCTTGGCCTGCACAGCCGCCAGCAGCGCCGGTTCATTGATCGTCGACATCTCGCTCGTGTTGATGAGCGTCGAGCCTCGCTTGAGCGCAGTGAAGAACTTTTCCGAGATGAGGCCAGCCGACCCTTCATTTGCGGTCACGCAGACGCTGACCACATCGGAGAGTTTCGCGAGGTTCACGAGATTGGCGCAGTAGTCGATCCCCAGCGCGTCGCATCGCTCTTCCGTGATGTGGTGACTCCACGCCACGACATGCATCCCGAAGGCAAGACCTCGCCGCGCGACTTCCTGGCCAACATGTCCGAGTCCCACGATGCCCAGAGTGCGGCCGAATAGCCCAGAAGCGATCTCGCCCTCGACGGGCGCCAACGACCCGGATCGCACGGCCGCGACGCAGTCGGGAATCCGACGATCGCACGCGATGGCCAGCCCAAAGACCAGTTCGGCGACGGCCGCAGCGCTTCGCGCCGGGCAATGCGACACGAAGATCCCGCGGCGGTTCGCTGCGGCGACATCGATGCCATCGGTGGTCGCCCCTGTACACACCACGAGCCCAAGTCGGTCCGACGCCGCGAACGCGGACTCGTCGACACGCATCGATCGCACAAGCAGGATGTCGGGCTCGAGGTCGCGGATCGCAAACGCGAGCGTGCCGTCGGTCAGTGCGCGGTTGTGGATCGCGTCGCAGCCCGCCTCGCGAAGCGACGCGAGCCCGTGTTCCCCAAACTCATCCACGACGAGAACGCGAGCCACGAGCGACAAGGGCACTGCAGCGGCATCGGCATCGGACGGGATCATCGCTGCATCCTAGTCCTCGTGTCCGTCGACGAAGGCGTGCAGAAAGATCCCGCTTCGGATCTTGGGATCGAACCAAGTGGACTTGGGCGGCATGATGAGGTCGGCGTCGGCGACCGCCATGAGCTCAGCCATCGATGTGGCATGAAGCGCGAACGCGATGTCGGCGCGTCCCTCGCGCACTTCGACTTCGAGCTGCGCCGCGCCGCACGAGCCGGCGAATGAGAGGCGCGGATCGGTGCGCTCATCGGTGATCCCCAGCAACGGCGCGAGGATGTGTTGGCTCAGCCGCGCCACATCGAGGTTTGCCATCACGCCGGCGCACGCCGCCGCGGGCATCGTGAAACGCCACCAGCGGCCTTCAGCGAAGATGCCCACGCTTCCCGCGCCAATCGTGGAAGCGACATCGGCCTGCATCATCGGTGCCAGTGGCCCTCGTTCGCGCAATTGCGCGAGAAACTGCTGCGCGGTAGCGGATCCCCCCAAGCGCACGAGGCGGTGGTAGGGGAGGATGTGGAGTTCCTCGGCTGGATAGCAGACGCCGAAGATCCGCTGCGATGCGTCGCCCCCCGAGGACCCCAACCTCTCTGCGGTGATTTCCGCCGCGGCGGTGCGGTGGTGGCCGTCAGCGATGTAGACGCGCTCGATTGGCGCGAAGATCGCGGCGTACTTCGCTGGGTCATTGACCGACCAGAGCGTGTGGGTCGTACCGTCCTTGGCCGTGAAGTGCAGCAGTGGTCGGTCATTCATGTCGCGCGAGAGCTGTCGCGCGAGTTCGGGCGCCCCAGCGACCGCGAGCAAGACCGCCTCCGCGTGGACCCCAAGTGCCATCATGTGTTTGGCGCGATCATCGACCTTGACAGGGCGGGTCAACTCGTGCCGCCGAATCACCCGGGTGCGGTAGTCGTCGACATCGAGGCAACACACAAGACCAGCTTGACGGCGTCCACCGGAGCTCTGTCGGTACACAAACAACTTGGGATCGCGCTCTCGAACGAGGTACCCCCTAGCAAGCAGGTCGTTCAGGTTGGTCAGACCCCGGTCGTAGACCTCATTGGCGTACGGGTTTTGTTCGGGAGGAAAGTCGGTTTCCGGGCGCACAACCCGTATGAACGAATTCGGCTTCGATACAGCCAATGCTCGAGCCTCGGCATCCTCCACGATGTCGTAGGGAGGGCACGAAACCTCCGAAGCACGGTGTGCGGGTACCCGAATTGCCGCAAAGGGATGGATCCGCATGTGGCGGGGGGAGTCTAGCCCGTGGGAGAACTGTGCAGATTCCGGAAGTCGGCTTCAGTCGCGCCCGGGAGTAGTCGAAGCGATACCACCATGAGAGAGCGGCACACCGTCGAAGTCCTCACGACCCTCATCGCGGCAAAGGAGTCTGGCACGACGGCACATTGTCGCCGCGTGGCCTCGCTCGCGGCAGGGCTCGCCGTCGCCGTAGGACTCGACCAGGGCCAGGTCGAGTGCGTGCGGCAAACCGCGCAGATCCATGACCTTGGGAAGATCGGGATCCCTGATGAGATCCTCCTCAAGAGCGGTCCGCTGACTCCACGGGAGTATGAGATTGTCAAGCGCCACCCACGGGCCGGGCACCGCTTGCTTGCGGCATTTCCTGAGCTGTCATTCGCGTTGCCCGGCGTGCTTCATCACCACGAACGGTGGGATGCTCAGGGATACCCCGAGCGCATTGGGCACGAGGAGATTCCCCTCGCATCCAGAATCATTGCAGTGGTCGACAGTTACGACGCGATGCGCTCCGACAGGCCGTACTCGTCCCCCAAGTCACATCGAGAGGCTGTTCACGAACTCATGCGCTGCGCGGGTACCCAGTTCGATCCCGAAGTCGCTGTCGCGTTCGCCGACACCGCAGGCGACGGGCCAAATGAGGCAGAAAATCTCTACGAAGATCACGCATCGCCTCAGGATGGTGCTAGCCTGCAGTCAGTGGTGGCGACGGACGGCGAGGGAGCCGACCGAGAGCGCAAGAGTGCATGGAGATGGCACATGCTTGAGCAGACAGCACCTTTGGTCACGATGGTCGCTCAGAGTCTCTCCAGTGGAGAGCGCTTGGTGGTCGAATTGCACTACATCGAGCGGCTTTCGAGCCGTGAAATCGCTGAAGTGCTCGAGACGCCGGAGGAGCAGATCGTCAACACACTCGCAGGAGTTCGCGACCGTGTGACGACGGTTCGCAGGGCGTTCGTCGAAGCACTCTGTCGCGCCTAGTCGCGCGTCGGGCGCCGCGCTCGGCTACTCGTCACCTTCGCGCAACTTCGCAAGGAGCGAGAAGTCCTCGAGCGTTGTCGTGTCCTGCGTGGACTCCTTGCCCGCGGCGATATCGCGAAGAAGCCGGCGCATGATCTTTCCCGAGCGCGTCTTGGGGAGCGCCCCCGTGAACCGAATCATGTCCGGGCGCGCGATCGCGCCGATTTCTCTGGTGACATGCTCGCCGAGTTGTCGCCGGAGTGCGTCGCCGGTGGCCCCCTTGAAGTCGGGAGCGAGCGTCACGAACGCCGCAATGCCGGTGCCCTTGATCTCGTGCGGCATGCCGACAACTGCCGCCTCGACGACCGCATCGTGCGAGACGAGCGCGCTCTCCACCTCCATCGTCCCGAGCCGATGGCCGCTCACATTGATCACATCATCGATGCGGCCCATGATCCAGAAGTAGCCGCGCTCATCCCGCCGCGCGCCGTCACCCGCGACATACATGCCTGGCACCCTCGACCAATAGGTGTCGAAGTACCGCTGCGAGTCGCCGTGGATTCCGCGGAGCATGCCCGGCCAGGGTCGGCGGATCACGAGAAGGCCGCCCTTGTTGGGCTCCAGCTCTTCGCCAGTTTCGTTGACGATGGCCGCGTCGATGCCGAAAAACGGCAGAGTGCAAGAGCCCGGCACAGTCGGCACGCAGCCAGGCAGCGGCGTGATGATGTGACCACCAGTCTCGGTCTGCCACATCGTGTCGACGATCGGGCAGCGCGAGGAGCCAATCATTTCGTGGTACCAGATCCACGCCTCGGGGTTGATCGGCTCGCCGACCGTGCCCAACACAATGAGGCTTGAGAGATCGTGCTGTTTCGGATGCTGATCGCCCCACTTCATGAAGGCGCGGATTGCTGTTGGCGCGGTGTAGAAGTGCGTCGCCTTGTGGCGCGCCACCATGGACCAGAGGCGGTCCTCGCGAGGCGAGTTCGGCGCCCCCTCATACATCACCGTCGGCACGCGATTGGGAAGGATGCCGTACACAATGTAAGAGTGCCCGGTGATCCACCCAATGTCAGCAGTACAGAAATACACCTGCCCCCGATCGGGGTTGAGATTGAAGGTCATCTTCGCCGTGTAGGCCGTGAAGACCATGTAGCCGCCGGTGGTATGGCGAATCCCCTTTGGCTTTCCCGTTGACCCGCTCGTGTAGAGGAGGAAGAGGAGGTCTTCGGCGTCCATGGCTTCGCATGGGCATGTGTCCGACTGCGAGTCGATGAGGTCGTGCCACCACAGGTCGCGCCCCGGCTTCATCGTGACTGCGCTCTGAGTGCGTCGGACGACGAGCACATGCTCGACATCGGGGAGTTTCGCGCAGGCATCGTCCACATTCTGCTTGAGCGGCACGATCTGGCCGCGCCGCCAAGCTCCGTCGCATGTGATGATGATGCGGCTCTTTGCATCGTGGACGCGATCGACGATGGCCGGGGGCGCGAAGCCGCCGAAGATGACGCTGTGCGCGGCGCCGATCCGTGCGCACGCGAGCATGGCGATGGCGAGTTCAGGCACCATGCCCATGTAGATCGTGACGACATCACCCCTGCGCACGCCGAGCGACTTGAGCGCGTTCGCGGTTCGGCAGGTCTCACGCAACAGGTCTCGGTAGGTGAGTCGTCGGACTTCCGGGTCCGGTGCGCACGGCTCACCCTCCCAAATGATCGCAACCTCGTCGCCATGACCCGAGTCGATTTGCCGATCGATGCAGTTGGCGCATGCGTTTGTCTTCGCTCCCACGAACCACTTCGCGTCGGGCAGGTTCCATTCGACGACCTTCGACCACGGCGAGATCCAGTGGTACTCCGACGCCACTTCCCCCCAGAATGACTCGGGGTCCGCGATGGATCGCGCGTGCGTCTGACGGTAGGCGTCCATGGAGGGCACATGGATCGGCCCGATGTGCCGCCGGAAGTGCTCGCTTGGCTGGAAAATCCGGTGTTCTTGGAGGACGCTCGTGATCGCCTGGCTCATGCGGACAGCGTAGTCCGCACGGTCCACTCGCCCCGCCGTGACGGGCTCACTCGAGCGACCTATCGAGACGCCGTCGCGAATGCGCGCGCCGCGGCGATGGCCTCGGCGATCTTTGACGGGTCCTTGCCGCCGGCCTGTGCGAGGTCGCTCTTGCCGCCGCCCTTTCCGCCACACGCCTGAGCCGCCGCGCGCGCCCAGTCGCCGGCCTTGAGTCCACTGGCGATCGCGCCCTCGGGGCATGCGGCCACGATGGCGACCTTCCCGCTCTCAGCATCGCCGCTCAGGAGGAGCACCGGTGCCTGCGGACAGCGCGCTCGAGCGGAGTCAATGACCGCAAGGAGTGCCTGGGCGTCGGCCCGAGCGACTTCGAGCACAAGTGCAGCACCGGGGTCCGCGCTCATCGCGTGCGCGTCGATCGCTGCCTTCGCATCGGCCAAGGCGCCATCGCGCGATGCGCCCTGACTGGCCTTGCGCGCATCCTTCACGCGCTCGCGCAATCCCTCGAGTTTGGGGGCAAGCGCGGCGCGCGCCGAGGCGCCCAGCGCAAGCGTCGGTTCGATGCGCACGATGTCGGCCGCCTCCGTCACGAGCGCCTCGCCGTCGAGTCGCATGGCCGCATCGACGCGCGCGGAAAGAGCCTGCGCCTCGCGCGTCGCGCTTGCTGCCGCGGCCCCCGTCAGCGCAAAGACGCGCCGCACACCTGCCGCGAGCGCGCTTTCGCTCACGAGCACGAATGCCCCGATCTCGCTCGTCGCTCCAACATGCGTACCGCCGCAGAACTCGACGCTCGATCGTTCCCAGTCCGCATTGCTGGAATCCGCCATCAGACGATCCACATCAACGCCGACAGACACGACGCGCACAGGATCCGGATAGCGCTCGCCAAAGACGGCGCGCACTCCGCGCACAGACTTGGCCTTGCCGAGCCCCGACTCCTTTGCGAACACTGTCAGGTTCTGTGCGATGCGGTCCATCACCTTCGCCTCGACCTCTGCGACCTGCGCCCCGGAGAGCCCACCGCGAGCGGCATAGTCGAAGCGCAAGCGGTCCGGCGCCACCAGGGAGCCGCGCTGTTCGACATCAGCGCCCACCACCTCACGCAGCGCGAGATTGAGCAAGTGGGTCGCGGTGTGGTTGCCCGCAACTTCTCTGCGCCGCGGGGCATCGAGCGCGAGACGCGCGCTGTCGCCGGTGCCGATGACGCCCCGTACGACCTCGCCGATGTGCAAGACAAACGGGCCAAACGATTGCGTGTCGCGCACGGTGAACGCACCCGTGGAAGTCGCCACCTCTCCCGTGTCGCCAACTTGGCCGCCCGACTCGGCGTAGAAGCAGGTGCGGTCCACGATCACGGCGCCCGACTCGCCTTCACGCAGCGCCTCGGCGAACGCATGGCCCGTCCAAAGTCCCTGCACCGTCGCTGACTCGCTCAGTGTCGTGTACTTGGCACGGTCATCGGTCGGCAGGACCTTGCGCGCCTCAAGCGCCGCAATCGCATCGGGCGGAAAGTGCATCACCTGCGCCTGCGTGCCGCCAGCGCGGCTCAGTTCGCGCGCGGCCCCCATCCGCCTCTCGTAGTCGGAAAGGTCGACCGAAATGCCGCGCTCATGCGCCATGACTTGCGTCAAGTCGACAGGGAATCCCATCGTGTCGTGAAGGCGGAACGCGTCCTCGCCACTGACGCACTTGGTCCCGTTGACGAGCGCGGCGCGCGAGGCGGCCTCCTCGAACAGCGCGAGCCCTCGGTCGATCGTTCGGCCAAACGCCTCTTCCTCGGCACGGATCACATCGGCAGCGCGCGAAGCCCCCGCGCGGATCTCCGGGAACGCGTCACCGAGTGTCTCCGCGACCGAGGGAACCAGTCGGTACAGAAAGGCGTCTTGGCGTCCCATGGTCTGCCGACCATGTCGTGCGGCACGGCGAAGGATGCGCCGCAGCACATAGTTGCGCCCATCGGCCCCGGGCCCCGCGCCGTCGCAGGCGGCGACTGTAAGACAGCGCAAGTGATCCGCGATGACGCGGTAGGCGATATCGGTGTGGTTCTCAAGCGAGCCGCCGTAGGGCCGCGCGCCCGTCTCCTGACGGATCGCATCGAAGATTGGGCTCCACAGATCCGTGTCGTAGTTCGAGCGCTTGTCCTGAATGACGCTGACGAGCCGCTCGAGCCCCATGCCCGTGTCGACATGGCGTGCCGGGAGCGCGCGCAGCGATCCGTCGGGTTCTCGGTTGAACTGGATGAAGACATGATTCCAAATCTCTAGGACATCGGGATCGCCCGCGTTGACGAGTTTCGTCGCCACGCGCGCGCCGATTCGATCGAAGTGAATCTCCGAGCAGGGACCGCACGGACCGGTCTCGCCCATTTCCCAGAAGTTGTCCTTCATCGATCCCGGAATCACTCGGTCTTCGGGCAGGTACTGAAGCCACAACTGACGCGACTCCTCGTCCGGCGCCAAGCCCGCCTTCTCATT
>SYGQ01000030.1 GCA_005799475.1 Planctomycetia bacterium | reverse complement strand
TCGGCGAGAGCGCGTCGGTGTCGAAGTGAACACCACGTGCCATCGCTCGACGCGTCGGCGCCGAGGCGAGCACGACGCGCGTCGAGCGCCACGTGACGCAGCCCACGCTCGCCCAGTCGATCGTGCGCCTTGAGAACGGATACGCCACCTCGACTCCGCTGTCCGTGACCGACACGCGCGTGGGCAGGAAAAACCGCGAAGTCGCGAGAAACAGGGCGAGCGTCGAGAGCGCCCCCCAGATCCAGTCTTCCATCGCAACGCCGACAAGTGCCCCCATGATCGCGATGCCCGCGAGCGTCACGGCGGCAGCACCCTTGCGCCATCTCGCCGGGTGATTCGTCCACGACATCTCCTCAAGAGGCATCGAATCGCAGCGTACGGGAGTTACGATTCCCCCATGGGCACGATCAATCCAACCGCGGTGGTGGCTGACCCGACGCCGGCACATGACACACTTGGCGATCCCACCGGATGGGATGGTGAGGGCGGCGTGGCCGATCCTGTGCACCTCGTGAAATGGGCGCAGGAGAACCGTCACCTCATGAAGCCGCCGGTTGGCAACAAGTACCTCTTCAGCGGCCGTGACTTCTTCGTGATGCTCATCGCCGGCCCCAACGCGCGCAACGACTATCACATGACCGACTCCGAAGAGTGGTTCTACCAATTGAAGGGCGATGTCTCCGTTCGCGTGCGTGATGCGCGCGGCATCCGCGACATCCCGCTCAGGGAGGGCGAGTGCCTGTTCATCCCCGGCGGTGTGCCGCACCGTCCGCAGCGCGGTCCAGAGACGCTCGGACTCGTCGTCGAACGGCGGCGTCCCGCGCACGAGAAGGAACACATGATCTTCTATTGCGACTCCTGCGGCGAGCTTGTCTATGACAAGGTCTTCTCGTGCAGCGACATCGTGCAGCACTTCACCCGCGCGATGGAGGAGTTCTGGGCCGACCCTCTCCTCTCGACTTGCAAACACTGTGGCACGCGGGTCCCCAAGCCAGCGCCGAGGACGAAGTAGCGGCGGCTGATCGCTAGACTTGCTTGATGCGCGGTGTGCGCGTCATCGATATTCATACGCACATGCTGCCCGAGCGTTGGCCGGATCTGCGCGAGCGCTATGGCTGTGGCGGATGGGTCGCGCTCGAGCACTGTGGGCACTGCCGCGCGCGGATGATGATCGACGGGGCCTGCTTCCGCGAGATTGAGTCGAACTGCTGGGATCCCGGGCGGCGCGCACGCGAGTGCGATGAGTCGGGCGTCGACATGCAGGTCGTGTCGACGGTGCCGGTGATGTTCTCCTATGGCGCGAAGGCCGCGCACGCGTATGACCTTTCGCAGATCCTCAATGACCACCTGGCGGGGGTCGTGCGAGCCGCGCCTAGGCGCTTTCTGGCGCTCGGGACGGTGCCGCTCCAGGAGAGCGCACTCGCCGTGCGCGAACTCGAGCGCTGCGTGCGCGAACTCGGAATGCCCGGTGTCGAGATCGGAACGAATGTCAACGGACGCGATCTCGATGACGCTGGGCTCGACGAGTTTTTCGCCGCGGCTCAGTCGCTCAGCGCGGCGATCTTCGTCCATCCCTGGGATGTGATGGGGCGGCATGAGACACCGCGCTACTGGATGCCGTGGCTCGTTGGGATGCCGGCTGAGACCGCGCGCGCGGCGTGTGCGCTCGCCTTTGGCGGCGTGCTCGACCGGTACCCGCGACTCAAGGTCTGCTTCGCGCATGGCGGGGGCGCATTCCCGTACACGCTGGGTCGTATCGAACACGGCTTCGAGGCGCGCCCTGACCTGTGCGCGACGAGGTCGACGACGCCTCCGCGCGAACATCTGAAGCGCCTCTACTTCGATTCGATCGTGCACGACCCCGAGGCGCTGCGCTACCTCGTCGCGACAGTCGGCGCCGAGCGCATCGCAATGGGGTCGGACTATCCGTTCCCGCTCGGCGAAACACCACCGGGGCGCCTCGTCCGCGATGCGGCGTGGCTCACTGACGCACAGCGCTCGCGAATCCTCTTCGGCACGGCGGCAGAGTGGCTGGGACTCTCCACATGACGCGCACCGCGCCCTCGTCGATCTTGGGCCTCACGGCTGCGGATCTCAAACCGACCGCCGAGTTCGCGGCGTGGTGCGACGCGCACGATCCGCTGGCATCGTTCCGCGACGAGTTCGAGATCCCTCGCGGCGCCGATGGCCATCCGGTTTCGTACATGGTCGGCAACTCGCTCGGCCTGATGGCGAAGACCTCGCGACGGCTGGTGACGGAGGAACTCGACGACTGGGCCACGCTCGGCGCCGAAGGACATGTGCACGGGCGGCGTCCGTGGGTTTGGTACCACGAGCATTTTCGCGCCGGGCTCGCGAGTCTCGCAGGTGCGAAGGAGTCGGAGGTTGTCGCGATGAACACGCTGACAGCCAACCTCCACTTTCTGTTGATGAGTTTCTACCGTCCAGCGGGGGCGCGGCGGCGCATCCTCGTCGAGCGCGGCGCGTTCCCCAGCGACCGATTCGCTGTGCGCTCGTTCGTGCGCGCGATCGGCGGTGAAGAGGCCATCGATGTGGTCGAGGTCGCACCGCGCGAGGGCGAAGAGTGTCTTCGAAACGCCGACATCGAAGCGACGATCGCACGCGAAGGCGACTCACTCGCCCTCGTTCTCTTGAGCGGCGTGCAGTACTACACAGGACAGGTGCTCGACATCGCGAACATCACCCGCGCCGCGCACGCGGTGGGTGCTCGTTGCGGCTGGGATTTGGCGCATGCGATGGGCAATGTCGAGTTGCGCCTGCACGACTGGGGAGCGGATTTCGCCTGCTGGTGCTCGTACAAGTATTTGAACGGCGGGCCAGGCGCCGTCGCGGGTGCGTTCATTCATGAACGCCATCACGGCACGCCGCCACCGAGGCTCGAGGGTTGGTGGGGCACGAACCCGTCGAATCGTTTCGAGATGGGACCTCGGTTCGAGCCCGGACCCGGCGCGGATGCCTGGCAAGTATCGAACCCGCCGATCTTGTCGCTCGCACCGCTCAGAGCGAGTCTCGATCTCTTCCAGAAGGCTGGCATGGAGAGCCTCGTGTGCAAGGCGCGAGCGATGACGGGATTCATCGAGATGGCGCTCAGGGACCGCGGCGCAAACGGCGTGCGGATCCTGACGCCACCGGCGACGAGCGAGCGCGGATGCCAGTTGTCGATCTCGCTCGAGGGACCGCCCGAACGCGCGCGCAGGGTGTTCGAGTCGCTCAAGCCACGCGGCGTGTACTGCGACTTCCGCCATCCGCGCGTCATCCGCGCCGCGCCCGCGCCGCTGTACACGAGCTTCGGCGATTGCTGGCGACTCGTCGACGCGATCGCGTCGGTGCTGTGACGGTGCCGCGCGTTTCCTAGACTCCGCCTCGTGTCCAAGCGCGTGCTCATCGTCGGAGCTGGACTTGCGGGATGCCTTCTGGCGACCTACCTCGCGCGCGCGGGCTGGCAGGTGGACCTTCGCGAGCGCCGCGGCGATCCACGCCATGAGGGTCACATCGGCGGCAGGTCGATCAACCTCGCCCTGAGCGCGCGCGGCCTCAAAGCACTGCGCCGCGCCGGACTCGAGACGGCGATCCTTCGAGACGCGATCCGCATGCCCGGACGGATGATCCACTCGCGCGCGGGTGCCCTCGCGTTCCAGCGGTACTCAAGCAATCCCGCGCACGCGATCGTCAGCGTGTCACGAAGCCGGCTGAACCTGACGCTCTTGCTGTGCGCGGCGTCCGAGTCGCAGGTCAATGTTTCGTTTCATCAGCGATGCACCGGCGTCGATGCCTCGCGCGGTGAGGCAACATTTGTTGATGACCGCACTGGGGCGATCTCGCACGCGACGGCTGATCTCATCGTCGGTGCCGACGGCGCCTTCAGCGCGGTGCGCGACATCATGCACAAGGTGGAGGGCTTCGACTACCAGCAGTCATGGCTTTCGCACGGCTACAAGGAACTGTCGATCCCGCCGGCGGTGCCGGTCGGAACTCACGCTCCGGGAGCCCGCGCACGATTCGCGATGGACACCAATGCGCTCCACATCTGGCCGCGCGGAGGATCGATGATGATCGCCCTGCCTAACCCGGACGGGTCCTTCACCTGCACGCTGTTTTGGCCCCACAAGGGCGAGGGGAGTTTCGCCGAGTTCCCCACCGCCGCGCGCGCCCGAGAGCACTTCTCGCGCGAGTACCCCGATGCACTCGCGATCATGCCGACATTCGACGAGGACTTCGCGCGCAACCCGGTGGGATCGATGGTGACGGTCCGCGCACGGCCGTGGTCGCAGTCGGGTCGCCTGACGCTCGTTGGTGATGCCGCGCACGCGATCGTTCCGTTCTTCGGCCAAGGGGCCAACGCAAGCTTCGAGGACTGCGAGGCGCTCGTCGATGCGCTCGCCGCGCACGACGGCGACATCGCGGCCGCGCTCGTCGCCTACGAGGTGCAGCGCAAGCGAAACACCGACGCGATCGCGCAGATGGCGCTCGAAAACTTCGTGGAGATGCGCGACAAGACGGCCTCGGCACTCTTCCGCCTCAAGAAGCGTGCAGAAAAGGCGCTTCATGTCATCGCGCCTTCATGGTTCACGCCGCGATACGACATGGTGAGCTTCGACACGATGCCCTACGCGGACGCGCTCGCGAAAGCGCAACGGCAGGACCGCGCGCTCATCGTGCTCGGCATCGCCACGGCGGTGCTCGTGCTCGCGCTTGCGTCGTGGGCGGTGTGGCGGTGATCGCCGGCATCGGTCAGGTGCTGCGACTTCCCCCACTGCCGCGAATCCGCATCTCGCTGACCGCAGGCACGATCTGTCTGCTGCTCACGCTGATGAGTTGGTCGATGGTGCCGCTGTACCTGCGCCATCTCGCCAGCCATGTCGACTTCTGGACCAACAACGCTTGGCGATACGGAGCGAGCGCGATCTTCTGGCTCCCCGCAGTGGCGTGGGCCTTCCACAGAGGGCACCTCCGGGCACGCATCTGGCGTGACGCGCTCGTCCCCTCGGCGGCGAACATCGCTGGGCAAGTCTGCTTCACCGCGGCGTTCCACGAGATGAACCCCGGGCTCGTGACCTTCGGGCTTCGCACGCAACTCATCTGGGTCGCTTTGGGCGCGCTCCTTCTCGTACCAAGCGAGCGACCCATCATCATGAGTCGCCGCTATCTGATCGGCGCTGCGGTGCTCGTGGGCGGACTCGTCCCGGTGCTCATCGGCGGCGACAAGTCGCTGGGCGCATTCAATGTGACCGGGACGACACTCTCCATCGCCTGCGCCGTCGGGTACGCGATGTACGGCCTCGGCGTCCGTCGATGGATGAGCTCATACCACCCGATCATCGCGTTTGCTGTCATCTGTCAGATGACGGCGGCCGGGCTCGTTGTACTGATGATCCTTTTCGGGCGCGACCATGGGGCCTATGTCCCCGATCTCGATGGGTGGATTCTCCGCGACCTCGCGGTCAGTGCATTCTTCGGGATCGCGGTCGGCCATGTCTTCTATTACATGTCGATCGCGCGGGTCGGCATTGTGATCACAAGTGGAGTGCTCCAGCTGCAGCCATTCCTCGTGAGCGCCGCGAGCTTCTTCATCTACGGCGAACTGTTCACCTGGTGGCAGTGGGTCGCCGGTGCCATCGCGGTCGCGGGCGCGTATCTCATGCTCACATGCAAGGGCAGCGGCGCCAAGCAGGTCGGGATGGCGAGTTCTGAAGGCGGCGACTGAGCGCGCGCCAGCCCATCGCCTTCGCTCCGCGACGAGCTCGGTTGGCTACTTCACGAGACCGCTGGCGTTCACGAGCGCCTCCGAGACATCGGTGTGGTGATGCACAAGCTTCCAACCGCCGCGCTCCTTGCGGAACACATTCGTTGCGCGGAACCTCACCTTCACGGACTTACCGTCGGCGGTCATGTTCTCGCCGACCTCTTCGGTGACCGTGTAGCCCATGCACACTCCGGCGACGACTTGCACATGCTCGGCCGCAACCTTGCCTCCGAGCTTGAGCCCGGACTCGCGCTTCCACTCGGCACCCACGGCGTCCCATCCGACGAGGCGGCCTCCGAATGGGCCAAGTTGCGAGACATCACTCTCGTGCGACCAGACCGCGTTCATCGGCTCGACATTGCCGACGAACATCTGGTTGAGCGCGGAGTAGAACGCATCACTCGCGGCACGGACCCCCGCAGTGTCTGCGTCGGAAGGCGGGCAGCAGACGGC
>SYGQ01000029.1 GCA_005799475.1 Planctomycetia bacterium | reverse complement strand
TCGCGCGCGGCACGCTGCGTGTCACCAGTGAGGAGCGCGGCCTTGGCTCGTCCGAGCGCGACCGCAACCGATGACGACTCGAGTTTCGCGAACGCATCTCGCGCGGCGGCACCCTCTCCTGTTGCCAGCAGTTTCCACGCGTTTGCTTGATCGCTCTGCGCCTCGTCGAGCGAGCGGATCGCGGCCGCCGCCGCGAAGCCATCCGTCACGGACTTGACATCGGCCCCGAAGAGTGCGCCGGCAATCGAGCACTCGATGATCTCGGTCCGCGCCCGCTCGTTGGCACCTGGATCGGGCGAGGTTGCGATACCCCGCGACTTCCGCTGGCGTTCCAGCGTCTCTTCCTGCTTGCGCCGCTCCGTGGCGATCATGATGAGCCCATTCGCGAGGTCCTTCGCGTCGCTCGCCTCCGTCGCGCTCGCAATGCCGCACCCCACCATCGAGGCGAGGATGGAGACCGGACCCGGGACGGTGGCAGCCTCCGCCCTCGACAGGCCAGGGTTGAGCGTGGCCACGATGTCGGCGAAGGCCTCTCGATTGACCTTCAGCCGTCGTCTGATCGTCTCGATCGCCTCTGTGTCGCGCTTGGCACCCCAGAGCGCAAGGGCAAGTTCGCTGACTCCGATGTCGATCGTCTCTGTGTAGGCGTCTTGCCCCACCGCGCAGTCGATCGCGATCTGGCACACGCGGACCGCAGCGTCGTAGGCCGCCTCTTGGAGAAGGAGAGCGGCTAGCCGGCTCCACAGCCGTGGCTCCGTCGGGTTCGCCATTGCCGCGGCGATGAGCAATTCACATTCCGCGACCGGATCGTCCACCCTTTCGGCGATGAAGCCCGCCGCAGCCTCCGCCGCCGCGGGGAAAGCCGGCGACAACACGAGACTGCGCTCAAGCCCTGCCGCGAATCCAGTGGCGTCGCCGATGCGCGACTCGAAAAGAGCCTGATCGAACGCGAGGCGCGACGCCACACGAGCCCCGATGACCTTGACAGCGTCGTCGCCCGTGAGTCGCTCGTAGGCGGCGACGCGCGCCTCGGCCATCTCACGCCGCTCCACTTCGGCCACAAGTCGCCTGAGTCGCACGACTTCGTCGCCGGGACAGAGCCGCGCAAGATTCTCGATCGCCTCGCGGTTTGCCTCGGCCGCCATCGGGAGCATGGCAGCGGCGGTCGAACTGATGGCGTAGACCACGCGCCAGCGATCGGGCTCGTCGGGGAACATCGTTGCCGACTCGTGGCTCAGGTGAATCGCCGCCTCAACCTCCGTGGGATGGATATCTGTGGGCGACATCATCATGACCGCTTCGCGCATGTACGCGTCCGCAAGCCTTGTTTTTGCGCGATCCGCCATCGTCGGTGCCGTCGACAGCGGCACCGCGGAATCCGACTGTGCCGCGGCCACGGCAAGCCACGCCATCACGACGGTCGCCAGCATCTCGCGAGTGTAGCCCTCCGCTATATTCACCCGTTCGAATGCCCCTTCCCGTGCGCTTCATCTGCGGTGTCTTTGTTGGACTGGCCACATGCGTGGCGTCGGCTCAGGTCGCCCCGGCGATCGCCGAGAAGTCCCTCAAGTCATCCACGATGGATGGGCAGGCCAAGCAAGAGGCGGCCGCGTTCGTACAAGCGGCGTCGACACTCCTCCGCAGCGGCGACCCGACGCAGGTGCGCCGCGGGCGCGAGGCGTACACGCGGACCTTCTCGCGTGCCGATGTGAGCCCGGCGTATCGAACCGCGTTCGCGGCGATGGCGCTCCCGAGCCTCAAGGAAGTCGTGGCGACCGGAAACCCGCTCCAAGGGATCAACGCCATCGAGTCCATGAAGGCCTTCAATAGCCCCGATGCTGTCTCGGCGCTCGTCGAACAGGCATCACCCACGAAGCAGAAGTCGGCGTCGTTGCGGCTGGTCGCGGCGAGCGGGCTCGGACCCGCCATCCGGCAGACCGATCTCAACACGGCTCAAGCTGACTCGATCGTCAAAGGCATCGCCACATACATTGACCGCGAGACCGACTGGATGACGCTTGCCTACGAGATCCAGGCGCTTGAGGTGATGTCGACCTCGCCGCGCACCTCCAAGGATGGGCAGGCCACGGCACGCGTGCTTGAGGCGAGTGCGATCGACGCCCTCGTGAGCAAACTCCGCAAGGGAACCGCGGCTCCCGACACAATCCGCGCCGTGAATCGCTCGCTGTCATTGATCCTCACGGATCAACTTGGGGCGACCGATGCGGCGGCCATGGTGGCCCTCAAGAAGGCGCTCGAGCCGTCGTTCGCGGCGTTGCGAGAACTCGCGAAGTCGCCGCCTGCGGGCTCCGACGCGGCGCCGTTCACTCAGGCCGCCCGACTTGCCGAGACGCTCCAGCGGACGCAACTCGATACGAAACCCGCCAAGCCGGGTCGGCGTCCGGGCGCGACAAGCAACTCGCCCGCGACGCGGTAATCGGCGCGTACCCTCCTCCTGATGCGATGGTTCGCGCTCGCTGCGCTTCTCGTTGGTGTGGCGCTCGCGATCGTGACATGCGAACGCAGTGCCCCACGCGCCGAAGTCACCTTTTCGAGCGCGGATGTCTTCACGCTGGACGCGCAGCGCATGAGTTACATGCAGGACCTGCGCGTGGCGCGGGCGATCCTCGAAGGACTCTGCACAGTCGACCCTGACACGAATGAACCGCGGCCCGGGGTTGCGTCGTCATGGGAAGTCGCCCCCGACGGAAGGACATGGACCTTCCACCTGCGCGATGATGCACGCTGGACCACGGGCGAGCCCGTCACGAGTGATGACTTCCGCCAATCATGGCGGCGACTGCTTCTGCCCGACACCGCCGCGGACTACAGCGCCCTCTTGTTTGGGATCCGCGGCGCGGAAGAGTTCTTTGCGTGGCGAACGAACGCGCTCGCGGCCCGCTCGGCCCAAGGGCAAACCGATTGGGAGAGCGCGCGCGCCCTCTGGGACGAGTCGCTTGATCGTTTCGACTCGCTGGTCGGGTTGCGTGCGCCGGATCCGAAGACGCTTGTCGTGGAACTCGAGGCGCCGACGCCCTACTGGGCCGACTTGTGCGCGTTCCCCACGCTTTCGCCGATCCACCAACCCACACTCAAGCGATTCGAGCGACTCGATCCTGTGAGCGGTCGCATGGGCTACGAACCTGGGTGGACGAAGCCGGGCACGCTGGTCACGAATGGTCCCCTTCGCTTGGTGTCGTGGCAATACAAGCGAGGCATGCGACTCGAGCGGAACCCGACCTACCACACGCCTCACGCGGTCGAGTGCGAGAGCGTGAGCATCCTCCCTATTGAGGATGCCAACACAGCCGTGCTCGCGTACGAGTCGGGCGCACTGGACTGGGTCAGCGACTTGACTGCGGACTTCCGCGCTGATCTTGCGGCGGCGGCGCGGAAGTGGCTCGACCGCCACCGGGTGGCGTACGACGCGTTGATCGCGCGCGGACTGGGAGTCGATGCGGCGCTTGCTGCGCTCCCGGCACCCGAGCCATCGCTCGGAGAGCGCAACGATGTCCACGCACTGAGTGCGTTCGGGACGGACTTCTGGAGTTTCAATTGTCGGCCGAATCTGTCGGACGGCTCTGTGAACCCATTCGCCGACAAGCGCGTGCGTCGTGCGTTTGCACTCGCTGTCGACAAGGTGGCGCTCACCACGCAAGTGACGCGCCTGAGTGAACCCGTTGCCACCACGCTGGTGCCTCGCGGGTCGATCCCAGGCTATGAGTCGCCAACGGGGCTCACGCATGATGTCGAGCGCGCGCGGCGCGAACTCGCGTCGGCGGGCTGGATCGATCGCGACAAGGACGGCCTCGTCGAGAATGAGTTGGGTGAGCCCTTCCCTGTGGTCGACATGCTCTACATGACGGGCAACCCGCGTGTCAAGAACATCGCGATCGCGCTCGCCGCGATGTGGCGCGACGCGCTCGGTGTGCCCTGCGAACTCCGCGGCAAGGACGGCAAGTTCGCCAAGGAAGACCTTCGCCAGGGCAATTTCATGGTGGCGCGCGGCGGGTGGTACGGCGACTACGCCGACCCCACAACATTCCTCGATCTCTCCAAGACCGGAAACGGCAACAACGACCGAGCGTTCTCGAATCAGGAGTTCGACTCCCTGCTCGATCAGGCCGCCGCGGAACTCGACCCCTCGGCAAGGATGGCACTCCTCACCCGCGCCGAACGACTGCTCGTTGAGGACGAGATGCCGATCCTCCCGCTGTGCCAATATGTGACGCTCTACATGTACGACCCGAGCAAGATCCACGGGCTCTCGCGGCACCCGAGGCTGAGCCAGCCGCTGTGGCGGCTTCACCGCGTCGGCGCGGATCCGGTGGAGAGTTCGCCGTGACCACGCTCGTCGTGCGGCGGCTCCTCCAGGTGCCGCTCGTCGTCGCGAGTGTGCTCGTCATCACCTTCGCGCTCATTTGGCTCATCCCGGGGAACCCGATGGAGCAGGAAGGTCGTCGACCGCCCCCCGAAATCGAGCGCGCGATGGCGGCGCAGTACCAGCTCGACAGTCCGGCTGCATTCCTCGGGGCGTATGCCGCGCGCGTCTCCGGCGTTGGATGGGTCCTAGGTTGGAACGATCGCCCTTTCGACCTCGGGCCCTCCATGCGGCACCCCGACTGGACCGTCAATGAGATCATCGCCGCAGGATTCCCCGTTTCAGCGACCATCGGTCTCGGCGCCATCCTCATCGCACTTGTCATTGGAACGCTCGCAGGACTCGTCGGCGGACTGCGACCGGGGTCGTGGGCCGACGGCGCAACGCAGTCGGTCGCCCTCGTTGGCATCAGCCTGCCATCGTTCGTGGTGGGAAGCCTCGCGCTCGTACTCGTCTGCGCGAAGTGGCGGCTGCTGCCGGTGGCCGGATGGGGATCGCCATCCCATGCGATTCTCCCGATGATTGTCCTCTCGCTCCCGTTCGCGGCGTACATCTCGCGACTGCTTCGGTTCGGGCTCGCCGAGCAGATGACGACCGACCACCTCCGCACCGCGCGCGCGAAGGGACTCTCGCGATCGCAAGCTGCGTGGCGACACGCGCTCAAGAACGCGCTCCTCCCAGTGCTCTCGTACATCGGGCCAGCGACGGCTGCCGCAATGACCGGCTCGTTCGTGGTCGAGAAAGTGTTCGCGGTGCCCGGCCTCGGTCGCCACTTCGTCGAGGGCGTGCTCGGCAAGGACATCACGCTCGTGATGGGCATCGTGCTCGTGTACGCGACCATGCTGGTCGTCCTCAATCTCGTTGTCGATGTGCTCTACGCGTGGGTGGATCCGCGCATCGACCTCGCCGGCGGCGCAACGACCACGGGATAGACTTGCGTCATGCGTTTGGTGCACAGGGTGTGGTGCGATTCGGCTGTCGCGGCCGCGATGGTCGCGCTGGCGCTCCCAGGTTGCATGGGCGCGCTCACGAGCGATGGGCCGTCGCAGGTTGAGATTGCGCATGAGCAGTACACCGAGGCGTTTGATGCGGCCGCGAAAGCCACGCGTGAGATGGGGTACGAGATCGAACTCGTTGATCGTTCCAATGGCATCATCGAGTCGAAGCCTCGACACGCCGGCGGCGCGTTCGAACCATGGCGGATCGACAACAGCGGCCCCACCGATGCGGCGGCCAACACCGTCGCGCACCGCAGACGCAAGATCCGCATCGAGTTCACGCCCGTCGGATTCACCCTCGACGCGGGTGAACCGGATCCCGTTCTGCGCGGCCCGGCGATCCCGGGAAGTTCGTTCGCACGCAATCGCTTCGACTTGACGACCTCGACGGGGCCCATTGAGATGAAAGTATGGGTCTTCGTCGAACGGTCTTTCCAAGAGGGAGCGAAGCCGAGCCCCTACTCGGGGACGCTCGCCTCCCGGTGGACCAACCCCATCTCCTCAAAGCCCTCAGATGCCTCAGACGCCTCGATACGGGATCCATCCGTGTGGACGCCTGTGGGGCGTGACGAGGCCTACGAACGGACACTCGGAGGGCGCATTGAGGGGGCATTGTGCCCGCAAGGTGCTGCCGAGACCCCTGGGGCGGAAAAATGATTCTTTCTTCGGTTTTTGACAAAGAGCGCGCAGGTACCACCTTCCTCCTGACCGAAAGGTCTGTTGCCCTGCCATGTGTACTCCACGGCTCGTGATCTATCTGTCTGTGTTCGGAGTCCTCGCTGTCCTTCGGACGGCGGGCGCCGGAACCGGCGACCAAACCCAGGTGCCGGCCACACCGATGGACATGCGGCTTCCGGGCACCCAGCCGAACCCCGACTCCATGTCGTTTGAGCCGGTCCAGCACAGCAACAACTGCTCGTACTGCCACGGCGAGTACAGCCTTCAGGTGGCGCCGTTTGACTCGTGGGTCGTCAGCATGAAGGGCCAGGCCGCGCGAGATCCGGTGTGGCATGCGGCTCTCGCGATCGCCAACCAAGATGTCGCCAATGTCGGCGAACTCTGCATCCGCTGCCACGCTCCGGGCGCGTGGCTCGCTGGTCACGCAGCGACGGGCGACCTTTCCCAGTTCAGTCCCGAAGACTTCGATGGCGTCAATTGCCACTTCTGCCACCGCTTGGTGAACCCGACTGCGGGACCCCTGAGCGCTGTCGGATATCCGAACAACGACGACCTGACGCCGGATCCTGAAGTACTCGGCCCGCTCGCTGCCGCCGGGGACCTTCCGGGCCTGCGCCAGGGAAGTGCGACCTTCGTTGTGGACCCGCGTGATGTGCGGCGCGGGCCATTCTCCGATGTCCCGATGAACTTCCACGGCGCGCCTGAACTCATTACTTCGCCGTATCACTCTGACTCGTCGCTCTGCGGAACTTGCCACGATGTCAGCAATCCCGTGCTCATCAAGGGCACCGACGGCGAGTTCCACCTTGATGCGCTCGGGGTTGAGCATGCCACGATGGATCCTGACGACATGTTCCCGGAGCAGCGGACCTACTCCGAGTGGCTCAACAGTTCGTTCGCCACGACCGGCGTGTCGTTCGCCGACAATCGCTTCGGCGGCAATCACCCCACGGGCGTGATGAAGAGCTGCCAAGACTGCCACATGCCAGACTTCGAAGGCGGCGGGTGCGTCTTCTACGACGGCGATCCGACGACGGAGCGCCCCAACATCCCGCAGCACTCCTTCTCGGGCTCCAACACCTGGGTCATTCGCGCCGTCGCATCGCAGATGGGCGACGACGCGGAGTACTTCGGACTGACGCCTGCGCGTGTGGACGCGTCCGTGGCGCGCAACATTCAGATGCTGAAAGACGCTTCCGACATGTCGCTTGCGCAGGCCGGGAGTCAACTCGCAGTGACGGTCACGAACCAGAGCGGACACAAGTTGCCGACGGGGTACCCGGAGGGCCGTCGCGCGTGGATCGCGGTCAAGTTCCTCTCGGCAAGTGGCTCGACCGTCGGCGAGGTTGGCGCTTATGACCACGCGACTGGGTCGCTCGATCTTGCGGGCACCAAGGTGTATGAGGTGCGACAGGTCCTCAGCGACGAAGTCGCCATGGCGACGAACTTGCCCTTGGGGACTGCCAACCACCTCGCACTCGCGAGTGTGGTCAGTTTCGACAACCGCATTCCTCCACGCGGGTTCACGAATGCTGCATTCGCCGCTGTCGGCGCGGGTCCGGTGGACTACGCCTACGCCGACGGGCAATACTGGGACACGACGACATTCTCGATTCCCGTTGGCGCGGCGAGCGCCGTCGTGAGCTTCAACTACCAGACCTCAACGCGCGAGTACATGGAGTTCCTCCGCGATACCGCCGCCGATGGATCGGGACTCGTGGCCTACAACCTCTGGGTGCAGCATGGCAAGAGCGCGCCCGTCGTGATGGATCTGGCGACACTGGACCTCGTGCCATCACAGCCGGGCGACCTCAACGCCGATGGCCTCGTCAACGGACTCGACATCACCATCCTCTTCGCCAACTGGGGCGGCAACGGCCAGGGCGATATCGACGGCGACGGCGTGGTCAATGCGGTCGACCTGACCGTGGTCCTTTCGAACTGGAGCTAGTGGACGATTCTCGGGCGACCTAGACCCCGCCCAAGGGCTTAGGCAGCGGATCAGGGTAGGTCACTGCGTAGTCGGCCATCGCGGCGGCCACGACCTTCGCCGCGCGTTCGTACCCGTAGACATCTCGGATGATGCTCGGGCTCGGCTCGCCAACTCGAAGTTTGTAGGTCGAGAAGTAGTGCTGGAGTCGCTCGACGATGACCGTGGGGATGTCCGCGAGG
>SYGQ01000202.1 GCA_005799475.1 Planctomycetia bacterium | reverse complement strand
GTCTGCCGACAACCACGCTTTCCATGGACGACGCGGGCATGGGCGTCAAGAACGGCATCAACCGTTTCGGAAAGAAGAACTTCGTCGGCGCGTTCGCGGTCCCGTGGGCTGTGATCTGCGACGAGTGCTTCCTCGGCACGCTGCCACTCGGCCACTTCCTCGCTGGCTTCAGCGAGGCCGTCAAGATCGCGTGCCTCAAGGATCCCGCGCTCCTCGCGCGACTCGAGCGCGACGCGCCGCGAATCCGCGCACGCGACCTCTCGGCCGCGATGCCGATCATCGAGCGCAGCGCCGAACTCCACCTTGCGCACATCACCGACGGCGGTGACCCATTTGAACTCGCGCAGGCGCGTCCACTCGACTTTGGCCACTGGGCCGCGCACCGCATCGAAGCGTTGACCAACTTCGCGGTTTCGCACGGCGATGCCGTCTCGATCGGCATCGCGCTCGACTGCGAGTACGCCGTGCGCTCGGGGATTCTCGCGGCGCCCGTCGCCGCGCGGGTGCGCGCGCTGCTGACGGCGCTGGGCCTCCCGACTTGGCACGCGTGCCTCGCGGATCAGTCGCACCTCATCGAGGGCATCGAGGAATTCCGCGAGCACCTCGGTGGTCACCTCAACATCACCCTGCTCACGGACATTGGCTCGTTCACCGAGGTCCACGAGATGGACCCGAGGCTCGTCGCCGCCGCGGCCACGGCCCTCGCTCCACGCGCCGTACGATGAGCGCATGAGTTCTCCGCTGCGCGTCGATCAAGTCATCGACCAGTACTTTCTCGAGCACCGCGCGAAGGTGCTCGACATTGCGGCGTTCCTCGACCGCCACGACCGCGCGGCCGCGGCCGAGGGACACCCACTTTCGCACGAATCGCGCGAGATCCGCATGCGCGCGCTCACCCGCGCGCTCGAACTTCTGCGCGACGGAAAACCCGATCGCGCCCGCCGAATCCTCGAACTTTGGAGCGACCCCACAACCCAGCCGATCGCCGCCGCGCCCATGAAGGGTGCCATCGGCGCCGCGCCGCTCGCCTGACTCGGCGACTCACCTCCTCCCCCTGCCATGTACATCGACCCGCACATCCACATGGTCTCGAGGACCACCGACGACTATCAGCGCATGGCACTCGCGGGATGTGTCGCCATTACTGAGCCGGCATTCTGGGCCGGCTACGACCGAGGAAGCGCGCAAGGTTTCGTCGACTATTTCAGACTCCTCACCGACACCGAGCCCAAGCGCGCGGCGCAGTTCGGCATCCGTCACCACACTTGGCTATGCATCAATCCGAAGGAGAGCGAAGACATCGGTCTCGCGCGTGAAGTACTCGCGGAGATCCCGAAGTTCCTCGATCGGCCGAGCGTCTTGGGCATCGGCGAGATCGGCCTCAACAAAAACTCGCGCAACGAACTCGTCGTGCTCGAGGAGCACATCGCGCTCGCGCACTCGCGAGGGCTCCTCATCCTCGTGCACACGCCGCACCTCGAAGACAAACTCAAGGGCACGCGACTCATCATGGACGCGATCGCCGCGCAAGGCGTCGACCCATCACGCGTCCTCATCGACCATGTCGAGGAGCACACCGTGCGGCCCGTGCTCGATCGCGGATTCTGGGCGGGGATGACGCTCTACCCGGACACCAAGTGCACGCCGCAACGCGCCGCGGATATCTTCGAGATGCATGGCACCGAGCGGCTCTGGATCAATTCTGCCGCCGACTGGGGGGTGAGCGATCCGCTCGCGGTCCCGAAGTGCCGCGATGAAATGCGCCGACGCGGCCACCTCGATGCGATCATCAAGAGAGTGAGTTTCGACAACCCGAAGGCGTTTCTCTCGCAGTCGGGGCGATTTTCGGTGAAGTAGACCGCGCGCACTCGCTCAGCTGCAGTTGCCCCACGCGGCGATGAGTTCGGTGAGATCAGCGCCGCCGACTTGGCCGTCGCGATTGACATCGCTACCACCGCCGACGATTCCCCACCCTGCAAGCAGCGCTGAGATGTCGGTGGCATCGACGATGCGATCACCGTTGATATCCGCCGCACACGGCGTGCAGCAGAAGGTCGTCGCGCTCGCCGGTGCCGTGATGTGCCCGCCGTTACCGGTGTTGCCAGCGGTCACCACGCCGCGGTATTGCGGGCCAAAGAAGTACGGATACTCGGCGACCATCGTCGCATCGACTGTTGCGTAGTACGCATACACGCCGCTCGGGTACTCCGGTGTGACCGCGAACCGCCCGTTGTACTGGTCGAGGTCGCCCAAGCCAGCGATGTACTCGTAGTCCTCGATGAAGTAGCCCAGCGGATAGGTCGCGCTCACGGCGGGGCCGTACTGGGCGGGCTGCAACTGTGTCCCGTTCGGGAGTGTCGTGCGCTGCGTGATGAGCCGCTTGCGGTAGCTCGTGCGGATGCGGTCGATTCCGCCGCTGCCGTCGACGCCGTCGTAGCCGAAGCCCCCGTACACCGCGATATTGTCGAATCCGTAGCCGATGATCTTCGAGTGGCGCGTCGCATCGAGCGGAGCCATGCACTTCGGGTAGGGATGATTGTGGTACGCGCCGCTCGGGCCTGGATGCCCACCGCACGCGTCGAGCCCCGTGCCGATGCTCACAAATGCGTTTTGGTGCCAGACATTCATGTTGTTCCAACTCATCGCGTCGGTCGGGTTGTAGAAGACGGCGCCGTTGACCATGACGCCCACCTGTCCCAGTCCAGCTGCGACCGGCGTCGTCGCCATCGTCGCCGTGCGCGCGAGCTTGAAGCCCCAGTTCTGGTTGGTGCACGGATTGGGATTGCCCGCCCAAGGACCAACTGTGTAGCTCGGAATCCCTGCGCTCTTTACATACACGAAGCTCGCGTCGTACTTGACCTGCTGCACATTGGCGGTGATGCCGTTGTAGCCGGTCTGCCCGGTGGTGTTGATGATCCACTCGGTGATGATCGGTTGGAGTCCCTGCGCGTGGGCGCCGGTGCAGAAGGCGAGCGAGGCGATCACCGGAATGACTTGGTGCGTGATGGCGGAGTACTTCATCTCACGCAATGTTGGCACGGAATCGGCCCTCGGGACGCTCTTCCTGAGAGTTTTTGTCAGTCCCGCGCCACTCGGAAGCCCAGATACGCCGTTCGTGTCGATGGCTGCAATCCCGAACGGAAGCTCGGAATGCACCCGGCCGGGGAATCAGCGAAAGATCCGCCCTTAACGACGCGGCCGCGGTTTGTGGGGCCGTGTGCAGCGAGCGACTCCGGCGGCTGCGCGCGGGCGATCGCGAACCCGTCCGCGCACCACTCCCAGACATTCCCAGCCATGTTGACGGTGCCACTCGCGCAGGGCGTGCCCGATGCGGCCGCACGCGGAAGGGCAGGTGGCGCCTCCCCGGGCTTCACGCAGTGACTGTCGCCTCCGGATGCGGCCGCGAGTTCCCACTCTGCTTCCGAGGGAAGTCTGTAGCCAGGGCCGCCGTGAACAACGACGACGGCCGATGCGATCGACCCGTCTTCGCGTCGGACGACATCCTCGAGTGCGTCATGCGGCGCGAGCCCTGCCGCGAGCGAGAGCGCCACGCAGTACTCGATCGCGTCGTAGTAGCCGACACCGACGGCGGGGAGTTCGGGATCCGTCGGAAGTGCGGCGTCGATGGGGACGGGCGACTCGTCCGGCGGCGCGATGACGCGGGAGTCGCGCGTGTCTTGCACATCGATGGGGCGCGCGGCGCGTTTGAGGACGCGCGCGAACTCGGCGACGCTCGTCTCGTTGCGCGCGATGCGGAAGCGCCCGTCGACGCTCACCATGTCGATGGGATCGATGGTTGGTGCAGCTGCCCCCCCAGTTGCGGGCAGATTGTGTGCTCTAGAGCACACAATCTGCCCGTAACCGCCGCCTGGGGCGGGCGCCACCAGCATCACCGCGCTCGCGTGCGTGTGCAGGAACGCGAAGCTGTCGGCGTGCGACACGCGCAGGACAAAGCGGTCGCCCGGCTCGACGCGCAGTGGCTCGCGGAACACATACGAGCGGTCGGCCCACGATCGATACACGGGAATGTTGAGGACACCCTCGCGCTTGCCTGAGCGCCGCACGAGATCAAGGTCGTAGGTTGTGCATCGGATCCCCGGATTGGGGAGCATCGACAGGATCTCCATCGGTGCATCGAGTGTGTCGCACTGGTACTCAATCGTGTAGCCGCTGCGCGATGGGGCGGCGCCCGAAGTCGCGCCGCCGACGACAAATGACTCCACGACTCGGGTGTCTCCCGCTCGCGAGGGTTCGAGTGTCACTTCGAACTCGCCCGGCACGCTCCGGCCAAGCGCCCGTGCGTGGGCTTCGGCGAGAAGATCGCCGCGCGCGGGAAGCGCGAATGTGTAGCCATCGGGCAAGTGGAACTCCGGCAGCACGCCTGCGGCTCCAAGCGCTCCGGCAGGTGTCGATCCCAAGTCCGCGTGAAACGCCGCGCCGACTCCGCCGTCGCGTTCATCGAGTTCGCGTCCCATGCCTGTGGTGTCGGAGTTGAGCATGACGGATTCCAACGATCCCGCCACCGCAAGTCGATAGGAGAAGCCTCGGAAGCGACGGGGCGCCTTCTCGTCGATGGCCTGCAAAAATGTGCGCGCGAAGAGGAGGTCCGGCTCCGCGGGCGTCTCCCACCCCGCGCCGAAGTGCAGCGTGGCGGCCGACGCACTCGGCGCGTTCGGCGCGTTCGGTGAGGTCGGCGTGGGCGCGGTCCACGACTGTGTCCCCTCGGCCCCCGCCGCGAACCACTGAATCAAGTTCGCGCGTTCCTCCGGTGTGACCTGCGGCACATCGAGAAAGTCTGCGGCCGACTGCGACGGCAACCACGGCGGCATCGTGCCTCGGCGCAACGCTTCCGCCGCTGTCTGCGAGACTCGCCGCAGCATCGCGCCATCGACAAACTCGTACGGGACATTCCCACCCGCATGATGGCATCGCAGACACACGCGCTCCACGATGGCGAGCATCGCGGGTGGACCAGGATCGGGCGCGAGTGCGACCAGCAAGTCGAGCATGCCGCGATCATTGTCTCACGATGAGCGTGCGGGACTCTTGGGCACGACGACGGCGCCGTCCATTGACGCGAGCGCGAACCCTGCTAGACTCGACGTTCCAGATTGCGGGGTAGAGCAGCCTGGTAGCTCGTCGGGATCAT
>SYGQ01000201.1 GCA_005799475.1 Planctomycetia bacterium | reverse complement strand
TCGCTGCAACTCATCGATCCGTTTCCGATGGCGCAGGCGCTCGGGTGCCCTGTCCTCTGTGGGCTTCGCGGCGCGGACTTGGCCGCAGGGGGCGAAGGCGCACCCATCACACCGCTCTCGGACTGGATGATGTTTCGTTCGCGCACGACGGCGCGCGCCATTGTGAACCTCGGCGGGTTCGTCAACGCCACGCTCCTCCCCCCGAACCCCGGGACCGACGAGGCGTGGATCGCAGCGGTCCGCGGGTGCGATATCTGCTTGTGCAACCAGTGGCTCGACTCCATCGCGCGCACCCGCGCGGGCATCGACTTTGATGACGGTGGGCGGCTTGCGACCACCGGTCGCGCCGATCCGGCACTCGCCGACTCGCTCTCGACGCGCCTCAACCAACAGCGCGCAAGCGGACGCTCCCTCGGCACGGCGCACGAATGGGCGAAAGAACTCGCTGATGCGCTCGCCGCGCTTTCTCCTGAGGACGCGCTCGCCACGGCCGTTTGCGTCATCGCTCGCACAGTCTCGGCCGCACTCGACGAGACCTGGCCTCGGCAAGATCGCCCATCGCGCACCCAACTCCTCCTCGCCGGCGGCGGCGCGAGGAACTCCGCGCTCACCACCGCAATCGCGAAGGCGAGCCGTATGCGCACGACAACGACCGAATCATTCGGCATCGGCGTTGAGTGCCGCGAGGCCTTCGCCATGGCACTTCTCGGAGCAGCGGCAACCGACGGCGCCGACACCACGCTCCCCTCGGTGACCGGGCGCGAAGACCTGCGGTGCGGAAGCGGACTCCTCGTCGTCCCACGCCTGACATTCACGAAAGCCTCCCCCCACCGGGCACGCCAGTCGCGCACCGATGGCGAGAAGTCGCGGACCCTCGGAGCCTAGGTTCACACGATGGCACGAACCCCCACCGCACTGATCATCGAGGACGAGCAAGACATCGCCAACCTCGTTGCCTTCCACCTTCGGCGCGAGGGCATTGAGTCCTCGCATGCGAAGTCGGGCCGCCGAGGGCTCGAGATGGCCCGGGCGTGCGCACCCGACATCGTTGTCCTCGACCTCATGCTCCCCGACCTCGACGGGATCGAAGTCTGTCGTCGGCTCCGGGAGGACCACGCCACGAAACACACGCCGATTGTCATGCTCACCGCCCGAGGCAGCGAGACCGACATCGTCCACGGCATCGAGTCTGGGGCGGATGACTATGTGACCAAACCCTTCAGTGCGAGAGTGCTTGTGGCACGGCTCCGTAACGCGCTGCGCCGTCGTGGCGACGCGCCGGGTGCGAGCGCCCAAGAGAGCCTCCTCACGCGCGTGTCGGGGCGACTCGTTGTTGACCTCGACCGACACACCGTCGAAGTCGATCGCACCTCGATCGCGCTGACCACAACCGAGTTCGCGATGCTCCTTGCCCTCGCGAGGCGCCCTGGATTCGTGCGCACGCGCGACCAGATCATCGCGAGTGTGCACGGTTCCAACACCGTCCTTTCGCAGCGCACGATCGATGTTCACATCACGGCGATCCGTCGCAAGCTCGGCGAACTCGGCCCGGCGATCGAGACGGTCCGCGGCGTCGGCTACAGACTCAGCGACCTCGCCGACGCCCCCACAGACTGATCCGACTACCTTTGCGCCCATGAACCGCGCGCTCGTGCGCTTTGCCACGGCACTCCTCTGGTCGGCCGCCGTCGCCTTCGCACTCGGCGCAGTGGCCGTGGTGGCCTTCGGATCCTCGTGGGCCGTTGCCGCGATGACCATCGCCGCCGCCCTGTGGGCGCTGACCGTCCGCGCGCGCGAACGCGCGCGCATCGATTCCGCGTATGGCCTGATGGCCCGCATCGGTGAGGGCGAGTTCGCCGCGCGCGCCGACCCGGGGGATGATGAACTCGCACTCCGACTCCATCGCGGGGTGGCCCGAGTCCAGCGCGGATTCTCAGAGGCGCTCGCACATGCCGAAACGGAGCGAGATGAACTGCGCAGCTTGCTCGGCGCGGTCGACACCGGACTCATTGCGTTCGACGATCAACTCCGGATCAAGAGCGCCAACGCAGTGGCAGAGCGCCTCCTCGACCTTCCCACAGGCGGCTACCGCAGGAAAATCCTCGGCGAAGTGGTCCGGCAGGCCGAACTGCTCGCGTTCATGGAGCGCGCGCGTTCGGCTCGAGGCACCATGACGGCCGAGATCCCCCTCTCCGGCGGCGGCGTTGAGCGAATCCTCGTGGCCGCCGAGCCGGTCCACGCACCATCGGGGCAACTCACTGCGATCTTTGTGGCGTTCGACGACATGACCCGCGTGCGCCGCCTTGAGCAACTGCGCACCGACTTCGCCGCCAATGTCTCGCACGAACTGCGGACGCCGATCACGAACATCAAGGGCTATCTCGAAACGCTCTTCCAAGTCGGGTTCGACGACCCCGCACAATCGAGGCAGTTTCTTGAAATCATCCAACGCAACACGAATCGTCTCTGCGCGCTCGTCGAGGACATCCTGCTGCTGGCATTCCTCGAGAGGCCCGGAGCGGAGCGACAGGTTGCGTTTTCCCGCGCGAGCGTCCGCGCGGTCGTTCAGGACGCACTCGACCAGCTAGAGCCCGCCGCGAAAGCGAAGTCCATGCCTCTCCAAGTTGATGTTGATCCGTCGCTCGTCGTTCTCGTTGATGCGGCACTCGTCACGCAAGCTGTCCTCAATCTCGCGTCGAACGCGGTCAAGTACGCGCCGGAGGGGACACCGATCACCGTGAGCGCGACACTCGCCGACTCCACAGTTGCGATCACGGTGGCGGACAAGGGGCCCGGCATCGATCCCATCCATGTGCCCAGACTCTTCGAGCGCTTCTACAGGATCGAATCGGCGCGCAGCCGCGAACTCGGCGGGACTGGACTCGGGCTCGCCATTGTGAAGCACATCGCCCTTCTGCACGGCGGGGCCGCCACGCTCGAGTGCCCACCGGGGGGCGGAGCAAGGTTTTCGCTCTCGATTCCTCGTGGTTCGCGCGAAGAGTGCGCACCCTGAACACAATCTGAACTCGCGTCAGGGAGACTCTCCCGATGCACATCCACCGCCGTCTGCCTGTCCTCCTCGGCTCGCTCCTTGCCACGGCGACAGCTCTCGGCGGCCCCGCGGCCGACGACCTCAAGGCGCTCAAGGGCACGGTTCGCGTCGATGGTTCCTCCACAGTCTTCCCGATCATGGAAGCCGTCGCGGAGGAGTTCGCGAAGATCGCGCCGCACATCAAGGTGCCCGTCGGTGTCTCGGGAACGGGCGGCGGCTTCAAGCGTTTCTGCGCGGGAGAGACCCAGATCTCCAACGCCTCGCGTCCGATCTCACCCAGCGAAGTCGCGCTTGCCGCTGAGCACAAGGTCGAGTTCATTGAACTGCCCATTGCCTACGACGCACTCTCCATCGTGGTCAACCCCAAGAATGACTGGATGAAGCAGGTCACCATCGAACACCTCCGAAGCATCTTCTCGTCAGGTGGCGCGAAACGCTGGAGCGAGATCGACCCCACCTGGCCCGATCGCCCCATGCGCGTCTTCTCGCCGGGCACCGACTCGGGGACTTTCGATTACTTCAAGGAGGCCGTCATTGGCAAGGACGGATCAATGCGGGCCGACCTGAGTGTCTCCGAAGACGACAATGTGCTTGTCCTCGGCGTGCAGGGCGACAAGGACGCCATCGGCTTCTTCGGGCTCGCGTACTTCGAAGAGAACAAGGGAAAACTGCGCGCCGTCCCGGTTGTGGGTCCAGAGGGCGCACCGGTGATGCCCGAGAATTCAACCGTGAATGACGGCACCTACCCCCTCTCGCGCCCGCTCTTTCTCTACGCCAATGCGAAGAGCGCAGCGACCCCCGAGACCGCCGCGTTCGTCGACTTCACGCTCGCGAAGGTCGCCGGGTTTGTGGACGAGGTCGGCTATGTGGCGCTTCCAGCAAACCTGCTCGAAGCCGCCCACGCAACTTGGAAGGCACGCACGACCGGAACACGATTCGTGAAGGACGGGAAGAAGGTCGATGGATCCATGATGCCCGCATCGAAGTAGCCGCGCACCGGACTCGCAACCATGACCGCCATCGCCGCCAGAGCCGCCGCCGAACTCGCCCAACGCGGCCGGGTGCGCGGCGTGGCCTTCCGGCGCTTCTACGAGCGGTTGCTTCACTTCGGTCTCTTGGGCCTCACACTCTTGAGTGTGCTGACAACGGTGGCCATCATCGTCGTCCTCGTCAAAGAGTCGGGCGGGTTCTTCTTCATGGAGGGAAGCGAGGTCACCTTCGTCTCGTTCTTCACAGGCACGGTCTGGAGTCCGCTGCTTGGCGCCAAGCCCCAGTACGGTGTCCTTCCTCTGGTGGGAGGGACCGTGCTTGTGACCTCGATCGCGGGACTCTTTGCGTTGCCCATCGGCCTGTTGACCGCCGTCTTCCTCAGTGAGTATGCGTCGCCGCGGACGAGGATGCTCCTCAAGGCGATCCTCGAAGTTCTTGCGGGAATTCCTACGGTCGTCTACGGCTTCTTCGCGCTGACCTTCATCACGCCGTACCTCCTCCAGCCGCTGTCAGACCGCTTCGGTACCTACAACGCGATGGGAGCAGGAATCGCCGTTGGGATCATGATCCTTCCGATCGTCTGCTCGCTCTCCGAGGACGCGCTCCGAGGGGTCCCACAATCACTGCGCGACGGCGCCTATGCGCTCGGGTCGACGAAGTTCGATGTGACGGCGCGCGTCGTCGTCCCAGCTGGGCTCTCGGGAATCGTTGCCGCGTTTCTCCTGGCGCTCACTCGCGCCATCGGGGAGACGATGATCGTGGCGCTCGCTGCGGGCGGCCTCGCACAACTCACGGCCAACCCCGCCGAGCAGGTGCAAACCATGACGGCTTACATGGTGCAGATCTTTCTTGGCGACGCCCCCGCCAACGGCATTGAGTACCGGTCCAGTTACGCCGTAGCAATGACGCTCTTTGCGATCACCTTCGTGATGACCTGGACTGGCGCGCTCGTCCTCAAGCGGTACCGCGAGGAGTATGAATGAGCGCCGGCCGTGCCATCCCAATCGCCCGCCGGCTTCGCCACGATCGCATGCTGCTCATCGCGTGCCTCAGTGCAACGACGCTCGCGGTCGCTGTGCTGTCGGCACTCCTCATATCGGTCTTCATTCAGGGGCTCAGCTCCCTCGACTGGCACTTCCTCAGTTCATACGCCTCGCGAAAGGCCGCCAACGCTGGGATCCTTGCGCCCTTGATGGGCACGCTGTGGGTCTGCGCGATCTGCGGCCTCATTGCGGTGCCTCTGGGCGTTGCCACCGCGCTCTACTTGGAGGAGTACGCGCCGCGAACGCGTCTGCGCAGTCTCGTCCAACTCAACATCGCGAATCTCTCCGGCGTCCCGAGCATCGTGTACGGCATCCTCGGCCTCGCGGCGTTCGCGCGCTGTTTCGGCGCGATCAGCACCGACGACCCATGGACGCTTGGCTCGCCCGACAGTCTGTTCTTCCTGCAGTTGCCCTTCGGCCGGGGCGTCCTCGCCGGTGGACTCACGCTCGCGCTCGTCGTCCTTCCGATCATGATCATCGCCGCCCAGGAAGCGCTTCGGACCGTTCCCAAGTCGCTACGCCATGCGGCGCTGGCGCTTGGCTCCACGCGCTGGCAGGTGGTTTGGAAAGTCACGCTCCCGGCGGCGCTGCCGACCATGATGACGGGGGCGATCCTGTCGATGAGCCGCGCCATTGGCGAGGCGGCTCCGCTCTTGGTCATCGGCGGGGTCCTGCTTCTCTTTAGCGTCCCCGAGAACCTCATGAGCGACTTCACCGTGCTCCCGCTCCAGATCTATAACTGGGCGGGTCGCCCGCAGGATGACTTCCATAAGATTGCCGCGGGCGCCATCATCGTCCAGTTGGTGCTCCTCCTGTTGTTCAACTCGGTGGCGCTCTTCATCCGACACAAACTCCAGCGGCCTCTCCAATGATGCCTACGGTGATCCAGATTCCGTCCCCCGTCGATCCATCCGCTGAAGGAGCCACGCCCGATCGCGCGAGCGAACCCGCGGTGTCCATGGCGAAGGCCATCCAGTTGCGCGGCTTTTCGGCGTGGTACTCGGCGCATCAGGTCCTGAGTGCGGTCGACCTCGACATCGCAGCAAACCGTGTCTGCGCGCTCATCGGTCCCTCGGGCTGCGGTAAGAGCACGCTGTTGCGATGGATGAACCGGATGAACGACACGATTCTTGGAGCGAGGGCTTCTGGCAGCCTCCACCTCCACGGACTGCAGGTGCTCAGCCCCGACCTCGATGTCGTCGATTTGAGGCGCCGCGTCGGCATGGTGTTCCAAAAGCCCAATCCGTTTCCCAAGTCGATCTTCGACAATGTGGCGTTCGGGCCGCGCTTGCACCGACAGTACGGGCGCACCGACCTCGAAGAACTCGTCGAGCAGAGCCTGCGCTCAAGTGCGCTCTGGACGGAAGTGAAGGATCGCCTCCACCGCTCGGCGCTGGGGCTCTCTGGCGGCCAGCAACAACGGCTCTGCATCGCCCGCGCGATCGCCGTCGATCCCGAAGTGCTCCTCATGGACGAACCCTGCTCCGCTCTCGATCCTCGCTCCACGGCATCGATCGAAGAACTCATTCGCGAGCTCCGGGAGACCTACACCATCGTCATCGTCACCCACAACATGCAGCAGGCCTCACGCGTGTCGGACACGACGGCCTTCTTCGATGAGGGCCGCCTCATCGAGACCGGCGAAACCGACGAGGTCTTCACCGCCCCGCGCGAGCGGCGCACCGAGGACTATGTGTCGGGGCGATTCGGCTGAGTCAGGAGGAACCATGGGCGTCAATCTCCAATCCGACATCATCGAGATCCGCCGCGCGCTCTTGGGCATGGGGGCCCTCGTCGAACAACGGGTCAACGCCGTCGTCGATGCCCTGATTCAGCGCGATCTCGCCGCCGCCGAAGCGGTCAGGACCGGCGACGATGAGATCGACGCGATGGAGGTCGCCATCGAGGCACAGTGCATGCGGCTCCTTGCGCTTGCCCACCCCGTGGCGACGGACCTCCGATTCGTGCTCGCGGTCATCCGCATCAGCGGTGAACTTGAGCGGATCGGGGACCTTGCACGCGGCATCGCCAAGCGAATCGTGAAACTCGAGCACGGTGACGCCATCGAGTTGCCCCCCGTTCTCACGGATCTGGCGTTCGGATCCCGCACCATGCTCTCGGATGTGCTCAGCGGCCTCACCAACGAAGACGCGCGGCTCTGCCGTCAAGTCCGCCGCTCCGACCAGCGGATCGACGAAATGCACAAGTTGGTGCACGGGTGGGCGCGGGAAGAAATGCCCCAGTCCGGTGCCGCCGCGATCGAAGTCCTGAGCATCGCTCAGCGGTTCGAACGAATCGCCGATCTCGCCGCACATGTCGCAGACGATGTCATCTTTCTCATTGAAGGACGCGTCGTCCGCCACCAACCCGACTAGGCGCTCGCTTGCAATCGGCGCGGTACGCGCTATCATCCCTCCCCCGCCATGCATTACCCACACCGAGTCAGCCGTCTCAAGAAAGTACGAGCCGTCGGGTTCCGCGCGCGGATGAAGACGCGCAAGGGCCGAGCGATCGTCAACAGCAAGCGGCGCATGGGCCGCCGCATCGGCGTTCGTTGACCCCCACGCGGGGCATCATCCTGATCGGGATGCGGGGGTCGGGGAAGTCGACACTTGGGCCCATCGTGGCGAAGCGGCTCGGCCGCCCGTTCATCGACCTCGACGACATGGTGCTCGCCGTCACCGGCTGTGCCACGGTCACCACCGCATTTGAAACCCTCGGCGAGCGCGCCTGGCGCAACGCCGAGGCCACCGCACTCGAACAGGCGTTCGCACGCACAGGCACGATCGTCGCCATCGGAGCGGGAGCACCCGAGCACCCGCCAAGTCTTGATCGCATCCGGCTCGCGAGGGCGGATGGCTGGCGCATCATCTTCCTCGACGCTTCGCTCGAAGTGATCGTCGCACGGCTCACGAACTGCCTCGGCGATCGGCCCATGCTGACGGCGATGCCGCTGGGCGATGAACTGGCTGCGCTCGTGGCGCGCCGCCGACCGATCTACGAGTCGCTCGCGGACTCGGTCGTGGAGGTTTCAGGATCGTCGGTCGATGCCGCCGCCTGGGCACTCGAGCGGGTGCTGTCGGCCGACACGCCCTGATCACCGGGCCAACGGATCTCGATCGCCGGTTCTTCGCCGACCGCGTGACCGAGTTCCCTGAGAGCCACGAGCGCCGCAGCTTGTTCAGCGACCTTCTTGCTCGTGCCCCAGCACGCCGAGAACCGCCGTCGCCCCATGGTGACCGCGACCTCAAACTCCTTCGCGTGATCTGGCCCCTTTTCGTCGGTCACGGCGTAAGCGGGCATCTCAAGGCCGCGGGCTTGCGCGATCTGTTGCAGCACGCTCTTGAAGTTCATCTGGTGGCCCATCCGCTCCGTCGTCTCGACATTCGGTCCGACGAACCGCATGATGAATGCCTCCGCGAGCGCGAGTCCCCCATCGAGGTAGAGCGCCGCCACAATCGATTCGAAGACCGCCGCGGCTACCGACTGCGGGAGCGATCGCTGGGTCGAGAATCCCTTCCCGACCGAGAGGAGTCCAACGAGCCCAGCCTCGTGCGCGTACTCGGCGCACTTGAGTCGGCTCACGAGGTATGACTTGACTTTCGTTAGGTCACCCTCGTCGGCATCGGGGTAGCGCCTGTAGAGATGCTCGCACACGACAAAGCTAAGGATGCTGTCGCCAAGAAACTCCATCCGTTCGTTGCTGAGCGAACGGCGGTCCGCCAGCGACGAGTGCGTGAGAGCGCGCTCCACGAGTTCGGGATCACGAAATGTGTGCCCCACCAATCGCTCGACTTCTTCGACCCGTTCATCCACGGGCGGTCCCTTCCGGTCTCAAGCGCACGCGTCAAGTCCCGCGGTTGTAGAAACCGCTTCCGAGGAGGCGCGCCAGACGCGTGGCATCCACGGGGTCCGCAAAAGAACGAAGCGTCGCGGCCATTCGCCTCGGACCGGGGTCCCCATCCTCGTCGTAGACGCGCACGACGCGCCCCTTGGTGAGGATCGGCTCCGAAAGCCCGGGCAGCGAAATGGACATGACGATCGATTCCCCTTCTTCGAGCGGCTCGTCGAGCTCGAATCGGACACCGCTCACTGAAATGTCGTACAGATGCCCGACTTGCGGCGGCTTTGGCTCCGTGATGACGCCTTGGACGCCCGCGGAATCACGATCCGACGCCACCACGACGCTGGAGTACCCCAGACCAGGCGTGAACCTGTCAGCGGTGCGTCGATTCTCTGGTGCCGAGTGATCCATTGCGTTTTTATCGTCCAATGCTTCGAGCCTGCATGAAACTCCCCCGCCATCCATCCGATTCAAACAACCAAACCCCGCACAACTATGCAGTACCTCTAGCCAACTGCAAATGGAAATGTTCTCTGCTAGCCTCGATTTGTGCCGCAATCGCCTGAGCGCGAACATGGGGGCTTTCCGCACGGACTCCAAGCCCAAAGCACACACCGAGTTGCGGTCATCGGCTACGGGAATCAGGGGGAGGCGCACGCCAAGAACTTCCGAGATTGTGGCTGGGAAGTGCGAGTTGGGGGCAGAAACGGCTCTCAAGCGGTGGGTCGAGCGCAAGCCGACGGATTCCGGATAGTTGCATCAGCGGCCGACGCTGATTGGGCCGAACTTGTGGTCTTTGCAGTCCCCGATTCTGCGCACGCGACAGTCTGCCCACCCTACTTCAAGGCGATGACCGCCGCGACAGTCGCAGGATTCCTGCATGGGTTCTCGCTGCACTTCGGACTCATTGCTCCACCAACCTCACTGGGCTGCGCACTCGTGGCACCCAAGGGGCCCGGGACTGCGCTCCGGCAACGGTTCTTGGAGGGCACCGGGATCCCGTGTCTCCTCGCCGTACGGGCATCTCCCGATCATGTGGCTCGAACAACTGCGATCGCACACGCGTGGGCCCATGCCATCGGGTGCGGCCGTGCGGGGATTGTCGAGACATCGTTCAAAGATGAGGCGGAGACCGACCTCTTCGGTGAGCAGGCGGTGCTCTGCGGCGGATTGATCGCGCTCATCCGTGCCGCATATGAGACGCTCGTGGAGGCGGGGTATCCGCCGCTTCTCGCGTACACCGAGTGCTGCCACGAGGTGAAGCAGATCGCGGACCTCGTGTGCGACCGCGGGATTGCGGCCATGGCGGACGCGATCTCCCCCACCGCGCGCTTCGGCGCCCTCGAGGCGAGCGCGCGGCTCGATGATGCCGCGCTCCGTGCGCACATGCGATCGATGCTTGCGTCCATCCAGGATGGTTCGTTCGCGTCGCGGCTCGCGGCCGATGCCGACGCCGGAAACCCGAAACTCCGATCATTCAGTGAGGACCTCTTGAAGCACCCCATGGAACCCATCGGCGAACGCGTGCGCGCGATGCTGCCCTGGCTCGCCCAAGGGAAATCTGGCGCGGTCACCACTCGCATCGCCGACAAGATGTCCCCATGACCCCACTTCAGGCGCTCGTCCTTGGCATCGTCGAAGGCGTCACCGAGTACCTGCCCGTAAGTTCAACGGGCCATCTCATCCTTGTGTCGCGGGCGCTCGGCCTCGCGCAGTCGCCCGGCCAGCGCGAGTCAATCGACACTTTCAACATCGTCATTCAGGGGGCCGCCATCGCCGCCGTCGCGGGGCTCTACCGGCGCGAGGTGCTCGCGATGGTTCGAGCGGTGCTCGCGGCCTGCCTCCGTCTCCCCAAACGACACACGCACGGCCGCGCACTCATGCTCGCGAGGAACCTCGCTCTGTCGTTCATCCCAGCGGCCATCGCCGGGCTGCTCCTAGGCGACTGGATCGAGGCACGGTTCTTCAGGGCCGCGCCCGTGCTCATGGCTCTTGCCCTCGGGGGCATCGCGATGGTGGCGATGGCACCGTGGGTCAAACGGAAGGCTCAGAATGCGACCGAGACCGGTCCCGACGGATCCACGCTCTCGGCATGGGCCGCACTTGCGGTTGGATGCTTGCAGTGTGTGGCCCTCGTTCCAGGGACGAGCCGGTCGATGATGACCATCGTGGGGGCACTCATTGTCGGACTCTCGCCACGCGAGGCCGCGCGATACTCGTTCCTGCTGGCGCTTCCGACTCTGGGCGCGGCGTGCGGCTACAAGTCGCTCGGGTTCTTCAAGGACGGCCTGATGGTGGACCAACTTGGAGGATGGATCCCGCTTGCCATTGGATTCGTCGCCGCCTTCGCGAGCGCCGCACTCGGCATCGCGTGGCTCATCAACTTCCTAGGCCGTGGCGGCTTTGCGCTCTTTGGGTGGTGGCGGATCGCGCTCGCGACCGCACTCGGGTTGGCCATCATGTCGGGTTGGATGACGCTCTAGTTCCTATCATCCCCCTCTTGCGTGAGTACACACAGGTTGCCCTCGGTCTGAGGAGCCTCGCCATCAAGGTGGCGGTGTTCGTGCTGCTCGCCGCCGCGTTTGCGTGGTTCATCGGCGGGTCGATATTCCCTGGCTCGCAGATCGTGAACTGTCCCGAGGTCGAGTGGGCCGGCTCGCGCTGGTACGCGCAAGTGAAGGGGAACGGCAGTCATCCCGCGCCGGTGGAGTGGCGGATCTTCCGCACTGATGCGTCCGGGGATGACACTGAGCAGCGCGTCGGGATCGAGGGCGTTTGGCGTCAAGTCCGAGGCCCAGTCGTCGCCGATGGCGCGCTTCGATACGGCATCGAGAGCGAGTCTCGCGCGGGGTCGAACTGGTGGCTTGTGACGGTGGACGCGTCCGGCCACGCCACAGCGGCAGCGCTCCCTGCGGGATCATCGCCTGGGCTCGCAGCCTTGGGCGCGCGCTGAGCGAGCGGCGGTCACTCAAGCGCGATGCTGGCAGCGCGGCACTCGGCCGTCAGGCGCGTCTCGTCCCAGACTTCGATTCCGAGAGCACGCGCCTTCTCCAGCTTGGAGCCCGCCTCTTCCCCGGCGATCACGAGGTGGGTCTTCGCCGACACCGACCCCGAGACCCGCGCGCCAAGGCCTTCCAAGATGGCCGTCAACCGACGACGGTCGATCGAGTGCAGTGTCCCCGTGAGAACGATCGTGCGATCCCTGAACGGGTTCGGCGTAACTGCCGCCGCGGCACAGAACTCTCGGCTTGAGAGATCGACGCCAGCCCGACCCAGCCGCGCGATCGTGTCCCGAAAACTCTCGCTCGCGAAGTCGTGCGCGAAGCTCGTTGCGGTGATCACGCCGATGTCGTCGAGTGCGCAGAGTTGCTCGGGAGTGGCCCCTTGGAGCGCCGCAGCGTCGGGAAACGCGCGGGCTAGAGTCTTCGCCGCGGCCACGCCCATGTGACGCAGGCTCAACGAACCGAGGACGCGGGCAAGACCCCTCCGCCGCGCCTCGTGCGCACTTTCCACTATGGATCGAGCCGTCTTCTCGCCAAGGCGCCTCAGCGTGACCCTGCCGCTCGTGTCGATGTGCTCCGAGCGCAACGCGGCGAGGGCGGCCTCGTCGAGGGTGAAGAAGTCGGCGAAGTGCGCGACCATCCCTTCGTCGATGACTTGATCGACGATTCGCTCACCGAGTCCTTCGATCGCCATCTGGTCGCGACCCACAAACCACTTGAGTCGCTCGCGCATCTGCGCGGGGCATCCCGGCTCCGCACACAGGAGCTTGGGGCCGTCCTTCGTCAACGGCGATCCACAACTCGGGCAGTGTGTCGGCGGTTCGATGACCCGCTCAGCACCGGTCCTGACCGTCTTCACGGGTTCGATGACTTGTGGAATGACTTCTCCGGCCTTCTCCACCTCGACGAGGTCCCCAATCCTGATGTCCTTGCGCAGGATTTCGTCGGCGTTGTGCAGTGTGGCGTGGCGGACGGTTGACCCGGCCACGACGACTGGCTCCATGGTCGCGCGCGGTGTCATCGTCCCCCCCTTACCAACTTGCCACTGCACATCGACAAGGCGCGTGCGCTCGCGCTGCGCGGGATACTTGAAGGCCACGATCCAACGGGGGCTCTTCTCTGTCACCCCGAGCTGTGCCTGCTGCGCGAAGGCGTCCACACGCACGACCATGCCATCGACACCGTACGGCAGCGCGGCGCGCTGCGGCGCGAATGCCTCCACGACCGCGATGGCCTCGTCGATCGTGGCGCACCGGACCGCTCTGGGGTTGACAGGAATTCCCCACGACTTGAGCTGCGCGAGGAACTCGATGTGACTCGACGGCTCAGCGCCACCGAGGCACTCCCCGCGTCCGTGGGCCATGAAGGCGAGACCTCTTTGCGCGACAACCGTGGGGTCGAGGCTCTTGAGGGTGCCCGCCGTGGTATTGCGTGCGTTCGCAAGGAGCGCCTCGCCACGGCGCTCGCGCTCCTCGTTGACGCGCTCGAACTGAGCCGTCGGCATGTAGATCTCGCCGCGGACTTCCAGAACTTCTGGAATCGCGGCCCCGCCGATGGTCGCCCGCAACGCGAGGGGCACAGCGCGGATCGCCCGCACATTCGCGGTGACGAGGTCTCCTACGGCACCATCACCTCGTGTTGCCGCAGCCGCGAGCCGACCGCGCTCGTACCTCAGGCTCACGGCGACGCCGTCCACCTTCGGGTCCGCCGCAATGGTGAAGGCGCCGCCGATGGCCTTCTCGCAGCGCGCGGACCACGCGCGCAACCCGGCGATGTCGTAGGTGTTGTCAATGGACTGCATCGGCCGCGCGTGGGTCACCGACTCGAAACCCGCGCTCGGTGCCCCGCCCACGCGATGGGTCGGACTGTCCGGATCATCGAATGTCGGGTTCGCCCGCTCCAGCTCAGCGAGCTCAGCGAGAAGCCGGTCGTACTCGCTGTCGGCCATCAGCGGCGTCGCGTCGCTGTAGTACGCGATGTTCGCGCGATTGAGGAGGTCCCTCAAGCGAGCGATGGCCTCCTTGGCGCTTGTGGGCATTCCCGGACTATCCGCGCGCGAGCTTCCGAGCCCTCAGCAGCGCCTTCGGCGTGCAGTGGAAGGTCGCGTCACAGCGGCCCACTCGCCGTTCCTTCCCGGGAGCGATGCCGCGGACCTGCTGCAGCACCTCCAGCTCAATGTCGATGTTGAACTCGCCCTTGGTCGCAAGGCTCTCCTCGAGATCGTCCTTGCAAATCACATGATAAACCGCGGGTCCGACACATGGACGGAGAAATCGATAGCTGAGCTTCTTGCAGACGACGATGTACTCGCCGCCGCAGCGCGAGAACAGGTACATCCCGCCGGCGACTTCGCTGTTACCAAGGAGCGCGGCCCCCGCCATGGCGTTGTACCAATTCCGATTGATCCGCCGGAATGGCAAGATCGCGACGAAGCGGTCCGAGCCGAGGCTCTTCATGGTGATCCCTGAGCGGAACGCGTAGGGCAGCCAGATCAGCGAGCAGACTCTGTGCCAGAAGTTGTTGCGGGTTGAGAGGCGCGAGACGAACGCCTCGATGCGCTCCAAGAGGCTGAGTGGCACAAGTTCGGTTTTCAGCGTCGTCATCATGGACCCGAAGGTGCGGAATACTATCATCGAACCCCTTCCGGACCTCCCATGGCGACCCTCGCTGTTTGTTCCTGGAGCCTGAAGCCGAAGTCGCCGCGTGAACTGGCGAATCGTCTGAAATCGCTGGATGTTCCACGGGTTCAACTCGCGCTCGTGCCCTGCTTCACGGATCCCGCGTGGCGTGATGCCGTTGATGCGCTGCGCGGCGACGGGATCGCCATCGTCAGTGGCATGCTGGCTTTCGCGGGCGAGGACTACTCAACGATCGAGTCCATCACCGCAACGGGTGGTGTGCGACCCGATGTGCAGTGGAGCGAGAACCTCGACCGCGCATTCGCGTGTGCGGCCTTCGCCGAGCGCTCGGGCATCGACCTCGTCACCTTCCACGCCGGATTCATCCCCCACGAGGCGGGGCCGCTGCGCCGTGTGATGTTGGATCGCCTACGAACAGTCGCCGACCTGTTCGCGCAGCGTGGGGTGACGCTCGCCTTGGAGACCGGGCAAGAGACTGCAACGACCCTGCGGCACGCCCTCGACGAACTGGACAGGCCCGGCGTGGGCGTGAACTTTGACCCCGCCAACATGATCCTCTATGGCAAGGGGGATCCGGTGCAGGCCATCGAACTTCTCGCCTCGCGCGTCCGGCAGGTCCATGTCAAGGACGCATGCGCCACGACCACGCCAGGCACCTGGGGGAGGGAACTCCCCGTCGGTGACGGGCAGGTGGCGTGGAAACCGTTCCTCGCGCTTACGCAGGGCGTCAACCTCGTGATCGAGCGGGAAGCCGGCGCGTGCCGAGACGAGGACATCGCACGCGCGCGTGACCTTGTGCGAAGGCTCGTCCCTACAATCGTGTAGCGATGCCGACCTACCTCTACTGCGTCGTCAATCCCGACGGCAGCGACGATGAGCAGTTTGAGGTCTTCCAAGCGATGCATGAGCCCGCGCTGACGGCGCATCCGACGAGCGGACTCCCCGTGCGCCGACTCCCGGTGGCGAGCCAGGTGCAACTCGGGTCTGACGCGTCGAAACTCTCCAACAAGAACTTGGACCGCCTCGGATTCACCAAGTACGAGCGCGCCGGCGAAGGCGTTTGGGAGAAGAAGGCCGGTCAGGGCCCACCGAGCATTCACCGCGACAATGAGTAGTTCTCACGCGTGGCGCACGATCGCGTGGGGACTCTTCGCGTCAGCGAGTTGGACATGGTGTATCGGGATGTTCCTGCCGTTCATCATGCTGCGCGACTACGGATGGGCAGGATTTCTTACATTCGCCATTCCAAATGTGATCGGATGCGCGGCGTTCGGCTACCTCGTCGACCGCGATTGCATGCGCGGGCTCCGGGAGCGACTTGGACCATGGCCGGCGCGGTTCACGATGGCCACGATCATCTTCCAAGCAGCGTTCGCCGGATGGATGCTGCCGCCGGCGATCGCCCTCGCGTGCGTTGTCGCGGGGTTCCTGCTGTCATGGTGCCGTTCGCGCTCGTGGCTGGTGCTCTCGGTCGTCATCGGCACGATCACTCTCGCGTGTCTCCTCAGTGGCAATGCGGGCGACGCCCAAGGGATCGCGATGACCGGCGCAAGACCGCTGGCCGAAATCGGGTTCCTCGCGCCCGCGATCGCGCTCGGCTTCGTGCTGTGCCCGTATCTGGACCTGACATTTCACCGCACGCTTGCAGAGTCGCCGAGTCGTCACTGCTTCGGGGTGTTCGGAATCGCCTTTGCGGCCACGCTCACCGGGATCGCATGGTTGTTCGATCCATCGACCGGTGCGCCGCGGGCGTCGAGTGGACTCCTCGTGCTCTGGGCGGCGCAGCTGGCGTTCACCATCGGGGCCCACGGGCGCGAGCGCCTGAGTCCCCTCGCTGGGGAGGACCGCGGCTCGCCATTCTCGCTCGGGGTTGCGATCACCGTGGCTCTGTTCGCCGGCTGGCTCCTGCGCGTGGGTCCGGGTGCGGGATCGCTCCTCGGGGAGTCGTGCTACCTCCGATATCTGGGCCTCTACGGGCTCGTTTTCCCGTTCATGCTGCTCTTTCGCGTTCGCGGCGTGCGGGGCGCGTGGCCTTGGATCGCCGTGCTCGTGGGCATCCCCTGCTACGAAGCCGCGTTCGTCCACCACGCCACAGGGTGGATCATTCTCCCAATTCTTCTGCTTGGTGTCCTCCTGTGGCGGCATTGGGACAATGATGAGACGAAGGACACTTGCTTGCCATGACGAACCTCTCCATGTCCCCGCTGGATCGTTCGCGCTTCGATGAGGCGGCAGCGCGTCACCTCCTGACCCGTGCTGGGTTCGGGGGGACCAGTGCGCAGGTCGAGCAGCTCGTCGCGATGGGCCTCAACGAGGCCGTCGCCTATCTGGTCGAGTTTGAGAACGCACCGAACTTGCCAGTGGCCGACACTGACTTCGACAAGGACATTCGCAAGCCGCTCACGCCAGCCGAGCGAGAGATGGTGGCGATGGCGCGGCGGGGCAACGACGAAGCCGCGTTGGAGACGATCCAGAAGCTGCGCAACGAGCGCGACGGCCAGGACCGCGCGCAGCTCAAGGAGATGCAGAAGTGGTGGCTCAAGCGGATGGTTGAGACCGGTCGGCCGCTCGAAGAGAAGATGACACTCTTCTGGCACGGGCACTTCGCGACGGGCTACAGGACGATCGAAGACAGTTACCACTCGTTTCTGCAGAACCGGTTGTTCCGAACCCACGCGACGGGCAACTTCGCCGATCTCACGCTACGGATCCTGCGCGACCCGGCGATGCTGAAGTACCTCGACAACGACGAGAGCCGCCGAGGGCGCCCCAACGAAAACCTCGCACGCGAACTCATGGAACTCTTCGTGCTCGGCGAGGGGCACGCCTACACCGAGCAGGACATCAAAGAGGGCGCTCGGGCCCTCACGGGCTACACCTTCAACGATGACTCGTTCCAGTTCCGCGACGACGGACATGACGACGATCCGAAGACGATCCTCGGCCAGACCGGGAACTGGGATGGCGACGATTTCGCGCGGATCATTCTGTCGCGCAAGGAGAGCAGCGAGTTCCTCTGCGGCAAGCTCTATCGGTTCTTCGTCAACGACGCGCCCGGGATGCCCTCGAACAAGGTCGCGCCCGTCGTCAAGGCGTTGGCCGCGGAACTGCGCAAAAAGCAGTACGAGTTGAAGCCGGTCCTCACGATGCTCTTCAAGAGTCAACACTTCTTCGACGAAGCCCATCGCGGTGGATCGATCAAGAGCCCAGTCCAGTTGACCGTGCAGACGATTCGCGAACTCGGAGTCCCCCCGCGCGATCTGGCGACGCTCAACTCGGCCACCGACCTCATGGGACAGTCGCTCTTCATGCCGCCCTCCGTGAAGGGTTGGGACTGTGGGCGCACTTGGATCAACACGAGCACGCTGTTCGTGCGACAGAACCTTGCCGTCTACCTCATTACGGGGATGCGTCCCGAGGCCTTTGACTGGGACGCCAATCTGGCGCAGTGGCCAACCACCGCCCTCGAAGGCGCGATCGCCAAACGCATGTCAGCCTCGAAGGCCTCAGCGTCCGACGCGCTTCTTGACCTTGTCCTTGCCGTCAGCGCACCGCCGGAGCGGAGGAAACAGTTCAAGTCGTTCACCGATGGCTTGGGGGGCGACCTCCGTGGCGAGCGCCTCGTGAGCGCGCTCTGCCTCGTGACCGCGATGCCCGAGTATCAACTCTGCTAGACCTCTGGAGAGTCCCATGGAACCCACCACACCCTTCTCGCGCCGGATCTTCCTCCAACAGGGCGTCACGCTCGCATCGCTCGTGGGCACGATCCCGTGGTTCGTCCAACAGTCGGCCGTCGGCATGCTGAGCGCCGATGCGCGCGTCTCCAGTCAGGCGGGAGTCCCCGAGGACAGAATTCTCGTCGTTGTCCAGATGAGCGGCGGCAACGATGGACTCAACTCGGTCGTCCCATTTGGAAGCGATGACTACTACAGGGCGCGTCCGCAGATCGGCATCGCCGCTCCGGGCAAGGAGAACGGCGCGCTGGCGCTCGATCAGAAGGCGGGAGTCGGACTGCACCCGAACCTGAAGGGACTCAAGGATCTCTACGACGACGGCAAACTTGCGGTCGTACAGGGTGTCGGCTACCCGAACCCCAATCGGTCGCACTTCGCGTCGATGGATATCTGGCACACTGCGCAGCGATCAGGGCGCGGCGACGGATGGATCGGCCGCTATGTCGACTGCACCTGCAATGGATCGCCCGCTGCCGATGCCCAGGTGGCCATCGGTCGCTCGGCACCCTTGGCCATGATCGGAACAACGGCCAAGCCGGTCTCGTTCGAAGATGCGCGACTGTTCCAGTGGATGGGCAAGGAACTCCCCGGCAGCTTGGAGCGCCCCTACGACCAGATGAACCGCGCCGGGCCGCTCGGCGGCGTCGATCCGGGCTCGCAGGCCGCGTTCCTCATGCGGACCGCGCTCGACGCGCAACTCTCGAGTGATCGCATCCGCACGGCGATCGGGCGCACGCCACTTGTGGCCTACCCAGGCTCGCGCCTGGCGACTCAGTTGCGCGCGGTAGGCGCCATGATCCGCGATGACCTGAACACCCGCGTTTACTATGTCTCTCAGACCGGGTTCGACACGCACAGCAATCAGCAGGGCGCGCACGGCAACTTGATGCGCGAACTCTCCGAAGCGATCGTCGCGTTCCAAGCGGACCTCAAGGCGCAAGGCAATGACTCGCGCGTCGTCACGATGGTCTTCAGTGAGTTCGGTCGTCGCGTGAAGCAGAATGCCTCAGGCGGCACCGACCATGGCACCGCAGCGCCGATGTTCGTTCTAGGGTCGCCCGTCAAGGGCGGCCTCCATGGCGAGCACCCATCGATGACCGACCTCGACAACGGCGACCTCAAGTTCACAACGGACTTCCGGTCGGTCTACGCCACCATCCTCGACAAGTGGATGGTGGCCCCGAGCAAGACCGTGCTCGGCGGCGCCTACCCCGCACTCAAGTTCCTGCGGACCTAGCCGGCGACAGCTTCAGTCGTCGATGCTCTCGATGCGAAGACCATCGGGCAGCGCGTCCAGAAACGCGCGGCCGTAGCGCTTTTGTACGACACGAGAGTCAAGGATCACGAACTGTCCTGTGTCGGTGCCGCTCCTGATGAGCCGGCCGAATCCTTGGCGGAAGCGAACGATGGCGCGAGGAAGCGAGTCGTCTCGGAAGGGATTTCCACCGCGGGCCTCGATGAGGTCGTGCCGAGCCTGCGTCAGCGGTGCGTCGGGTGGTTCGAACGGAAGGCGTGTGACGATCACATTGCGCAGCCCACGCCCACGGACATCGACCCCCTGCCAGAAACTGGCTACGCCAAAGAGGACGCTTCGTTCGTCCTCGCGGAAGCGCTTGAGCAGTGTGCCGGCAGAGACGCCCGCGCCCTGCCAGAGTGCCGGGTAGCCCCGCTCGTCGAGTGGCTCTTCGAGAGCGTCCCGGAGTTCATTGAGGTCTCGGAAACTCGTGCAGAGCACGAAGGCCCCCCCGTCGGTGGCCTCAATGTGCCTCAGAATTCGCTGCGCCATCGGCTCCCAGTCCATGGCTTCTCGCGGATCGGGAAGATCGGTCTCGATGATGCAGCGCGCTTGTCTCGCGTAGTCGAATGGACTGCCGAGAACGAGGGTTGCCGCACCCTCCGCGCCGAGCGTGCGAACCGCCGCGGTGAGGTCACCGCGTGTCGTCGCCAGTGTGCCCGAGGTCATGACAACCGATACCTCCTGGGAGAGGAGGTGTTTCTGGAGCAGCGGACCGACTTCGATTGCTGCGGCCGCCAGCGTGACGAAGCCGTCCTGCTTCCGGCTCGGACGCGCCGCGGAAAGTTCCAGCCAGAACGCGCATCCGGGGATCGACTGTGCAAGCAGCGTCCTCGTCGCCTGTGCGAATGCCTCCGCCTGCTGGGCGAGCGCATTGACTTCCCACCCGTCGGATTCTTCCGCCGCGCGCTCGCGAGTGAGGTTGAGCAGCGTCGCGAGTTGCGAGAGGGACGGCGACAGCGAGTCTTCGACGATCCCGGGTTCTCGGATGCGGACTTCGCCTTCGCCGGGTTGATTGGCTCGCCAGCGGCGAAGTGATGAGAAAAACGCATTCGCCCCCTTGCGGCAGTCTTCGACGCTCGCCAGCACGGAGCGGACCGCTGCATCACCGCCGTCCTTCAGGCGGATGTCGCTGAGCGCACCACGATGAGTCGCCGGATTCCAGAGCGACCGAAGAAGGTGAGCGACCGCGCTCTCCGAGATCTGGCCGCCAAAGTGCTCGGCGGCGACTTCTTCGATCGAGTGCGCCTCATCAAGGATGACATGGCCGTAGGCGGGAAGAAACCCACGCCCGCCGTTGGCACGCATGGCGAGGTCGCTGAAGAAGAGCGCATGGTTGGTGACGAGAATCTGTCCGCCCTCCATTCGCCTCCTCGCCTTCTGGTAGTGGCACGCGTCGTAACGGGGGCACTTGCGACCCATGCAGTTCCCCGCGTCGGATTGGACGAGGTCCCAGATCCGACGCTCGGGCTGAATCGCCAAACTCGATGTCGATCCGTCATCCGTGGAGCGGGCCCACGCGTCCAGTTGTTCCAGTTGCTGATCGTGCGACTCGTCGGGGAAGAGCTTCGCCCCCCTTGCTAAGGCCAGTTCGAGCCGCCGCAGCGACACATAGTTTCCGCGACCCTTCACGAGCACCGTGGAGAACTCCGCGGAGGTCGCCGCGCGCAGGAGCGGGACATCCTTCTCAACGAGTTGCTCTTGCAGGGCGATGGTGTGCGTCGAGATGATGACCCGCTGCCCCTTTTCGACGACCTGGCGAATCGCCGGCACGAGGTAGGCGAAGCTCTTCCCGACGCCGGTTCCCGCCTCAACGATGAGTCGGCCGCGGCGTTCGAGGCACGCGTCAACGGCGGTGGCCATCTCGAGTTGCTCGCCGCGAACCTCAAACCCGGGAAGGCGCTTCGAGATAGGACCCGATTCGGAGAGAACTGCCGCCGCCTCGAGCGTCATGCGGCGAGTCTAGGAGTGACGCGGGAGCGCGCCGCACGCCGACCTCGGTTACGGGCAGATTGCGCTCTCTAGCGCGCTCAATCTGCCCGCAACCGTGGGGTTCGCCTGTCAGCCCCAGTTGGAGAGGATCGCGCCGAGGTCGATGCCGTCGACGATGCCGTTGCCGTCGAGATCGGCCGAGCCTGGTCCACCCCACTGCGACAAGAGCACCCCGAGATCGAGCCCATCGACTCTGCCGTCGCCGTTGAGGTCACCGGGCACGCCCGGGCAGCCGACGCGCACGATCGTGAGGTCATCGACGGCGGCCTCAACGACCGAACCGGCTCCAAGATCTTGCGCAAGGAACCGGACGCGAACGCCCAGTCCAGTTGCGATCAGGCCATCGAGGGGAATGGTGACCTCGGTCCACTGCGCTGCGCTCTGGGAAATGGTGGCCGCCGTGGTCCACGCCACGCCATCGCCAGAAACCTGAACTGGCATGGAGTCCTGGTTGGGATTGCTCCCGGCGTTGTTCGAATACCAGATCGCACAGCGCAGTCGAGCACCCGGCTCCATCGCGCAAAGCGGCGGCGACTGCAGTGTCGTCAGGCCGCCATCGACATCGGCCGCACCGAGTGCGCCACCGACGGCGCCCTGGCCCGTGAATGCGCACTGCGTTCCAGTGCCACCGGTGTGATCATTTTCAGGCTGTGCCGCTGTTCCGTTGGGATCGCCGCGAAGCCACGCACCCGAAGTCGCGGTATCGCCCACCACACCGAAACTCCAGGCGGGAGTCGGAACTTCAAAGTCGCACGACGCAAGAATGATTTCGTCCAGTGCCGTCGCCGACATCGGTGCCGCGGCGCCCTCGATCGGAAGGCGGACGGACGATCCCGTGGTTGTCGACGCCTCGATGTAGAAGTCTGCGGTCGTCCCGCACGCCAAAGGAGGGATCGTCGCCACATAGAGGTCGCCCGAGACGAGGGTCAGCGGCGACGATTGCCACGCCGAACCATTGACGCGCCAGATGAACGAGCGCGAGGTGACCGCGCCGGGAACAAGTTCGCGCACACGCACCTCAAGGGGCGTCGGGACTCCGGGAACGAGTTGGACCGGCGCCCCCTGCGGCAGCGAGATGATCGCACTCTTGGCGGTCGCTTCGGCCATCGCCAGCATGGCCGCAAAGCACTCGCGTGCGCACGGGAGAATCTCCGCGGGGGGCATCACGAATCCGTAGGCACCCGTGTCGCGAACTTCGATCGCCATGCTGAGCGCACCCTGCGCACCGTAGACCCAGTCGATGGATCCCCCGCTGGCGAGATAGAGCGTCGATCCTGCGGGCCCCACGGTGTACTGGAGCCCGGAACTCGCGGTGATGGCTGATCCCATCGACTGGCCGATTGCGGCGAAGATCGCCGCGTCGGGGTTGGGATCATTGGTGTAGGCCCACGGCGAGAGAACCAACTGGCTGTACGAGTGGAAGTCAATGTTGGACACGACCGTCGGGTGCGCGAGAAAGAAGTCGCGCATCACCATCGTCTCGGGCTCGCTGAATGGCGCGGGGCCGCGATAGGTGTCACTGCTTGGGCTCGCGCTCGACCCCGCGCCGCCCCACTGGTACCCCCAGTTGCGGTTGGTGTCGACACCAAACGAGCCGTCGCCGTTGTTGCGACGGTTCTTGCGCCAGAGCCGATTGGCCGAGTCGGCCCAGGTGAACGCGTAGCCGTCCACATTGACGATGGGTATCACAAAAAACTCCGCGCGCGACAGTAGCGCCGTGACTCTCGGATCGGTCGATGCCGTTTCGACGAGGTGATCGGCGGCGTACATCGTCGTCATCGTCGCGCCCCACTCGCGGGCGTGCTGCGTGCCGTCGAGAACGATGGCAGGGGCGGGCGTGCCCGCGGGGATCGCGCTGATGCGGATCCCGCGGATGGGTCTGCCCTCAAGTGAGAGCCCGACCGTGAAGGTCGACGCGATGTCTGGGCGCATCGCGGCGAGCGCCTCAAGCCGCGCGTTGACGGCAGCGAGATCCTTGAAGTCGGCGAACCAAGAGTCGTCGGCGACGCCGCCCTCGGAGGGACGGTGGAGGCGCTCGAACTCTGCCGCAATGAGGGCATCCACATCTTCGATGAGGGTGCACCAACGCAAGTTGGTGCGGGCGAGGGCGTCGCGCTCAGAGGTCGTCACCAGATAGTCTGCCGACCCTGCGCGGATGCCGTGTGACCACATGTCATTCGAAAGCTGCTCCATCACCCGGACATCACGCACGGAGTTCACTTCGACGCGAACCACCGAGTCGACCGCCACAATGAGCGCAAGCGCAAGAGCGAGCGGCATGCCCTTAGCCTAGTTCCGATGCCGATGAATCCCAATCGAGTGCATGGATTTTGGTGGTCAGTTCCAACACCGCGGCGCTGGACGGCGCTGCTCGCGCTGCTGGCCACGCTGCCGAGTTGCGTGGCGCAGGTGAAACCGACGCCGAGCGAGCAACTTGCGCGTGCGCCACATCCCACAGCACTCGCGATCTTTGACGCCGCCTCATGCGCACGGCTGGCGTGGAGTGAGGTTCTCGATCGGGTCGCCAAAGCCGACGCCGTCTTCGTCGGAGAGACGCACGACGATGCCACCGCGCACACCGTCGAGCATGCGCTCGTCGAGAGTTTCATCGCTTCGCACGAGCGACCCGCACTCAGCCTTGAGTTTCTTGAGCGCGACGATCAGGGATTCACCGACGCCTACTTGCGGGGCGAGATATCCGTCGACGACTTCGTGACGAGAACGAAGTCCCGCGATTGGGCGGGCGTTGGAACCTGGATGCCGTGGTACCAGCCGATGATCGACTCCGCGAAGCGCGCGAGGGCGCCGGTTGTGGCCGCGAACGCGCCGCGTCCGTATGTCACTCGTGCGCGCACCGAGGGATACGACCCGCTGTGCGCGCTCGGGCCGGAGGAGCGGTCGCAGTTCGAGGTCGACGAGGCGATCTCACGCGACGGCGATTGGGAACGGCTCAAGGCGCTCATCATTGAGATGCGATCGGATGGGGCACATGGAGCGGCGATCATCACGGGTGATCTTGTGTCTGATGACGAAGTCGACTCGTTCCACCGCGCGCAACGGGTCTGGGACCGCACGATGGGCCTGAGTGCCGCGCGCGCCCAAAACTCGGGCTACAAGGTGATCCACTGCGTCGGTGCGTTCCACATTGGCGAGCGACTGGGGACCGTTGCGCAGTTCGCCATGCAGTGTCCGAACCTATCGATCCTCGTCGTCGATCTTGTGCCGAGCGCCGCGATAACGATCGCCCCCGAAGACTTCAACGGCGCCGACATCGTCATCCACACGAAGAGCGCCCGCTGACCCCCCGGGCCGGTCAGCGGCCGACGAGCTTGTTGAGGGCGTCGCGGCTCTCGGCGATCGCAAAGAGCTTTTCGATCTTCATCATCGCAAGGAGCGCGCGGAGATCCTTGTTCGCGCCATAGAGCACGGGCTTGGCCCCCACGGCGGCGGCCCCGTTGCGACAATTGATGCACGAGCCGATCCCCATCGAGGACATGAACTGCACCGCGCTGAGGTCGAGCACCATGAACTTGACGGCTTTCCCAAGCGACTTGATGTGCGGGTCGATGTCACCGTTCATGATCGGCGCCTCGCGCTGACCAATGTTTGGACCCGCCGGCCGGACGATGAGGACGCTGCCGTCCCAGATGAACTCGACGAAGGTGGTCTTCTTGACGGTGGGTTCGTGCTGGGTACTCATCGGTGGCGCGGCTGAGTCTAGCCGTTCGGTCATGCCGACGAAGCCCCTACTCGGCGACCCAGCGCGGGTCCACGAGAGCGAGGAGTTCGGCGGCGCCTCCTTGGGAGTCACCCGGATCAAGGAGCGCGGCGCGGTCGCGCAGGTTCAAGACGGCAATCGCTCCCTTGGACATCGTGACGCCGGGGCCGTGGCATCCCATGAGTTCGCTGACCACCTCGCTCAGGAGTGGTTCGTGGCCGACAATCGCGGCGGACTCGGCCTCGCCAACGGTGTCGCGAAGCCAGCGGCCAATCTCATGAACTGAGGCGTCTTCGTCGCACTCGAGTGGGCGTCCCGGTGCCGGGGCTGGCCAACCTGCCTCCGCTTCAAGAATCTTCGCCGTGTGCCACGCCCGTTCGTAGGAACTCGCGAGAACGATCGACGGTGGTTCGTACCGCGTCGCAAGTGTGCGCGCCAGTGTCGCAAACCGTCGCGCGCCGCTCTTCGTGAGCGGGCGCTGCGAGTCATCGGGCCATGCGTGGTGGTCCCGGTCGTGCGCCTTGGCGTGGCGAACTACGAAGAGCATCATCACACACTACGGTACCGTGCCAAGGTGCGCTCGCTCCTGATCCTCAATGCGCGCATCGCGACGCTCGCCGGTGGCGGCTCCTCGGTGCTGCCCCGCCGGGGCGACGCGATGCGCGACCTCGGCGTCATCGAGCGCGGGTGGATGCGCGTGTGCGGTTCGCGCATCGATGCCCTTGGTGCAGGCGACGCTCCGAAGGCGATGGGGGGCGAGCGAGTGATCGACGCGCGCGGACGGCTGGTCACTCCGGGCTTCGTCGACTGCCACACGCACGCGTGCTACGAAGGCGAACGGCTCAACGAGTGGGAGATGAAACTCGCCGGGGTTCCGTACCTCGAGATTCTTGCCAAGGGCGGCGGGATCCTCGCCAGTGTGCGCGCCACACGCGCGGCGTCGACTTCCACACTCACCGAGGGAGTTGTTCGGCGCACGCGCGAGATGGCCGCGTTTGGCACGACGACGGTCGAGGTGAAGTCCGGCTACGGGCTCGACACCGCGACGGAGTTGCGCATGCTCGAGGCGATCACTGCTGCGGGAAGGGCGACGCCGCTTCGGATCGTTCCCACATTTCTCGGCGCGCACGCGAAAGACCCGGCGGCATCGCGATTCGTCGAACGAACCATCGACGAGACACTTCCAGCTGTGGCGAAGGCCCATCCGGGGATTGTCGCCGACGCCTACTGCGAAACAGGCGCATGGAGCGTCGATGAGTGTGTGCGGTACTTCGAACGCGCGGTGGTGCTCGGACTCTCTGTGCGAGTCCACACCGACCAGTTCAACTCGCTCGGGATGATCGCGCGCGCGGTGGCCTTGGGAGCGCGAAGTGTCGATCACCTCGAAGCCGCGACGCGCGACGACCTCGAACTCGTGGCCAAGAGCCCGACGATTGCCGTCGGCCTCCCGGCCACGAGTTTCTGCCTTGGCGCGCCCTGCATTCGTGCGCGCGAGTTCATCGACGCCGGCGGTGCCCTCGCGCTCGCCACCAACGCCAACCCCGGCAGCGCCCCCGTCCGCGCGATGTCCATCGTCCACTCGTTCGCCGTACGCGAGTTGCGGATGACACCGGCGGAAGCGATCACCACGACGACATGGAACGGCGCCTGCGTCCTCGGGCTCGCACGCGAGTGCGGCTCGCTTGAGGCAGGCAAGTCCGCAGACCTTGCGCTGTGGGAACACCGCGATGAACGCGCCTTGGGCTACGAACTCGCAGGATCTCTACCGATCATGGTTCTCGCCCGCGGCGAGGCCGTCATCGATGACGCACGCGGCATCGGCTAACTTTCGCTCGATGCTGGGAACACGCGATGCCGAGTGCGCCGCCGCTGCTGCGGAGTGCGTCGTCAAGACTCACGAAGCGCTCGCAGGATTCTTGCGCGAAGGTCAGACGCTCGCCGAGATCGACGCCTTCGTGGCAAAGACCCTCGCGACCATCGGCTGTGAGTCCTGCTTCCTGGGCTACAGGACCCGCGAACATCCCCCCTTTCCGAGCCACGCGTGCCTCAGTGTCAATGCATGCGTCGTGCATGGCACGCACACCATGACGAGTGATCCGATCAAGGAAGGAGACCTCGTATCCATCGACATCGGCGTGCGCCACAACGGATGGATCGGCGACGCGGCATGGACCTATCTCGTCAAGTCGGGGGATCCGGTCGCGAAAGCGCTGATGAGATCCGGACGCGAGAGCCTTCGTCTGGGCGTCGCGGCCATGCAACCAGGTCGACCGCTTGTTGACTGGGCTCGCGCCGTGCAGCAGCGCGTCGAGAAGGACGACGGCTTCTGCCTC